>NZ_WSRO01000002.1:3046071-3354107 GCF_009769735.1 Streptomyces sp. BA2
GTACATCGGCGGGGTGCACGGCGACAACAACGCCACGTACCTGGTCGGGGACGTCGACGAGGAGTCCACCCTGCTCGTGGAGCGGACCCGCGAGTCCCTCGACCGCGCCATCAAGGCGGTCAAGCCCGGCCGCCAGATCAACATCATCGGCCGCGTCATCGAGTCGTACGCCAAGCGCTTCGGCTACGGCGTCGTCCGCGACTTCACCGGCCACGGCATCAACACGTCCTTCCACTCCGGCCTGATCGTCCCGCACTACGACAGCCCGCACGCGACGACCACCATCCAGCCCGGCATGACGTTCACGATCGAGCCGATGCTGACCCTCGGCACGTACGAGTACGACATGTGGGAGGACGGCTGGACCGTGGTGACGAAGGACCGCAAGCGGACCGCGCAGTTCGAGCACACGCTCGTGGTGACGGACAGCGGGGCGGAGATCCTTACGCTTCCCTGAGCTCTGAGCGGGTAGCGTTTTTACCGACAGGACGTCGGGAACCAGTTGACTTAGGTAAGCCTAACTTGGATGATCGGTAGCGGTCGCACTGGTTCCCGCCTTTCGTCGGCTCTTCGCGTTCCTCGCTTTCTTCGGCTTCGGAGGTCCCTCATGGATCCGTTCTCCACGGTCATCCGCACCGCGTCGCACGAGCAGCACACGGAGGCGGAGACCTCGACGTTCATGAGCGACCTGCTCGGCGGCAGGCTCGGCGTCGACGCGTACGCGCGCTACACGGAACAGCTGTGGTTCGTGTACCGCGCCCTGGAGGAGGGCGCGGAGGCCCTGAAGGGCGATCCGGTCGCGGGACCGTTCATACAGCCCGAGCTGCTGCGCGTCGCGGAGCTGGAGCGGGACCTCACGCATCTGCGGGGCGCGGGCTGGAAGTCTTCCGCCGCTCCCCTGCCGGCCACGGCGGCGTACGCGGCGCGGGTCGCGGAGTGCGCGCGGGAGTGGCCCGGCGGTTATGTCGCCCACCACTACACCCGCTACCTCGGCGATCTCTCCGGCGGCCAGATCATCCGCGGCAAGGCGGAGCAGACGTGGGGGTTCGCCCGGAAGGGCGACGGTGTCCGGTTCTACGTCTTCGAGGGCATCGCCAACCCGGCCGCGTTCAAGCGGGGCTATCGGGAGCTGCTGGACGGGCTGGGGGAAGTGGTCCCGGATGAGCTGGAGAGGCAGCGGATCGTGGACGAGTGCAAGCGCGCTTTCGCTTTGAATACGGGGGTTTTCCGTGAGCTGGGGGAGGAGTTCCCGCTGTCGGCGTAGGGCGTCCCTGCGGGCCCCCGAAACTGGGGGCTCCGCCCCCAGACCCCCGCTCCTCAAACGCCGGAGGGGCTATTTTTCCCGCCCACCCACCCGATTGCCCCGCAGCTGATTTTCCAGCCCGTCCGGCGTTTGAGGACGAACTCGGCGGAGCCGGTGATGACGGCAACCAAGGCCCTCGCGCCAGCGAGTTTTCGGGAAGGGGCGGGGTTGGGGAAAAGACCGCCGGAGGCAACCTCAGCCCCTCGCGAGCCGCACCCGTCCCCCCACCTCAATCACCCCACCCGGCGCCGGCGCCGTAAGGATCTGCGAGCCACGCCCCTGCGTGATGTTGAGCGCACGGCCAAGACGCTCCGTCAGGAGCAGCGCCGCCGCCCCCGTGGCCTCGTCCTCCCGGATGCCGTCGTCCCGCCCAGGAAAGCCCCGCGCACGGACCCGCCCCGCCGCCTCGTCCTCCCACGCCCACGCGTACACCCACTCCCCTGGCGGGGGCACCGCGAGGGCGTCCACCTCGGCCGGGGTTCCGTACGGACGAAGGACGCGACCCGGCGCCCAATCCGCCCGCGCAGCGATCCAGCTGAACTCCCCGTCCTGGCGGGCCTCCACGACCCCCGCGGGCGTGACCAGTTCAGGGACGTCGAGGAGCCAGGACGTACCTACGCAGGGGTGCCCGGCGAAGGGCAGCCGCAGCGTAGGGGTGTAGATGTCGATGACCCCGCGCTCGGGGTCATCCACGAACACCGTCTCGCTGAAGCCGAGCTTCGCCGCGACCTCCTGCCGCTCACCACGCCCAGGGACGCGGGCCCCGTCCCGCACGACACCCAGCTCATTGCCGTGCCGACCGTCGGGCCCGCAGAACACCCGGAGTACATCGAGACCGTCAGGCAGTTGCGTCATCCCGGCATTCAAGCACCCCGGGGTTTCAGGAGGAGGCCCGGCGGCGAGCCACGTACACCGCCCCGGCGCCCGCTGCGGCGATCGCCCCCGCGGCCCCGAGCAGCGCACCCGTCGGCACCGACGAACCGGTGGACGCCAGCGAGCCCCCCGTACCGCCGCCGACCGAGCCGCCTCCGCCGAGGTCGGAAGAACCCCCGCCGGTGGAACCGGAGTCGGTCGAGCCGCCCGTCGAGCCGCCCGTCGATCCGCCGCTGCCACCCGGCAGTTCCGCGCCTTCGGCGACGGAGAGCGCCACCGTCACGGGGTCGATCGCGTCGCCCTCCTTGTAGCCGGACGGCGCGTCCTCGCTCTCGAACTGCTTCGCGCCCGCCGCGGTGAACGCCGCCGGCACCTTGTCGAGGACGACGACGTCGTCCTTCGCCGCGTACGACGCCTTGGAGAGGTCGAGCGTCGCGAACTTCACGTCGCTGTTGGTGCCCTTGGGCGTGGTGACGTCCACGGTCAGCGTGCCCTTGGTGCCGTCAGCCGCCACCTTGATGTCGCTGAACTTCATGTCGATGCCGTGCGCCTTGTACTGGAAGCGGACGGCGCCGCCGAAGGACGCGTTCAGCTTCTTCGCGTCGCTGTCCACGTCGCCCTTGGCGTACGGGAAGTCGTAGCCGTTGTCGTTCTTCTCGGCGCCGCCGGAGAGCGTGGCGCCGCCGCCGGACTCGATGTAGCGGCGGAAGCTCTCCTTCACGCCCCAGGCGAGCGAGCCGTCGTGGACCTTGCCCGCCTCCTCCGAAGGCGCGGGCTTCGAGGTGGACGACGTGGGAGCGGGAGTGGGCGAGGCCGTCGTCGAACCGGACGGCGTGGGAGTCGCCGTCGGCTTCGGCGTCGGGGTCGAGGTCGGCTTACCCGTGGGCGTCGGGGTGGGCGTCGGCGACGGGGTGCCCGTCGGAGGCGTCTTCTGCGCGACCGTCAGCGGGTCGCCGTCCGCGCCGGTATAGCGGCCACCGCCGCCGAGCGCCTCGTCCGCCTCCTTCGTCAGTTTGGTCTTCATGTCGGTCATGGTGCGTGTGACGGTGACATCGGCGAGGGGCACGTCGTCCTTGGGCGTACCGCCGTCTCTGGTGACGTCGGCGGTGATCTTCGCCTTCGCGCTGTCGAAGCGGACGTCCGCGAGCTTGACGTCGAAGCCGTGCAGCTTGGAGGTGAAGTTCACGCTCCCCTTGAAGGCCAGGTCTACGGTGTGCTTCTCGGAATCGTAGGTCCCCGCACCATCGACGAAGCTCAACGGGCCGTTGTCCGCGGCCTGTTCGGCACCGTCAGCGACAGTGATCTTCCCTGCCGCCATACCGGTCACGTAGCTGCGGTAGCTCTCCTTGACGCCCCACGTCAGCCGGTAGTCCTTCAGCGGCACTTCGGCCGCGGACGCGGGGACGGCCGCCAGGACGGTGGCACCGAGCGCCACAGCGGTGGCGGCTGCTGCGGCGAGGGCTATCGGGCGGCGAATGGCTGCCATGGTCAGTGGTCTCCTTGAACTGAGGCGAAGTGAAGTGCTGTGCAGAGCAGTGCGATGCTGTGCTGTGCAGTGCAGTAGTGCTGTGCGGCGACGTCAGGTCTGGTCGGCGCCGCGCCGTTTGCGTACGACTCCGAACGTGACCGCCGCTGCGAGCAGCACCGCCACGCCCGCCCCGACACCGATCGGCACGGCGGGCGACGAGGAGTCGGACGAGTCGGCGGCGTTCTCGGTCTTCGGCTCGGCGGGCTTCTTCGCCTGCGGTGTCGGGCTCGCGGACGAGCCGAGGTCCGGCAGGGCGGGCAGCTTCGCCTCGGCGTCGAGGGCGACGGCGAGAGAGAGCGGGTCCATCTCGGAGCCCGCCTTGTACATGCCGCCGAACGCCTTGGCACCGTCAGCGGTGAGCTTCGACGGCACTTCGGTGAGGGAGACGAGCCCGTCCTTCGGCTTCAGCTCCTTGGCCGCGAAGGTGATCAGCGGGGCCTTCTTCAGCGTGACGCCCTTGTCGCCCTTGCTTTTCGAGCCCTTGCTTTTCGAGCCCTTGCTTTTCGAGCCCTTGCTGTCGACGTCGGCGAAGAGCGTGCCCTTGCCGTCCTCCTTCACCTCGACGGCGACCTTGCTCAGGGCGAGGTCGAGGCCGTGCTCGCCGGTGAAGCGCACCGTGCCCGCGAAGTCCGCGTCGAGGGTCTGCTTCTTCTTGTCGTACGTCCCCTCGCCCTGCGGGAAGCGGAAGAGCGCGCCGCCGTCCTGGGCCCCGGCGGACAGTTTCCATTCACCCTTGGCGATGGAGCCGGTGACGTACTCGCGGAAGGTGCGGCGCACGCCCCAGTCGACGGCGGCGTCCTCGATCCGGCCGGTCTTCACCTCCGCCTTCTTCCCGGACTCCGAGGGCTTCGGCGAGGGCTTCTTCGACGGCTTGCCGGAGCCGGGCTTCGCCGCGAGGTCCGTGGACAGGCTCACCCGGTCGAGCTCGGTGCCCGCCGTGTAGTACCCGGCGAAGGCCTTCGCTCCCTGGGAAGTGAGCGTGGCGGGGAGGTTGTTGAGGGCGATCGGTCCTGAGCCGCCCTTCATGTCGATGCCGGACATGCCGAGGGTCGCGAGCGGCACCTGGGCGGTGGATGTGACCTTGCCCGTGCCCTTCTCCTTGCTGACCATGTCGGCGTAGAGCGTGCCGGAGCCGCCGGAGATCTTGACGGTGGGGCGGCTGATGGTGAGGTCGAGCTCGTACGAGCCGCCCTTCTTGTGGCCGAGGAAGTGCACCCCGCCGGAGAACCCGGCGCTGAAGGCCCCGCTGTCCGGGTCGTACGAGCCCTTCGCCGAGTGGAAGCGGAACTGGCTGCCGCCGACCGTGGCGGCGCCGCCCCGCAGCGTCGAACTCCCCTGGGCGATGGGCCCGGTGACGTAGCTCTGGAAGGAGGATTTGATGCCCCAGTCGAGCCGTCCGCCCTGGACCGTGCGGTCATCGGCGTGCGCGGCGGCCGCGGGAAGCAGTGCTCCGACGAGTGCGGTGAGCACGGCCACGGCTCCGGCGCGGGCGATGGCTCGCGCCTGTCTTGACGACGACATGGGACCCCTCCGGGTGTGGCTAATGAGGTAAGGCTAACCTAAACTACGATCACTCGGGCTGGAACCCCCATCCCGGCCACCCGGGCACCAGGTACCTCACAGCACCTTCGACAGCAGACCTTCAACAGCACGACAGGACGGTGGACTTCGGTGCATAGGCCGCGCTCACTCCGTATCGCCGGCGCGTGGACCGCCGTCCTCGCCCTGGCCCTCACGGGCTGTGGATCATCGTCGGACGGCGGTGGCGACACATCGCCGAAGACGAAGGCAGCAGCCTCAGCGCCCGACCGGGTCGAACCGCTGAAGTCCCGCCCCTCCCCCGCGCTCCCCGCCACCGTCACATCGGCCGACGGCAAGAAGGTCACCGTCGAGGACACCAGCCGGATCATGCCGCTCACCGGCAGCCTGAACGAGATCGTCTTCACGCTCGGCCTCGGCAAGAACGTCGTGGCCCGCGACATCACCGCCACCTTCGAGCAGGCGAAGAAGCTGCCGGTGGTGACACGTGCGCACGACGTCTCGGCGGAGAGCGTCCTCTCCCTGAAGCCGACGGTCGTCCTCGCGGACACCACGACGGGGCCCGCGGAGGCCATCGATCAGATACGTGACGCGGGCATCCCGCTGGTCGTGTTCGACCCGGCGAAGGGCCTCGACGACGTGGGCCCCCGGATCGACGCGGTGGCCAGGACGCTGGGGGTCGAGAAGTCGGGCGACGAGCTCAAGTCCCGTACGCGGGAACGCATCGCGAAGGTGCGGGGGTCCCTCCCGGCGGCCGCCCGCGCCGAGAAGCCCCGTGTCGCCTTCCTCTACCTGCGCGGCTCCGCGTCCGTCTATCTGCTCGGCGGTCGCGAGTCCGGCGCCGGTTCGCTCCTGGAGGCGGCGGGCGCGGTCGACGCGGGCAAGGCATCGGGGCTGAAGAAGGACTTCACGGCGATCACCAGCGAGGCGCTCGCCAAGGCGGCGCCCGACGCGATCCTGGTCATGTCCAAGGGGCTCGAATCCGTGGACGGCGTGGACGGTCTTCTCAAGATCCCGGGGGTCGCCGAGACCCCGGCCGGGCTCGACCGCCGCATCGTCTCGATCGACGACGGAGTGCTCCTGAACTACGGGCCGCGTACGGACCAGGTCCTGAAGTCCCTGGTGGAGCAGTTGTACGGGGGCGCTCAGAAGTGACCGTCCTGACCAAGGCGGCGGACGCCGGACCAGCCGCCTCAGAGCCGCCGGCCTCCCGGAGACGCAGGCGGGGCACGGCCGCCACCCTGACCATCGGGCTCACCGCCGCCCTCGTCCTCCTGTGTCTCCTCTCCGCGGGCGTCGGCGCGTACGACATCCCGCTCGGGGACGTCCTCAGTTCCGTGCGGCACCGGATCGGGCTCGGCGGGAGCGCGCTCGACCGCGTCGGCGAGAGCGTCCTGTGGAACGTGCGGCTGCCGCGCGTGACGCTCGCGCTGCTCGTCGGCGGGTCGCTCGGCTGCGCGGGGGCGCTCATGCAGGGGGTGTTCGGCAATCCGCTCGCCGAGCCCGGCGTCATCGGGATCTCCGCGGGCGCGGCCGTCGGCGCGGTGGCGTCGATCGCGCTCGGTCTCAGCTTCTTCGGGAACTGGACCGTGACGGTCTGCGCGTTCGTCGCAGGGCTCGCCACCGTCCTTCTCGTGTACGTCCTTTCGCGCAACGGCGGGCGTACGGAGGTCGTCACGCTCATCCTCACCGGGATCGCCGTGAACGCGTTCGCGGGGGCGCTGATCGGGCTCTGCATCTTCTTCGCGGACAACGCGCAGATCACCCAGATCACGTTCTGGCAGCTCGGCTCGCTCGCGGGGGCGACATGGCCGAAGGTGCTCGCCGTGGTGCCATGCGCGGTGGCCGGTCTTGCCGTGGCGCCGCTGTACGCACGCAAGTTGGACCTGCTCGCGCTCGGCGAGCGGCCCGCGCGGCACCTCGGGGTCGACGTCGAGCGGCTGCGGCTCGTGCTTGTCCTTGTGGTGGCGCTGCTGACCGCCGCCGCCGTGGCCGTCGCCGGGATCATCACGTTCGTCGGCCTGCTCGTCCCTCACCTGCTGCGGATGGCGGCGGGCCCCGGCCACCGCTTCCTCGTGCCGGGCAGTGCGCTGGGCGGGGCGGTCGTGCTTGTCGGCGCGGATCTCGCGGCGCGGACGGTGGCGGCTCCCGCGGAGCTGCCGCTGGGGGTGCTCACCGCGCTCTTCGGGAGCCCGTTCTTCTTCTGGCTGCTGCGCAGGACTCGTCGTAAGCAAGGGGGTTGGGCATGATCGGGCGGATTGCGGAGCGGCTGTTCTCCTCCGGGGGCGGGCGCGTCCTGCCGGGTCCCGTCTCTCCCGGCGAGGTGCTCGCCGAGGCGTCGGGGCTGCGGGTGCGGCTGGGTGGGCGCGAGGTGCTTGCGGGGGTGTCCCTCACCGCGCGGGCGGGTGAGGTGCTCGCTCTTGTGGGGCCCAACGGGGCGGGGAAGTCGACGTTGCTGGCTGCGCTGGCCGCCGATGTTCCGTTGGAGGCGGGGGCCGTGCGGGTCTGCGGGCGCCCTGCCGCGGAGTGGCCCGCCCGTGAACTCGCCCTGCGGCGGGCGGTGTTGCCCCAGTCCGCGGCGCTCTCCTTCCCCTTCGCGGTCGAGGATGTCGTACGGATGGGGCGTGCGCCCTGGGCCGGGACGGCGCTGGAGGAGGACGACGACCGTGTCGTGCGGGAGGCGATGGCCGCGACGGAGGTCGGCGAGTTCGCCGCCCGGTCCTTCTCGGCGCTGAGCGGGGGTGAGCGGGCGCGGGTCGCGCTGGCGCGGGTGCTGGCTCAGCGGACGCCGCTTCTGCTGCTCGACGAGCCGACCGCGGCGCTCGACCTCCGCCACCAGGAGCTGGTCCTGCGGATCTGCCGGGAGCGGGCCGCTGCGGGGGACGCGGTGGTGGTGGTGCTGCATGACCTGGGGTTGGCGGCGGCGTATGCGGATCGGGTGGCGGTGTTGCGGGGCGGGGGTGTGGCCGCGGAGGGGGCTCCGGCCGGGGTCTTCACGGGCCCTCTCCTCAGCGAGGTCTACCGGCAACCGGTGGAGGTGTTTCCGCATCCCCGCACGGGGGCTCCGCTGGTCACGCCGGTCCGTGCCTGAACCGCCGCTTCGCGGCGGATCTTTCCCGCCCACCCACCCCGTCCGCAGGTATTTCAGCCCGTCCGGCGTTTGAGGACGAACTCGGCGGAGCCGGTGATGACGGTCACCAAGGCCCCCGCGCCAGAGCGGGTTTTCGGGAAGGGGCGGGGTTGGGGAAAGAATCCGCCCCCCGACCGTTGAGAGGTGAATCACGGAACGGCCGGGTATCGACCAGGTAAGGGTCGGTTAAGTTAGGTCCGCCTCACCGGCGTGCCGGAATCGTCACCAGCATGCCGGAATCGTCCGTGACCCCTCTTGGAGCCCCTATGCGCCCCGCCCGCCTCCCCGCCGCCACCGCCATAGCCGCAGTGGCAGCTCTCACCGCCGTCACGGGCTGCACCGAGAAGAGCGACGCCAAGGGCGGCGGCAACACCGTCGAGGTGACCGCCACCGACGACAAGTGCGAGGTCTCGAAGACGAAGCTCAGCTCGGGGCACGTCGAGCTGGCCATCGAGAACAAGGGCTCCAAGGTCACCGAGGTCTACCTCCTCTTCCCCGACGACCGCATCGTCAGCGAGCGCGAGAACATCGGCCCCGGCACGAAGCAGAAGCTCACCGCCGAGGTGAAGTCCGGTTCGTACCAGATCGCCTGCAAGCCCGGCATGAAGGGCGACGGCATCCGCCAGAAGATCAGCGTCAGCGGCGGCAAGGCCGTCAAGCGCGACCCGCGCCTGGACAAGGCCGTCGCCGACTACCGCGCCTACGCGCAGGAGCAGGCCGACGCGACGCTCCCCAAGGTGAAGCTCTTCACCGACGCCGTCCGCAAGGGCGACATCGAGGCCGCCAAGAAGACGTACGCCAACTCCCGCATCGGCTGGGAGCGCACCGAGCCGGTCGCCGAGTCCTTCGGTGACATCGACCCGAAGGTCGACCTGCGCGAGGACGGCCTGGAGGAGGACCAGGACCTGGAGAAGGACTGGACGGGCTGGCACCGCCTGGAGCGCTCCCTGTGGCAGGACAAGAAGCTCGGTGAGCGTGACAAGGAGCTCGCCACTCTGCTGGACAAGGACCTCAAGGACTGGCAGAAGCGCGTCGGCAAGGCCGAGATCACCCCGACCTCGATGGCCAACGGCGCCAAGGAGCTCCTCGACGAGGTCGCCACCGGCAAGGTCACCGGCGAGGAGGAGCGCTACTCGCACACCGACCTCGTCGACTTCAAGGCGAACGTCGAGGGCGCCGAGAAGGCGTACGGCCTGCTGAAGTCGGTCGCGTCGGAGAACGACCCGGCGCTCACCAAGGAGCTCGACAAGCAGTTCGCGGCCCTGGACAAGCTGCTCGGCAAGTACCGCGAGGGCGGCGGCAAGGACTCGTACGAGTTCACGTCGTACGACAAGGTCGGCAAGGCGGACCGCAAGGGACTCCAGGACGGCGTCAACGCGCTCGCCGAGCCGCTGTCGAAGCTGGCCGCAGCTGTCGTGAGCAGCAAGTAGCGGGCAAGTAGCGGTAAGGGGGCCACAACCATGGCTGAGATCACGCACGACACCGCCGGGACCGCCGGGGCTACCGGGACCTCCGGGACCTCCGGGACCTCCGGGACCGAACCGGAGGAAGCGGGCTCCGGCAAAGGCAACTCCGCTTCCCCTTCCCGGCGTTCGCTCCTCGGCTGGGGCGGTGCCGGGCTCGCGCTCGGCGCCGCCGTCACCGGGGGCGCGGTCGCGGTGGCCCGGTCCGGGGAAGGGGAAGAGGCCGTGCCCGCCTCGTCGGCGGGCGGTGCCGTCGCCTTCCTCGGCAAGCACCAGGCGGGCATCACGACGCCCGTCCAGGACCGGCTGCACTTCGCCGCGTTCGACGTGAAGACGGACGACCGCGAGCAGTTCGTGCAGCTCCTGAAGGACTGGACGAAGGCCGCCGCGCGGATGACCGCGGGGCACGAGGTCGGTGAGGGTGCCTTCGGCGGGCTCGTGGAGGCGCCGCCGGACGACACCGGCGAGGCGCTCGGCCTCAAGCCGTCGCGGCTCACCCTCACGATCGGCTTCGGGCCCAGCCTCTTCGAGAAGTTCGGGCTCAAGGACGACCGGCCCGAAGCCCTCGTCGATCTGCCCAGGTTTCCCGGCGACAATCTCGACAAGACCCGCGGCGGCGGCGGCCTCTGCGTGCAGGCTTGCGCGGACGACCCGCAGGTCGCCGTGCACGCCATCCGCAACCTCGCCCGCATCGGCTTCGGCAAGGTCGCGGTGCGCTGGTCGCAGCTCGGCTTCGGGAAGACCTCGTCGACCACGCCGGGGGCGCAGACGCCTCGTAACCTCTTCGGGTTCAAGGACGGCACCCGCAACATCTCGGGCGAGGACAACTCCGCGCTCGCCAAGCATGTGTGGGTGGGTGAGAAGGACGGGCCGGACTGGATGGCGGGCGGTTCGTATCTCGTCGCGCGTCGCATCCGTATGAACGTCGAGACCTGGGACCGGACTCCGCTCGGTGAGCAGGAGGACATCTTCGGGCGCGACAAGGGCGAGGGCGCCCCGGTCGGCAAGGCCAAGGAGCACGACGAGCCGTTCCTGAAGGCGATGAAGCCCGACTCGCACGTCCGGCTCGCGCACCCGGACACCAACGACGGTGCGACGATCCTGCGCCGCGGCTACTCCTTCACGGACGGCACCGACGGCCTGGGCCGCCTGGACGCGGGGCTCTTCTTCCTCGCCTACCAGCGGGACGTCCGCACAGGCTTCATTCCGGTGCAGCGCAGCCTGGCGCGCGCCGACGTTCTCAACGAGTACATCCAGCACGTGGGTTCCGCGGTCTTCGCGATCCCGCCGGGCGTCCGCGACAAGGACGACTGGTGGGGCCGGGCACTGTTCAGCTGAGGGGATCTGACAGACATGTTCGGTAACTATCTGATCGGCTTGCGCGAGGGCCTTGAGGCCAGCCTGGTCGTCTGCATCCTCATCGCCTATCTGGTGAAGACGGAGCGGCGCGATGCCCTCAAACCCATCTGGCTCGGCATCGGCGTCGCGTGCGCGCTCGCGCTCGGCTTCGGCTGCGTGCTCACCTTCGGTTCTCAGGAGCTGACGTTCAAGGCGCAGGAGGCGCTGGGCGGTTCGCTGTCGATCGTCGCCGTGGCGCTCGTGACGTGGATGGTCTTCTGGATGCGGCGTACGGCCCGTCATCTCAAGGCGGAGCTGCACGGCAGGCTGGACGCGGCGCTGCAGATGGGCACGGGCGCCCTGGTCGCCACCGCGTTCCTCGCCGTGGGCCGGGAGGGCCTGGAGACCGCGCTGTTCGTGTGGGCGTCGGTGCGGGCCTCGAACGACGGGACGCCGGGACCGCTGATCGGCGTGCTCCTGGGGCTGCTCACCGCGATCGCGCTGGGCTGGCTGTTCTACAAGGGCACGGTCCGCATCAACCTGGCGAAGTTCTTCACCTGGACCGGCGCCATGCTGGTGGTCGTGGCGGCGGGCGTGCTCGCGTACGGCGTCCATGACCTGCAGGAGGCGGAGTTCCTCGGCGGGCTGCGGAACAAGGCGTTCGACATCAGCGCGACGATCCCGCCGGACAGCTGGTACGGCACCCTTCTGAAGGGCATCTTCAACTTCCAGCCCGATCCGACGGTTGTCCAGGTCACGGTGTGGCTGCTGTACCTGATCCCGACGCTCGCGTTCTTCTTCGCCCCGGTAGGGTTCGGGCCCGGGAAGGGGAAGGTGAACGCAACGCATGAGCAGGCTTCCAAGGCAGCGCACTCCGATGCGGGACGGCCGGTCGCGACGGCCGGTCCGGTACGCGATGGTGGCGTCGACGGTGACCGTACTGACGGTGACGGCGAGCGGCTGCGTGACGGTGCACGGGGAGCGGGAAGTCGTCCCGTCGGCGACGAAGGCTGAGGCCGACCGCGCGCTGCGGGACTTCCTCACCGCGTACAACAAGGCCGAGAAGGCCTATGACCCGGCCCTGGACGCGGCCAGGGTCACGGGCCCGCTGAGCGCCATCAACCAGGCGGGCCTGAAGGTGCGGGGCGCGCAGAATCCGGGCGGCAACCCCAAGCATGTGCCGCTTGAGCTGACGGACGCGAAGTTCTCGATCCCGAAGAAGGCCGGCTGGCCCCGGTGGTTCGTGGCCGACACGAAGTCCAACCGGCGGGGCGACCTGCGCTGGGTCCTGGTCTTCACCAAGGGCAGCAAGGACCAGCTGTGGGAGGCGTCCTACCTGAACCTGGTGTCGCCCGACAAGATGCCCGAGCTGAAGAAGGACAAGGACGGCTGGGCGGAGCCGGTCGAGCTGAACTCCCCGTCCCTCGCGGTGGCGCCGAAGAACCTCGGCAAGGAGTACACGACGTATCTGAAGTCGGGCGGCGACACGTTCGCGCCGGGCGACCACACGTCCACGTGGAAGTCGTTCCGCGACAAGAACACCAAGCGCCGCGGCATCGCCGTCCAGTACATCGACGAGCCGCAGAACGAGGGGACGTTCGCGCCGGTGGGCCTGCGCACCCAGGACGGCGGGGCGATGGTCTTCTTCTCGACGCACCACTACGAGAAGCAGACCGCCGCGAAGGGCGTGAACCTCACCGTCGAGCCCGAGGTGAAGCCTCTCCTGAAGGGCGAGGTCAGGCAGTCGGTGATGCTGGAGCGCGTCTCCAACCAGGTCGTTCTCGACCCGGCGGGGTCGGGCAAGGTGACGTTCCTGAGCCGCATCCAGGGGCTGACGGGCGCGAAGGGCGAGTAGCCCCGCGGCAGGGCGTCAGCCTCTCAACGGCCAGGCTGCGACGTCGTGCTGGGGCTCGCCCGCGACGCGAGCGCATTCGTCGGTGAGCGTCTCGAGGAGCGTCAGCGGGTCCGGGAGCGCGTGCTCGGGGCCGCGGATCCAGTGGACGGTCAGGTCACCGGGCAGCCGCGCGGGCGGCACGAGGACGTACGAGCCGCGGCAGTGCCAGCGCAGGCCGGGGTGTTCGTTCGTGGTCTCGGGGTGGCAGTCGAGCTCGCAGGGCCACCACTCGTCCTCGTCCTCGGGGGTGCCGCGGGTGAGCGTGAAGAAGAGCATCCGCCCCTCGTCCATGATGCCCTCGGACTCGGCGACGGGGCCCACGTCGATGCCGTCGGCGAGCAGCCTGGCGAGTGCCTCGCGCCCGGCGGCAAGCGGCACGTCAAGGACGTCGTGGACCATGCCGGTCGCGGTGATGAAGTTGGCCTGCGGCTGATGCCTTGCCCAGCGCTCGATCTGCCCGCGGTCGGTGGTGGACTGCGTCTGCCAGGCGAAGGAGATGGGGTGCCTGGCGGGGGTGGGACAGCCGATGCGGTCACAGGAACATCGGTACGCGGAGGGGTGCGCCGCCGGTGAGAGCGGCAGACCCGCTGCCGCCGCGGCGACGAGCAGGGCCTCGCGGCTCGCCTCTTCACCTGCCGTGTCCTCCGGTCGGGGACGCCGGCGAAGCCACTGGGAAATCCTGCTCTGTCCGCCGGACCGGCGGCCGAACTCCGCGCCCATCAATCCCCTCACCTCGCATGTGTGCCGAGAAGCATCTCCCATGGTCGCACCATCCTGCTCCTCGGGGGGCCAGAGCCCACATCCGGGGTAGCTGGGGTGATGCAAGGCGCAGGGTGACATCGCGCGTCATTGCGTACTAACAGGGGATTTACCCCCCTACCGTATTCGCCATGGTCACCAGGACTGTGCTCACGGGACTCTCGGGGCTCATGAGCCTCACCACACTGACCCTCGCGGCGCCCACGGGACCGCTCGCCCCGATCGAATGGGGCCGCGGCGGCCCTCTGACGGTGGAGGCCCTCCCCCGCATCACCTACACCGCGCACCGCGGGGGTGCCCTGGAAGTACCGGAGAACAGCATGTCCGGCCTGGTGGCGGCGTACAAACGCGGCACGTCCCAGGTCATCGACGTCGATACGCGGATACTGCGCGACGGCACCCTCGTGGCCATGCACGACGCGACCCTGGACCGTACGACGACGTCGAAGGGCCCGGTGCGCTCGCTGACCCTGCGCGAGTGGCGGAAGGTGAGGCTGCGGCCGGGCCCCGGCCTGCCCGGCAACTGGCGCTCCGAGCGGCCGCCGACGGTCGCCGAGGTCCTGGACCGCTTCGGCGGGCGGATCGTGCTGATGCTGGAGGCGAAGGATCCGCGCAGCCTGCGCAGGCTCGGCTCGCTGATCCGCTCCCGCGGCCTGACGCGCTCGGTGTTCGTGAACTCCAACGAGCCCCGCGTCGCCGCGCGCGCCCACCGGATGGGCCTGCTCGCGCAGCTGTGGCGCTCCAAGGCGCAGATGCGCACGGACCGGCCCGAGCGGTGGGCGGGGTTCGTGGACGTCCTGGACGTGGATCACAAGGCGCGGGACGTGGATCTCCTGCGCGCGGTCGGCTCCGGGGTCCCCCGGGTGTGGGCGCACACGGTGACCACACCGCGCCAGCGCGACCGTGCACTGCGGCTCGGCTGCAACGGAGTGATCACGGACACGCCGGGGCTGCTCGCGCGGACGCCGGTGAAGGGAGCGAAGACCTTCTGGCGGGGTCAGCGCGGCGCGATGCCGTAGAGGGCGTACTCGACGAGCTTGTCGGCGTACTCGTGCGTGAGCGGTCCTGTCCGCTGCATCCAGCGCTGGGCGAGCGGACCCGTCCACAGTTCCAGGGCGATGCGGGGGTCCACGTGGGGCGCGACCTGGCCGGCTTCCTGGGCGATCTCGATGCGCCTCACGTACATCCGGAGTCCGGGCTCAAGGAGCTTCTCCACGTACTCGGCGCCGAGCTCCGTGTTGAGGATGCCCTCGGCGGCGAGCGCCCGCCAAGGGGCGTCGTACTTGGGGTTGTTGAACTCGTCGATGGTGGCCCTCATGACGAGTTTGAGGTCCGCCTCCAGGTCTCCGGAGTCCGGGATCTCGGTCGGGGGCAGGTCGCCGCCCGCGTTGTCGCTCGCCTCCTGGTGGGCCTGCTCGCCGAGGTCCAGGAAGGCGTCGAGCAGGACGGCGCCCTTCGACGGCCACCAGCGGTAGATCGTCTGCTTGCCCACGCCCGCGCGGGCGGCGATCGCCTCGATCGTGAGCTTGCCGTACCCGACCTCGGAGACCAGGTCGAGGGCGGCGTCATAGATCGCGCGGCGCGAGCGTTCGCTGCGGCGCTTGGAGTCAGGGGCGGATTTCGTGGCCATGCCGTCGAATGTAGCAGCGGACGAGCCGAGACGTACCGTCTCGTAAACGCTTGACAAGACGAACCGTCTCGTTCAAAGTAACCGAAGAAGCGAGACGGTACGTCTCGCGGAAGCTCGTCGAAAGCCATCACAAAGTCATCAACCGGAGGTACGCACATGTCGCGAGGTGGAGCAGGAAACATGCTGGGCGTGGGCGGTACGCGCACCAACCTCTCCCGCAAGGCGCTGCGCGGCGGGGGCCGCGGCGGCCAGGTCGGCGGCGGGCTCAGCCCGCAGGCGCAGAAGCGCGAGCTGCTGCGCAAGCTGCAGGAAGGCCGCTCGGCGCGCGGCCAGTCGTGAAACGGGGCAGGAGACGGGGAGGTGGACGGCGTCTTGACCATCCACCTCCCCGAGTGGACCACTCGCTGAACCACCCGTTCAGATCACAGCGCGAGGGCTCCTCAGACCGCACCATGGGCAGCAACTGCCCCATTCTGGGCAGTAACTGACCTCCGCGGTACGTGAGGAGCCCTCGTTGAGTCGTTTTCCTCGTCGCGCCACACCCCGGCGCTATCTGATGTGCTCACCGGCACACTTCAAGGTCACGTACTCCATCAACCCCTGGATGGATCCCTCGAAACCGGTCGACGTCCCCCTGGCCATCGCCCAATGGGAGGATCTGCGCGACCGCTACCGCTCGCTCGGCCACACCGTCGAGGAGCTCACGCCGCGTCCGGGCCTGCCGGACATGGTCTTCGCCGCGAACGGCGCGACCGTCATCGGGGGCCGTGTGCTCGGCGCGCGGTTCGCCTATCCGGAGCGCGGTGCCGAAGCCGTCGCCCACCTGGAGTGGTTCCGGGAGCACGGCTTCACTGACCTCCACGAACCCACGCACATCAACGAGGGCGAGGGCGACTTCGCCGTCACGTCCTCGTACGTCCTTGCCGGGCGCGGCTTCCGGGCCAGCCCCCTGTCGCACGGGGAGGCGCAGGAGTTCTTCGGCCGCCCGGTGCTCGGGCTCGATCTCGTCGATCCCCGCTACTACCACCTGGACACGGCGCTCGCGGTGCTCGACGACGCGACGGACGACGTCATGTACTACCCGCCCGCGTTCTCGCCGGGCAGTCAGGCGGTCCTGCGGCGGCTCTTCCCCGACGCGCTGATCGCCGAGGAGCCGGACGCGGTGGCCCTTGGGCTCAACGCGGTGTCGGACGGTCTGCACGTGCTGCTCCCGCAGGCCGCGGTGGGCCTCTTCGCGCCGCTGCGGGAGCGTGGCTACGAACCCGTCGGCATGGATCTGGGCGAGCTGCTCAAGGGCGGCGGCAGCGTGAAGTGCTGCACGCAGGAGCTACGCGTCTAGCGCGTCGCCGTCATGGGGCGGCCAGGCGTCGCCCCACTCCGCGTCGCGGGCCGCGCGGTACAGCGGACCGTGGCGCTTGGTCACGGTCTCGCGGTGCAGTGTCTCGTCCGCCGCGCACAGGTCGAGCAGGACCTGGCCCTTGCGGATCTGCGGCTTGCGTACGACACGCTTGGGCGCGGGGCCGGCGTCGAAGCGGACCGCGGCCACGTAACTGAACTTCTCGTCCTCGTACGCCAGGGAGCCGCCCTTGACCTTCCGGTGCAGGGAGGAGCGGCTGACGCGGGCGGAGAAGTGGCACCAGTCGTCGCCGGGCACGATCGGGCAGGCGGCGCTGTGCGGACAGGGCGCGGCGACGCGGAAGCCGGCGGCGATCAGCCGGTCGCGGGCCTCGATGACGCGGGCGTAGCCGTCGGGGGTGCCGGGTTCGACGATGACGACGGCCTGCTGTGCGGCTGCCGCCGCCACGTCCACCAGGGACCGGCGGTCGTCCTCCGTCAGCTCCTTGAGGACGTACGACACCGTGACGAGATCGGTGCTCTCGATGCTGAGCGCCGATCCGATACGAGAGCGCTGCCACTGCGCGGCCTTCAACCACGGGTTCGCCGCGGCCAGTTCACGGCCCAGGGCGAGGGCGGGCTCGGCCCAGTCGAGAACCGTGACGGGCCGCTCGCCCTCCCAGGTCGCGCTCACCGCCCAGGTCGCGGCGCCGGTCCCACCGCCGACGTCCACATGACTGCCGGGCGCCCACCCTGCGGGCGCCGCGTCCGCGAGGGCGCCGAGCGCGGCACGCACCGCCTCGAAGGTCGCGGGCATGCGGTAAGCGGCGTACGCGGCGACATCGGCACGGTCACGCAGAATCGGGGCGTCGGTCGGGGTACGCCCCCGGTAGTTGGCGATCAGCCGGTCAACAGCTTGCGCGGCCTGCTTGGCCGGAAGCCCGTCGAGAAGCCCGGCGAGGGCGGTGCGCAGGGTCTCGGCCGGAGAGACGGGGGAGGTCGGGGCGTTCACCCGGTGATTCTAGGGTGCGCCGAGGAGCGCCCCGTAAGGGGCGCGGGACCGGGCCCCGCAAGGGGCGCGGGGAACTGCGCGACAAGCCCCCACCGGCCCGCAGGTAAATTCCCCCCTCAGCAAAGCCTCAGCGCGCCGCGCGGGCCAGCCGTGTAGCCGCCCGGGCCCGGGGCCCGCTGTCGGCGCGCCCCCGCCGCGGGTGGACCGTGTTCGCCAGAAGGATCAGGAACGTGTCCGTGGCCGGGTCGATGACCAAGGACGTCCCCGTGAACCCCGTATGCCCCGCCGCACCGCGCCCCGCGAGCTCCCCCATGAACCACGCCTGGTCAAGGCCGAAGCCGAGCCCCGGCGGCGTCAGCATCAGCTCCACGAAATCCGGGCCGAGGATGCGCGCCGTACCGTACGAGCCGCCGCAGAGCAGCGCACGGCAGAACACCGCGAGGTCGCGCGCGGTGGAGAAGAGCCCGGCGTGGCCCGCGACGCCGCCGAGCGCCCAGGCGTTCTCGTCGTGCACCTCGCCCCGCAGCATCCCCCGGTCGGCCTTCGCCCAGGGCCCGCGCTGGTCCTCGGTGGCGGCGGCGTCGGGACGCGGCCCGAAGCCGGTGGCCGCCATGCCCAGCGGCCGCGTGATGCCCTCACGGATGAGGGCGTCGAGCGGGCGGCGCGTGAGGCGCTCCAGGACGTGCTGGAGGAGCAGCATGTTCAGGTCGGAGTAGACATAGTCGCCCGGCAGGCTCGACGGGGCCTCCGCACGCAGGGCGGCGAGACGAGCGGCGCCGTCCGGGCAGTCGTACAGCGGGAGTTCGGGGCGCAGACCCGAGGTGTGCGTGAGCAGCTGGCGCACCGTGATGCCGTGCTCGGCGGCCGCCGTGAACTCGGGGACGTACGCGGAGACCAGCGCGTCGATGCCGAGCGTGCCGCGCTCAAGCTGCTGCATCGCGGCGACCGTGGTGAACAATTTGGTGAGCGAGGCCAGGTCGAAGGGAGTCCCCGTGCGGGTCAACACCTGTTCCGCGGGCGGCAGTTCGACGCCCGCGTCCTTCTCCGGGTCGTACGCGGCATAGCGCACCGCACGGCCCACCGCCTCATGGACGGCGATCACCGGGCCGCGTCCGGCGAGCACGACGGCGCCCGCGCACCAGGGCCGCTCGCCGCGCGTCAGCGCGCGCACCTCGCGTACGAGGTGGGCCATCTCATCCGTGTCGAGCCCCGCACGGTCCGGCGTCCCGGCGCGCAGGAGGCGTGGCGCGGTCAGTGGTCCTTCCCCTCCCGATTCGGCCTGGCCGAGTGCTGCCAGGGGCGGCACAGTCCCAAGAAGCAGCCGATGGCCGCAAGACCGCAGACGAGCTGGACGAGGGCCATCGGCACGGCCGTGGCCTCGCCCGCGATGCCCACGAGCGGGGATGCGATCGCGCCGACGAGGAACGAGGACGTGCCGAGCAGCGCCGACGCTGAGCCCGCGGCGTGCGGGGTGCGCATCAGGGCGAGGGCGTTGGTGTTGGGCGTACCGAGGCCCATCGCCGACATCAGGACGAAGAGCCCGGCCGCGACGGGGAACAGACCGACGTCACCGAAGACGCCCGACGTCATGAGGAGCAGCGCGCCCGCGGCGAGGACGATGACGCTCAGGCCGAAGGCGAGCACCTTGTCGAGGCTGACCCGGCCGACGAGGATCTTGCCGTTGATCTGGCCGACGGTGATCAGGCCGATGGAGTTCACGCCGAAGAGCAGGCTGAAGGTCTGCGGGGACGCCCCGTAGATCTCCTGGACGACGAACGGCGACGCGGAGACGTACGCGAACAGCGCGGCGAACGCGAAGCCGCCCGCGAGCATGTACCCGGTGAAGACGCGGTCGGCGAGGAGCGACCTCATGGTGCGCAGCGCCTCGGCGGTGCCGCCGCTGTGCCGGTTCTCGGGGGCGAGCGTCTCGGGCAGGCGCCGCCAGACCACCGCCGTCAGGGCGATGCCGACGACCGTGAGGACGGCGAAGATGCCGCGCCAGTCGGTGAAGCGCAGGACCTGGCCGCCGATGAGGGGCGCGATGACCGGGGCGACCCCGGAGATCAGCATGAGGGTGGAGAAGAAGCGGGCCATCTCCACGCCGTCGTAGAGGTCACGGACGACGGCGCGGGCGATGACGATGCCCGCGGCGCCCGCGAGGCCCTGCAACAGGCGGAAGGCGATGAGGAGTTCGGCGGTGGGCGCGAACGCGCAGATCGCGGTGGCGAGGATGTAGATGAAGAGCCCGATGAGCAGCGGCCTGCGCCGCCCCCACTTGTCGCTCATCGGCCCGACGACGAGCTGCCCGAGCGCCATGCCGGTGAGGCAGGCGGTGAGGGTCAGCTGCGCGGTCGCGGCGGACGTGTGCAGCGAGCGGGTGACCTCCGGGAGCGCCGGGAGGTACATGTCCATGGAGAGCGGCGGCACCGCGGTGAGGCCGCCGAGCACGAGGGTGACGAGGAGGCCGGTGCGGCGCTGGGCGGTGAGGGCGGGGGCCGCGGAAGCGGGGGCCGCGGGGGCCGGTGCCTTCTCCACCGTCCGGGACTGCCGTACGAGGGGGCCTTCGGGCCCACTCGTGGTGCGGCTGCCGTGCTCCGGCATGCGGATTCCCTCCCGATTAGGCGTGCGATTACCTATGCTCTCAGCTCAGCTGTGCTGGTTGAGACCATTTCCCCGGTAGTCCGCGGGACTCCGCGGTACTCCGGCTGTACGAACAGGGGCCCCAGTGGTGGAAGACAACCGTGAACCCGTGCGCTGGGGCATCCTCGCGACGGGCGGGATCGCCGCGTCGTTCACGGCGAACCTCCTCGACATGCCGGACGCGGAAGTGGTCGCCGTGGCCTCGCGAACCGACGCGTCGGCGAAGGCGTTCGCGGAGCGGTTCGGGATACCGCGCGCGTACGGGGAGTGGGGCGCGCTCGCCGAGGACGAGGATATAGACGTCGTGTACGTGGCGACGCCGCACGCCTCGCACCGGGCGGCGGCGGGGCTGTGCCTGGACGCGGGGCGCGCGGTGCTGTGCGAGAAGGCGTTCACGCTGAACGCGCGCGAGGCGCGGGAGCTGGTGACGCTCGCCCGGCGGCGGGGCCTCTTCCTGATGGAGGCCATGTGGATGTACTGCCATCCGCTGATCAGGCGGATGAAGGCGCTGGTCGACGACGGGGCGATCGGTGAGGTGCGGACCGTGCAGGCGGACTTCGGCCTCGCCGGGCCCTTCCCTCCGGCGCACCGGCTCCGTGACCCGGCGCAGGGCGGCGGCTCGCTGCTCGATCTCGGCGTGTACCCGGTGTCGTTCGCGCAGTTGCTGCTCGGGGAGCCTTCGGGGGTGAGCGCGAGAGCAACGCTCTCGGATGAGGGCGTTGATCTCCAGACGGGAATGCTGCTCTCGTACGAGAGCGGTGCTCACGCTGTGTTGCACTGCTCCATCAACGCGGGCACCCCCGTCACCGCCTCGGTCACCGGTTCGCGGGGCCGCATAGACGTCTCGAACGGGTTCTTCTTCCCGGACCGCTTCGTGCTGCACCGCGAAGGCCGCGACCCCGAGGAGTTCGCCGCCTCCCCCGAGTACGGCCCCCGCGACAGCCTCAAGCACGAGGCCGCCGAGGTCATGCACCGCCTGCGCGCGGGCGACACCGAGTCCCCCCTCGTCCCCCTGGACGGCACCCTCGCGGTGATGCGGACCCTGGACGCGGTGCGGGAGCGGATCGGGGTGCGCTACCCGGGCGAGTGAGCGCACCCCGGCCCACCGGGGTCACGCGGGCTTCAGCCCCGGGTTCCCCGCCTCCGTCACGAAGGACGCAGCCGTCGTGATCGGCGCCCCCGGCGTCGTCACCGCCGACACCGTCTTGAAGTCGGCGCGCGCGGATTCCTGCCCAAGTGCGACGGTCACGTACCCGCGCCGCCCGTTGTAGAACTTCATGTGCGGGTTGGCCTTGGTGTAGGTGTCCCAGTTCACGGGCTTGTCGGCGCCGTCCCTACCGCTCGCGATGGACGTGGCGACGATCTCCGTGCCGACCGTCTTGGACGCCTGGTTGTCGAAGTCGGCCTTGATGTCGTAGGCGTACCCGACGTGCACGTCGCCCGTGAGCACCATCAGGTTCTCGATCCCGGCCGACGCCGCGCCCGCGAGGACACGGTCGCGGGAGGCCGGATAGCCGTCCCAGGCGTCCATGCTGACCTTCGCCACCGCGTTGAGGTCCAGCTTGCGCTGGGAGAAGTTGACCTGCTGCGGCATGACGTTCCACACCGCCGACGAGCTCCGCCAGCCGTCGATGAGCCAGCGCTCCTGGGTGGCCCCGGTGATGGTGCGCTTGGGGTCCGTGGACTCAGGTCCCGGGATGTCCTGGCCGTCGCCGTAGGCCTGGTTGGAGCGGTACTGCCGGGTGTCCAGGATGTCGAACTGCGCGAGGTTGCCCCACTGCAAGCGGCGGTAGAGCTGCAGGTCCGGACCCACGGGCTGCTGGGGGCTGCGCAGCGGCAGGTTCTCCCAGTACGCGCGGTAGGCGGCGGCGCGGCGCACCAGGAACTCGGCGGGCGGGTTGCCGTTCTCGTCGAGGTCGTCCGCGTAGTTGTTCTCGGTCTCGTGGTCGTCCCAGGTGACGACGAAGGGGTGCGCGGCGTGCGCGGCGCGCAGATCCGGGTCGGTCTTGTAGAGGGCGTACCGCAGGCGGTAGTCCTCCAGCGTCTGCGTCTCACGGTTGTAGAGGGCGGGCAGCGTGCGGTCGGTGTAGTTGCGGGCGCCGCCGGCCGAGTTCACCGCGTACTCGTAGAGGTAGTCGCCGAGGTGGAAGACGACGTCGACGTCGTCCTTGGCCAGGTGTTTGTACGCGTTGTAGTAACCGTCGTGGTAGGCCTGGCAGGACACCGCGGCCAGCGTCAGGGAGCTCACCTTGCTGCCCGCCGCGGGGGCGGTGCGGGTGCGGCCCGTCTCGCTGATCCATGTCCCGGTCTTGAAGCGGAAGTAGTAGGCACGCCCTGCCTCAAGGAAGTCCACCTCGACGTGCACGGTGTGGTTGAACTCGGGGTGGGCGATGGCCACGCCGCTTCTGGCGACGCGCCGGAACGCGGCGTCGTGGGCGACCTCCCACTGGACGACGACCCGCATGTTCGGCAGACCGTTGCCCGGTTCGTACGGGGCCGGGGCGAGGCGGGTCCAGAGCAGGATGGAGCCGGGCTGCGGGTCGCCGGATGCCACGCCGAGCGTGAAGGGATCGTCGGCGATCTTCCGTGCGTCCAGCTCGGCGGCGCTCGCCGCGCCCGCCGCCGGCAGGTTGGTGGCGAAGGCGAGCGCGGCGGCGGCGCCGGTGACGCTGAGGAAACGACGGCGGCCCAAGCGGCTCGCGGCGGCTCGGATTTCGGCTGTGTCCTGCTGGCCTGCGGGTGTCATGTGGCCCTCCCCTGACGATTTGGTGTCACGGGCATGCAAGTGGTGGGGGACGACGCGCGACTGTCGCGTACACAACACCCGCATGGCGGGCTGATGATGACCATATGGACGCCACTCCCGTACGCTGCGGGGCCATGAACGCAGAGCTAACTGGGCATCCAACCGGGCAAGCTAGGACCGCCGTGGTGACCGGCGCGGGCTCCGGAATCGGCAGGTCCGTGGCGGTGGAACTGCTGCGGGCCGGATGGTCCGTGGCGCTCGCGGGGCGCCGGAAGGAGACGCTGGAGGAGACGGCGGCGATCGCGGCGGGGGTGTCGGAGGGCGCCGCGGTGCGGCCCGTCCCGCACGCCGAGGAATCCACCGAGGTGAACGCCCCGGCCGAGACCGACGCCCTGTGCGTGCGCACCGACGTCTCGCGGCCCGAGGACGTGGCCGCGCTCTTCTCGGCCGTGCGCGACCGCTTCGGCCGGCTCGACCTCCTCTTCAACAACGCCGGTACGTTCGGCCCCGGCGGTGTGCCGGTCGACGAACTGGAGTACGACGCGTGGCGGCACGTCGTCGACACGAACCTCAACGGCGCGTTCCTGTGCGCGCAGGCTGCCTTCCGGCAGATGAAGGAGCAGGACCCGCAGGGCGGCCGCATCATCAACAACGGCTCCATCTCCGCGCACGTCCCGCGCCCGCTCTCCATCGCGTACACGGCGACGAAGCACGCGCTGACCGGCCTGACGAAGTCCCTCTCCCTGGACGGCCGCCCCTACCGGATCGCCTGCGGCCAGATCGACATCGGCAACGCGGCGACGGACATGACGGAGCGGATGCAGACCGGAATCCTCCAGGCCAACGGGGAACTGGCACCCGAGCCGGTGATGGACGTGTCGGACGTGGCGCGGACGGTGCGCCATATGGCGGAGCTGCCGCTGGAGGCGAACGTGCAGTTCGCGACGGTGCTCGCGACGAACATGCCCTTCATCGGGCGGGGTTAGCCACAGACACCCACTCGTGGCCGACCGTGACCCCGCCCTCACGGTCGGCCTATATCTTCACAAGCGGAATGGAAGACACTGCGTCAATTACGCGCATCACACCCCGTATGCTCAGCGTGCCCTCCACGAGAACTCCACATTCAGAGCACACTCGGAGCACACCTTGCGCATACGTTCCGCGGCCCCGGCCGTCCTCGCCGCCGCCGCACTCGCGGCACCGCTGCTCGCCGCGTCCCCCGCTACCGCGGCCGCGGCCGCTCACCAGGGCGGGCTGCACCTCGGGTACATCCAGTTCGACAGCCCGGGCCGGGACAGCCGTTCCAACTCATCGCTGAACGCGGAGTGGGTGAACATCCACAACAACTCCGGCTCGGCGATCCAGCTCAAGGGCTACAAGCTGAAGGACAACACCGGCTACACGTACACCTTCGGCAGCTACAAGATCGGCGCCGGCAAGACCGTCAAGGTCCGCACCGGCAAGGGCACCAACGCCTCCGGCGTCCGCTACTGGGGCCGCGGCTCGTACGTCTGGAACAACACCAGCGACAAGGCCCGCCTCATCAAGCCGAGCGGCTCGCTCAAGGACTCCTGCTCCTGGACGAACAGCAACCCCGGCTACAAGAACTGCCACTGACGGCCCACACGCCACCGTGAAGGGGAGGGGGCAGGGCAGCCGCTCCGTGGCGGCCGGCGGGGACCCGCGCCGGGGGGCCGCGGGAATGGCCGGGGCCGCGGAACGGTTGCCCTGCGACATGACGACGAACTCAGCGGACGCCGCCTCTCCCGACGTGCTGCGCTACACCGCCTTCGCGACCGACCCGGCGGGCGGCAACCCCGCCGGGATCGTGCTCGACGCCGCCGGTCTCGACGATGCGGCGATGCTGGGGATCGCGGCGGAGGTGGGCTACAGCGAATCGGCGTTCCTGGTCCCCGGCGCCCCGGACTCCGCCTCCGGCTCCGGCTCCCCTGGCCGCGCCTTCGACGTGCGCTACTTCAGCCCGCGGGCCGAGGTGCCCTTCTGCGGGCACGCGACGGTGGCGGCGGCGGTCGCGCTGGCCGAACGGGGCGAGGGCGCGGGCGACTTCGTCTTCTCCACGCGGGCGGGCACGGTGCCGGTGACCGTGACCGACGTGGACGGCACCCTGCGGGCCACGCTCACCAGCGTCGAGCCGCACGTCGACGAGGTCGCGGCGGCCGACCTGACCGAGGCCCTGGCCGCGCTCGACTGGCCCGCGGACGACCTGGACCCATCCCTGCCGCCCCGCATCGCCTACGCGGGCGCCCGCCACCTGATCCTGGCCGCCGCGACCCGCGAACGCCTCGCCGACCTGTCGTACGACTTCGAACGCCTCGCGACCCTGATGCGCCGCCTGGATCTGACCACGGTCCAACTGGTGTGGCGGGAGTCGGACTTGACCTTCCACGTGCGCGACCCGTTCCCGGTGGGCGGCGTCGTGGAGGACCCCGCGACGGGCGCGGCGGCCGCCGCGTTCGGCGCGTACGCACGCGAACTGGCCCTGGTCCCCGCGGAGTCGGAGCTCACCCTTCACCAGGGCGCGGACATGGGGCGCCCCGGGCTGCTCACGGTGAGCCTGCAGGAAGGGGACGAGAGGGTGCGGGTGAGTGGGGCGGCGGTGCGGATCGAGGGGTAGGTTCCGCTGCCCTGCGACGGATCCGGGGGCAGGGCTGTGATGCCTGGCCCGTCAGGCCTGACCCGTAAACCCTGGCCCGTCAGGCCTGACCCGTAAACCCTGGCCCGTCAGGCCTGACCCGTAAACCCTGGCCCGTCAGGCCTGGCCCGTCTCGAACCGGGAGACCTTCCCGTCCTCGACGGTGAACCGCCACTTCGTCCGCATCTCCCCCCACGTGTCGTTGCGGTAATTGACGATCAGCGCGCGCCCGCCGTCCGACTCGTTCTCCACGTCCATGTGGCCGTTCGAGGAGAAGATCTCGCGGTCCGCCCATTCGGCGACGTTCCGGTCGGAACCGTCGTCGGACATGGTCGCGTCGGGCGTCAGGACGGCCTGGAAGGCGGCCCGGTCGTTGGAGTTCACGGCGATGACGAAGGCCCGGACCGTCGGGTCGGCGAGCCGATTTACCTGAATGCTCATGCGCCCACGGTCACACCGGCAGCCGCGTCCCGCCACCGGGCGCGGTCACTCGTACGGCCGATTGAGCGGGGTGCGCGGCGAGCCTCTGACGGACGGTGGGGGTGACACCCACAGGCCCCGCCGACCCTCACCGCCCCCCACCGGCCCCCACTCCAGGAGACAGCGCCATGACCAGTTCCTGCTTCGACCGACATGACCTGGGCCTTCTGCTGCTCCGTGTCACCACCGGCGGCGTCCTCGTCGCCCACGGCACCCAGAAGCTCTTCGGCTGGTTCGGCGGCCACGGCATCGAGGGCACCGGCGCCTTCATGGAGTCCATCGGCTTCGCGCCCGGCAAGGCGAACGCCGTCGTCGCCGGGCTCGCCGAGGCGGGCGGCGGCACGCTGCTCGCGCTCGGCCTCGCGACCCCCGCCGCCGGTTCCGCGGCGGCCGGCGCCATGGCCGGGGCGACCGCGGTGCACGCCCCCAACGGCTTCTTCAGCCAGGGAGGCGGCTACGAGTACCCGGCGTTCCTCGGCATGGTCGCCGCCACCCTGGCCGTCGCGGGCCCCGGCGCCTACTCCGTCGACGACGCGCTCGGCCACTCCTTCAACCGCAACTGGATGGTGCCCGCGGCGCTGGCGGGCACGGCGCTCGGGGTGCTCGTCTCGGTGGGCTCGCGGACAAAGAACGTACGGGCGCAGGAGAGCGCGTCGGAGTCGGAGGACGACGGCGCCTGACGGCCGCTTGACGGCGTACGTGGTTGCCTGATCCCCGTGATTGTCTGGATCAACGGAAGTTACGGCGCGGGCAAGACCACCACGTCCGAGGAACTGGTCGGTCTGCTCCCGGCCGCCCGGCTCTTCGACGCCGAAGAGGTCGGCTACATGCTGCATCACGTCCTCGGCCCCCTCCAGGAGGAGGCCGACTTCCAGCACTGGCCGCCGTGGCGAGCCCTCGTCGTCGAGACGGCGCGCCAGCTGCTCGCGTACACGGGCGGAACGTTGGTCATCCCGCAGACGGTGCTCGTGGAGGAGTACTGGACGGAGCTGCGCGAGGGCCTCGGCCAACTCGGCGTTCCCGTACGCCATTTCGTGCTGCACGCCGATCCCGGGACGCTGACCCGGCGCATCGAGGCCGACATCCCGGCGATCATCCCCTGGCGCCTCGACCACGTCGTCCCCTACCAGGAGGCACTGCCATGGCTGCGGCGGGCGGGCGAGGTGATCGATACGACGGACACTCCGCCGGACGAGGTCGCACGGCGCATCGCGGCGAAAGTGGCTGGTAGGGAGGAGAGTTGACCGGATAACGTCCTCGCTCATGACCGAGACCACCGTGCAGAGCCTGCCGCCCCGCCTCACCCGCCTCACCTTCCACGGCCCGCTCTCCGAGGCGCGGGCCACCCGCCTCGTCGAGCGCGTCGCGCCGGGCACCGGCTCCGTCCTCGATCTCGGCTGCGGCTGGGGCGAGTTGCTGCTCCGCGTCCTCGAAGCCGCCCCGGACGCAACCGGCGTGGGCGTCGATCTGTCGGCCGAGGACCTGGCCAGGGGCCGCGCCGCCGCCAAGGAGCGCGGTCTGGCCGAGCGCGTCTCCTTCGTCGAGGAGTCGGCGACGGACACCGCCCGCGGCCCCGCCGACCTCGTCCTGTGCCTGGGCGCGAGTCAGGCGCTCAGCTCCGCCGAACCGCCCGGCCACACCGAAGCGGCCCTGCGCGAACTGCGCCGCCTGGTGAATCCCGGCGGCCGCGTCGTGCTCGGCGAGGGTTTCTGGCAGCGCACCCCCACCTCCGACGAGCTCGCCGCGATGTGGCCGGGCGCCCACACCGGCGAACACCTCTTCCTGGGCGACCTCGTGGACGCGGCGATCGCCGCGGGCTTCCGCCCCGTGTGGGTGGAGACGGCGAGCGCGGAGGAGTGGGAGGAGTTCGAGTCCGGCTACCGCACCGACGTGGAGGAATGGCTTGCCACGCACCCCGGCCATCCGCTGGCCGCCGAGACCCGCGAGAAGACGGACCGCCAGCGCGACACCTGGCTGCGGGGCTACCGCCAGGTGCTCGGTCTGGCCTATCTGACCTTGATGCCGGTGGCCTGAGGGCGGTCGTACCCGGTGTCGAACCACGCCTGGGCCAGCGCGTCGAGCGTCGGCTCCGGCGGGGCCGGCAGCTCCCGCAGATACCAGGGCAGGTTGCTGTAGACGTGGAGCAGGGTGTGGGCGAGGAGTTCGCGCGGCTCGAAGGTGCGGCCGTAGGCCCGCATGAAGCGGCCGAGGAGGCCCGGCTCCGCGCGCGTGACGAAGAGGCCGACGCCCACGAAGTCGTACGCCCTGTCCCCGATCATGGCGGGCTCGAAGTCGAAGAGCCCGGTGAGCCCGAGCCGCCCCGCCCCGCCGCCGGAGCCGCCGGAACCGCCGGAACCGCCGGGACCGACAGAGCCTCCGGGACCGACAGAGCCTCCGGGACCGACAGAGCCGACCAGCAGATGCTGGCGCATGAACTCGGTGTGCAGGAGGACAGGCGGCGCGTCGGCCCGCAGCGGCAGCGGCACCGCGTCCAGGAAGTCGGGGATCTGCTCCAACCAGCTCTCCGGCAGCCCGCATTTCCGCTGCCGCGCGACGACCCCGGCGCGCTGCCTGCCGAGGAAGGCTCCCCAGTCACCGGGCCCGAGCACATCGGCGAGCGGCCCGGGATCCAGGGCATGCAGCGCGGCGAGCGCCTCACCGGCCTCGGTGACCAGGCGCTCCCGGTCGGCACGCGGAATGCGCGGCCAGGCGGAGGCGAGGTCTTCGCCGGGCAGCCGGGACATCAGTACGTACCGCCAGCCGTTCTCGTACGACCCGGACGCCCGCACCCGCGGTGTGGGGACGGGCAGCCGACCCTGAAGATGGCTCAACACCCGCGCCTCGGCCAGGGCGTCGTCGGCCGCGGCGCCGGGGAAGAGCTTGAGCACGAGATCGTCCCCGACTGCGTAGACGGGCTGCGACCCCTCCGTGAACCGGTGGAGCGGCGCCCCCGCGAGGCCCAGCCTGCCGCAGAGGTCCTCGACTCCGGGCCGCATGACGGCCTCGTCGGGGACGACGACGTCCCATTGTTCGTCGGTGTCCACAGGGGGCAGCATGATCGGCACAGTAGGAGGGGGACACGGGCGACGGCAACGCATTTATACGGGCCCGGCGGCCGGCCCGCGGCGCCCGCGATACCGACCGAAGTCTGCCGCCCATCGACTTTCGGCCGCTCCCCCGCGGGTACCCGCTCGCCTAGCGTCGAGGCCATGACCAGCGAAGAGAGCCTCGGCCCCGTCCCGCTCCGCAAGGACAGGACAACGGTCCTCGGTTACCCGCGCGGTGACCTGCTGACCGTACTCATCGGCATGCCGATCCTCGGTCTCCTGCTCGGCATCGCCCTGCCGCCCCTTGCCCGGTGGCTGGGTGATCTGCCGGTGCTGCCCTGGCGGGACGGCATCGCGCTCGTCGGCTCACTGGACAGGCCGTGGCATACGGCGATCGCGGTGGGCCTCGGCCTGGTCGTCGGGCTGCTCATCGCGGGCACGGACTACGACGAGACCCTCAAGGTGACGCTGACCGACCAGGAGTTGGTGGCCGACCTGCACGAACGGAAGCGGAGCATCGAACGCGCCCGCGTCTCGGCGGTGTTCCTGGACGGCAAGGAACTGGTGGTCCTGGACGAGTCGTCACGCGAGTTCACCCGCGGCGTCCACAAGACGGCGGCTCGGGCCCTGGCCAGGGCACTTCGCTCGCACGGCTACCCGTGGCAGGAGGCCGACCCGCACGCGGCCCTGTTCCACCGCTGGATCCCCGGGGCTCCCGGTCTGCCCGCCGAGGCGCACGCGGTCCTCGTGGCGCGGAAGGCCGCCCTGAAGAACAAGGCAGCGGATGACGTCCGGGACCTCGCCGAGACGATGCAGGGTCTGGGGTACGTCGTACGGGACGAGGGCAAGGACCAGTACTGGCGCCCGCTTGCGGTGGGGACGGACGAGAGGGGCGGCGCCGCCCGGGACTGAGCGCCACCGCCCCCGAAGGTCCGGCCCGGGGCCTGCCCGCCGCCCGGGGCCTGCCCGCCCGTCAGAAGACGAACGGCCCGGGTGCCTGCGCCGATGTGGCGTTGCAGGTCACGCTGATCCCGAGGACCACGACCTGCAGCGACTTGCCCTCCAGGCTGTCGCCGATGGCGACGGTCCCGTCGAGCGGTCCGGTGGACACCTCGCCGCCGGCCGGAATGGCCGGGTTGGAGCTGCCGGTGAAGGTGGTGGTGCCCGATCCGTTCTTGGTGAGCGTGAGCGTCGAGTCGACGGAGTTGGCGGCGATGTCGATGGGGGCGGTGATCGCCGACGTGGAGACGCTGATCGTCGCGGCGGTGCCGTCCTGAGTGGCCTTGAGTGTCGCCGTGCCCGAGCCGTACGACCCGCAGTCGAACGAGATGGTCGCGGTGTCCGGGGTGACCGCGGTGGCGGCGGGTGCCATCACCATGGCGCCCACGGCGACCAGTCCGACGCCCATCGCCGACCCGGCGCCAAGTCTGCGCTGCTGCCTGCCTATTGAGCGAATGCCATGCCTCATGGGGGTCCTGCCTTCGAGTGGGGGGATTGCGGGGGGGGGAGTCGGGCGAACCGACAACCAGATCGCGCGACCTGACGGCCAGTCAGCGCCCTGTACCGCATTGAGGCATGACCCCCTGGAGACGACAAGAGCCACCCCCATGATTGTTGACATGCTACGGCCAATTCCGGCCGTGGCCGCCCGCGCTCACGGACACCCGGGTGCAAAATGGCGATCATGACCCCGCCGACCCAACCGACCCCGCCGACCCAACCGACCTCGCCGCAGACCTATCAGCCGGTCCTCGACCGCATCGCGGCCGAGATCGAGGAGACGCCGGAGCGCGGCAGGCCCGCCGACTACATTCCGGCGCTCGCCGCGTGCGACCCGCGCAGGTTCGGCATGGCCGTCGCGGAGCCGGACGGCACGGTCTACGGAGTGGGCGACTGGCGGCAGCCGTTCTCCGCGCAGTCCATCACCAAGGTGTTCACCCTCGCGCTCGACCTGGCACGCGAGGGCGACGCCCTGTGGGACCACGTGGGCCGCGAGCCGTCCGGCAACCCCTTCAACTCGCTCGTGCAGCTGGAGTACGAGAACGGCATCCCGCGCAATCCCTTCATCAACGCGGGCGCGCTCGTCGTCACCGACCGCCTCCAGACCCAGACGGGAGACGCGGCGGGGGCACTCCTCGGCTTCCTGCGCGCGGAGAGCGGCAACGACCGGCTCGCCATCAACGAAGCCGTCGCCGCCTCCGAGTCCGCGCACGGGGACCGCAACGCCGCGCTCGGGCACTTCATGGCGTCGTACGGAAACATCGGCAACCCGGTGCCGGTACTCCTGAACCAGTACTTCCGCCAGTGCTCCGTAGAAGCCTCGTGCGCCGACCTCGCCCTGGCCACCGGCTTCCTCGCCCGCCACGGCATCCGAGCCGACGGCACCCGCCTGCTCAGCCGCAGCCAGGCCAAGCAGGTCAACGCGATCATGCTGACCTGCGGGACGTACGACGCGGCGGGCGACTTCGCCTACCGCGTGGGGCTGCCCGGCAAGAGCGGCGTGGGCGGCGGCATCATCGCCGTCGTACCCGGCCACTGCACGCTCTGCGTCTGGAGCCCGGGTCTGGACGAACGGGGCAACTCGGTGTCGGGGGTGGTGGCGCTCGACCGCTTCACGACACTGACGGGCCTATCGGTGTTCTGAAACGACTGCCCCGACTGCCCCGACGTGCGCTCGACGCCCTTCAGGGCGATCTCGCCGACGATGTGGGCGGCGGGCTGGATCGACTCGCGCGGGGTGAGGTGCGGGGCGTCGGGGGGCCGGGGAGGGAGTTCGGCCGTGTCGGCGAACGCCGCCGCCGTCGGCAGAGCGACGGCGGCAAGCGCTGCGACCACGATCGCGAGGGCCCTCAGGCGGACGCGGGTGGGCATGATCTTTTCCTCGGCGTGCTCGGCCCTGGGTCAGGCGGCCGGGAGGGGAGCGGGGACGGGGGCCGGGACGGCATCACTACCGGGCTTGACCGGGTCGACATCCGGCTTGGGCTTGGGCTTCTGCTCGTCGGGCTTCACCGTGTCGGTGCCGGTGTCCTCGTCGGGCCGGGGCTGCGGGTCCGGCTTGATGTCGTCGGTGTCCGGGGTGGGCTCGGGGTCGGGCCGCACGTCGTCGTCCGGCTGGGGCTGCGGGTCCGGTGCGCCCTGTCCGGCGTCGTCGAGCCAGGACTTGAGCTGGCCGTCGGGCTGGAGGGCGACGTGCAGGCCGTTGTTCTGCCCGTAGGCGGCGCGCCCGTTCGCGTCGAGGGAGCCGAGCTTGGCGCCGGCGCCGAAGAAGTCGGCCTGGTAGTGGCTGGCGGACAGCTTGTAGATCTTCGCGGTGGAACCGTCGGCGAGGGTCGGCGATGCGATGAGGACCCGCTTGTTCGGGGTCGGCTTCGGGTTGGGCTTCGGCTTGGCCTTGTCCATCCAGGAGGTGAGCGAGCCGCCCGGGGTGAGCTTGATGTGCAGACCGTTGTGGTTGGCGTAGGCGTTCTTGCCGTTGGCGATGAGGGTGCCGCCCTTGGGGCCGAGGACGACGGCCTTGGCCTTGTTCTTGCCGAGCTTGTACACCTTGGCGGTGGAGCCGTCGCGCAGCTTGACCGTCTTGGCCTTCTTCGGCTTCTTGGCCTTGGAGAACGCGACGGACTCGGCACTGACACTCACGCCGGCCGGCGCCTGCGGCCCGGTGGCGGCCATCGCCCCGGAGGCGGCTCCGAGGCTGATGCCTGCGGTGGCGACGACGGCGATGGCGGTGGTGCGCAGGGTGCGGGCGGTACGCATGATGGGGCCCTCTCGGGTCGATTCCAGGATGTGTGTCGAGATGCGCGTCGTCCGCTCGGTCCCGGTGGGATCGCTCGCGGCGACATCTACGAAGTTACGGATCTCACATCAAAGAACCCCATAGGTGATGTAACGGACACCAGGCGCATCGATCGCAAAATACGCACTTCTGGAAACGTTTAACCGCAAAATTTGCGGCCAGGCGCGAGAAGCCCCGAAGGGGGAGGGAAGGGAAGCGGCAGACGAGTCGGGCTGTACGCCGGGTTCTGTCGCCCGGTCGCCTCGCGGCGGCCGGGGAGACGGCCATCCATCTAGGGTCCGCATTGCTGCGGGCCTCGTGCGGTCTACCCGCGGACTCGGGCGGGCAGCCCTCGATCGTCCGCGCAGGGTCCTGTCTCCAGGGCCCCTCTTGACCTTGCTCCAGGTGGGGTTTACCTAGCCGCCTGAGTCACCTCAGGCGCTGGTGGTCTCTTACACCACCGTTTCACCCTTACCGGAGACCGAAGCCTCCGGCGGTCTGTTTTCTGTGGCACTGTCCCGCGGGTCACCCCGGGTGGCCGTTAGCCACCACCTTGCCCTGTGGAGCCCGGACGTTCCTCGGGAAGAGCCCCTGGTGAGGGGAGCTTCACGCGGCCGTCCGCCCGGCTCGTCTGCCGTGTCGACCATGCTACCCGGCGTGTGCCCGACCTCCGGCCCGGAGCGGAGGACGACGTCGCCAGGAACGAGCCCGCCAGGATGAGCGTGAAGGCCGCCGCGATGCCCGCCGTCAGGGGTTCGGAGAGGAAAGCGACGCCTGCCGCCACCGCCACCGCCGGGTTCACGTAGGTGAAGACCACCGCTCGCGTCGGGCCCGCCTCGCGGATGAGTTCCAGGAAGACCACGAAGGCCAGGGCCGTGCAGATGACGCCGAGGCCCGCGAGGGAGGCCAGCGTCGGGGCGTCCGGGACGGCGGTGGGCCAGGTCAGCGCCGCCGGTACGGCGTACACCACGGCCGCCAGGGTCAGGCAGGGTGCGATCAGTTGGAGCGTGGGGACCGCCTTGAGGTGGCGGGCCACGATCAGGGGCGCGATCGCGTAGCCGAGCGCCGTGAGCAGGACCTCCGTGAGGGACCAGGCGTCCCCGCCGGTGAGGTGCGGGATGGTCAGGACCGCGACTCCGCCGAGACCGAGGCCGAGACCCGCCAGGCGGCGCGCGCCGAGCCGCTCCGCGTCGCCGAAGAAGCGGGCCAGGACGGCGCCGATGATCGGTACGGCCGCGATCAGCAGGCCCGCCGTGGAGCTGGAGAGGCGGCGCTCCGCATCCGTCAGGGTCCACCAGGGGCCCAGGATCTCGATGCAGGCGAAGGCCAGCATCGGCTTCCAGTGGGTGCGCAGGACGCGGGTGAGGCCCCCTTGCCGCAGGGCGAACGGCAGCAGCAGCGCGGCGCCGAGCGCGCAGCGGGTGAAGACCACCATCGAGGGTGAGAGGTCTTCGACCGCCACTTTGATCATCAGGTACGGGATGCCCCAGAGGACGCCCATCAGGGAGAAGAGGAACCAGCCGCGTGCAGTCATGCGGGCAGTTTCCGGCCGTTCAGCGCCCGCCGTCTTGAACGCTGTTGCGGTACGCGGCCGGGGTCACCCCTAGGACGCGGCGGAACCACCGGGTCAGGTGCGCCTGATCGGCGAAGCCCACCAGGGAAGCCGCCTCCGCGGGCCGCAGCCCCGCGTCGAGGAGTCCGCGCGCCCGGGTCACGCGGTGCTGGGCGAGCCAGGCGTACGGCGGCATCCCCGTCGACGTACGGAAGGCGCGCAGGAGTTGGTAGCGGGAGAGGCCGAGGGGCGCCGCCAGTTCGGCGAGGGACGGCGGGGCGAGGAGTTCGTCGGCCAGCCGGTCGCGTACGGCGCGGGCGATGCGGTCGGCGCCGGGCACCGTGTCGCACAGGAGCCGGGCGCCGCCGTGTCTGCGGGCGAGGGCGGTGAGCAGCCAGGGCAGACGCGACTCTGTCTCCAACGGGTCCAAGGGGTTCAAGGGGTTCAACGAGTCCAACGGGCCGGGGCCGCCGCTGAGTTCGGTGTGCGCCCTGCGCAGGGCTGCGGCCAGCTCGGGGTCGTTCAGGACCGGGTCACGGAAGTTCGGTGCGGTCAGGGTGCCGTCGGCCAGGAGGTGCGGCGCCGGGTACATCGCCCGGTACGCGTATCCGCCCTGGCGCCCCGGGCCGCCGGTGTGCACCTCGCCCGGGGCGAGCACGACGATGCTCCCCGGTCCCACGTCGAGCCGTCCGCCCCGGTAGTCGATGACCTCGGAGCCGCCGACGCAGACGCCCACGGTGAACTCCTCGTGGTAGTGCGGGGCGTAGCGGTGGCGGTCGAAGCGGGCAGTGAGGAGGTCCAGGGGCGGGCCGCCCCCCGGGCCGAGGGAGGCGCGGGTCCACACGGCGTGCTCCCCGCCACCGCCACCGCCACCGCTGCCGTGCATCGTTCCCGCGCTCATGCCGCTCCCCCGTCGTCGCCTCTCAGGGGTGCAACGCCGGGGACGCCCGGGAACCTTCCGTGGTCAGTCGAACTCCGCGGTCTCCAGCTCGAAGCCGAACGGTTCGGGGAGAGCCACCGCCTTGCCGAAGGGGAGCGTGCAGTGCTCGCGGTAGTCGTCGCCTTCCGGGTCGCGGAACAGCGTCATCGAGGAGCCCTCACGGTCGATGAGCAGGTAGAGGGGGATACCGCCGCGTGCGTAGCAGCGCCGCTTGGCCTCGCGGTCCCTCTGCGGCTTGGTGGAGGTGACCTCGACGACCAGAGCGACACCCTCGCAGGGCATCCAGGGATCGGCTCCTCGGAAGAGCTGCAGCTCCCTGGGAGCGAACGTACAGTCCGGGATGGCGTGGTTCTCCGGGCAGCTGCCCCCGCCCTTCAGCTTCAGGCCCTTGTTCCCCGAGAACTGCATGTCGGTCCTGGAACGCCTGATCACCTGGCTCAGGATCAGGCTGAGGCAGTCCTCGTGGTCCCCGTCCGGCGGCGGCGTCACGACGATCTCCCCCTCGATCAGTTCCGCCCGGAAACCCTCCGGGGTGTCCAGGGCCAGGAAGCCCTCCAGGAGGACCTCTGCCTGGGTGAGCGACTCGTGTGCCATGGCGGCCATGTCACGCCCCTTCCTCGGTCGCTCGCCAGACTGGGACATCGCTTGATCCGCCGTCCAGAGATCGGGAGTTGTTCCCTCGATCGTGGCACAGGATCACGGGTGGCCGTCAGGCTTCGCCCGCCCGGCGGGTCCCCGCCCGTCGTCGCTTGACCTTGCCGCAGCGTCAACGTTTCTACTGGCCTCATGAACGGGATGCGTACGGCCTCATGAACGGGATGCGGATCGGCGAGCTCGCCGGGATCGTCGGTGTCACCACTCGGGCCATCAGGCACTATCACCACCTCGGGCTGCTGCCCGAGCCCGAGCGGCGGGCCAACGGCTACCGGGAGTACGGGCTGCGGCACGCCGTCGTGCTCGCGCGGATCCGGCGGCTCACCGAGCTGGGGCTCGGCCTCGCCGAGGTGCGGGACGTCCTCGCGGACGACGCGGGGCGCGAGCTCGCCGAGGTGCTCGCCGAGCTGGACGCGGACCTCGCACGCCAGGAGGACGCGATCCGCGAACGGCGGGAGCGGCTGCGGGTCCTGCTGGGGGACGCGGAGCGCGGGCAGCTGTCCGCCGAGGGGCCCGTCTCGCCCGAACTGGGCGCGTTCTTCGCCGAGATGGCCCGCTCCACCGCGGACCGCGAGGGGCCGGAGTCCGCGATGGCCGCGAAGGACCGGGAGCTGCTCGCCCTGATCGACACGACAGCGACCCCGGAGGACCGGGACAGGCTCCTTGCCGCGATGCGCCCGGCCCTGACCACTCCGGGGGCGGTGGAGCGCGCGCACGAGGTGTACGCCCTGCTCGACGCGCTCGCGGACGCCGACCTCGCCGATCCGCGTACGGAGGCGGCCGTGGACGAGGCCGCCGGGGCGCTCGCCGGAGCGCTGCCCGACTCCCTCCTGGAGGAGCTGGGCACCGAGGGCGTACGGGCTGTGGCCGACGGGATCGGCAGCGGCGACGACCGGTTCCTCGAAGCGTTCTTCTCCGACTTCGCCCCCGCCCAGGCGGAGGCCGTGCGCCGCGCCATGCGGCTGCTCATCGAGCGGGGCGCGCGGTGAAGGGGCCCGCGCGGGGCTTCCGTCCGGCCGCACTGCTCCGGTGCGTCGCCTGGATCGTCGTACCCCTCGAACTCGTCCTTGTCGTCTGCCTGTCGGCGGGGGCCTCGCTCCCCGCCGGCGTACTCCTCGGCGCGGAGACCGCCGCCGCGGCGCTGCTCGCCGTCGGGGGCGTGGGGTTCGCGCTCGTGTACCGGCGGGGCGGGCGCGCGGCGGTCAGGGAAGTCGTGCCGGTGCCGGTGTGGCGGATCGTCGGGCATGAGGTGCGGGCGTTCTCCAGCCTGGTGCTGTGGGTGGCACGGCGGCGGCACGGCGTGCGGGAGGGGGATCTCGCGTTCGGACACGCCCGCGATCAGGCCGCGATGCTCTACGGCTTCGTCTTCGTCAGCGTCGTGGAGACCATCGGGGTGGCCGTGCTGCTGCGCAACTGGCCCACGCTCCACGCGATCACCCTGTTCATCGACGTCTACGGCGTCATCCTGATGCTCGGCATTCACGCGGCTTCCGTGACCCGGCCGCACGTGCTGTCCGCCGACGCGTTCCGCGTGCGCCAAGGCGCCCACCGGGACCTGCTGATACCGCTGGAGCGGATCGCCGCCGTACGCGGCGAGCGGCGCTTCACGCACGAGGCCGCCGAGGGTGTGCTCGACCTGCCCGTCGGCGCGCAGACCTCCCTCACGCTGGAGCTGACGGAGCCCGTCACGGCGGTCGGCTTCCTCGGCGGGCAGCGCCCGGTGACGACCGTACGGCTGCACGCGGACGAGCCGGAGCGGCTGCTGAGCGCCCTCACGCAGGCGCGAACCGCACCTTCGCCGCACCAGGGTCTGCCTGCGTGAGCCTCACCCGCAGCCGCTCCCCCAGCGGAAGACCGCCCGTGCCGCCGCCCTCGATGCGGGCGACGATCGCGGGGTCGGTCAACTGGACGGTGCCGACGGCCGGTTCACGCTCCTGGACGTCCACCACCACCCCGTCGAAGACCTCGCCGACCCGGTCCTTGAGCAGCGCGGCCTCGACGAGGTCCACGCACTCGCGCTCCACGGTGTTGCCGCGCCGCGTCCCGTCCGCCATCTCCTTGGGCAGCTCGGGCAGCGCGGCGAGCACCCACTGAGGCGGCTCGGCCCCGGCGACCGCCGCGAGGCAGAGCTCGGAGGCGTAGCGGTCGACGAGGCGGCGGAGCGGGGCGGTGCAGTGGGCGTAGGGGGCGGCGACGGCGGCGTGCGTGGTGAGGTCAGGGACGTCGCCGCCGCTGAACGCGGTGTATCCGGCGCCGCGAAGCAGCGTGGTGCACTCCTGGAGGAACGCCGCGTGGTGGGGCCGGCGGGGGTCGAGGGAGCGGACGAGCTCGGCGTACGGGACGTGGTGCGGCCAGTCGACCCGCAGGGCTTTCGCGGTGCGGCGGAGCCGGCCGACGGCGCCGTCGGGGGCCGTGGGGAGGGTCCGCAGGATCCCCGCCCCCGACTGGATCATGAGCTCGGCGGCGGCCATGCCGGTGAGGAGGGAGATCTGGGCGTTCCACCCGTCCGCGGGCAGCGGGGCGCGGAAGTCGAGTTCGTACGCGCCGTTCCGCTGGACGATCTCCTGCTCGGGCACGTTGAGGGAGATGCCTCCCCGCTCGACCTCCAGCTGCTCACGCAGCCGCCCGATGTCGGCGAGCAGCGCGAGGGCCTCCTCGGCGGTGCCGGCGTCGATGGCCTGCTGCACGCCGTCGTAGTCGAGCTTCGCGCGGCTGCGTACGAGGGCACGGCGCACGTCGGTGGAAACGGTCCGTCCCTCCCCGTCGAGGTCGATCGTCCAGAGCACCGCCGGGCAGTCCTGGCCCGGCAGCAGACTGGCCGCGCCCTCGCTCAGCGAGGTGGGGTGCAGCGGCACCTTCTCGTCCGGGAAGTAGAGGGTGGTGACGCGCCGATGAGCTTCGGTGTCGAGCGGCGCGCCCGGCGTGACGTACGCGGCGACGTCGGCGATGGCGTACCGCACCCGGAATCCGCCGCCGTCACGCCGGGACAGGTGCATCGCCTGGTCGAGGTCGACGGAGGCGGGCGGATCGATGGTGAAGAGGGGAATGCCGGTCGCGTCGTACGCGGGCAGCCGGGGGGCGGCGACGGCCCGCTCCGCATCGGCGAGGACGTCCCGGGGGAAGCCCTCAGGAACCTCCAACTTCGTACGCAGCTCACGCAGCACGCCCCGCAACGGAGCTTCGGCTGCGCCGGTCACGCGGAGATGGCGACGGGGCATGGGACGAGCGTAGGCCGCCGGGGGCGGGGCGGCACGGCGGAAGCAGACGTACCGACCCCCGCCCCCGGAGGCGATTACCCTGGCGCGGGGCCGCACCCCCTCCCGTAACCCTCCGAAGGAGACCCATGCTCGTCCTGCTGCCGCCCTCCGAAGGCAAGGCGCCCTCCGGCCGTGGCACCCCCCTGAAGCCGGAGTCGCTCTCCCTGCCGGCGCTCGCGAACGCGCGGCAGGCTGTGCTCGACGAGCTGGTCGACCTCTGCGTGGCGGACGAGGAGAAGGCCCGTGACGTACTCGGTCTGAGCGAGGGCCTGCGCGGCGAGGTCGCGAAGAACGCCGAGCTCCGGACGGCGGGCGCGCGCCCCGCGGGCGAGATCTACACGGGCGTTCTGTACGACGCCCTTGGCCTCGCCACGCTGGACGCCGCCGCCAAGCGCCGCGCGGCCCGCTCGCTCCTGGTCTTCTCCGGACTGTGGGGCGCCGTCGGCGTCACCGACCGCATCCCCTCCTACCGCTGCTCGATGGGCGTGAAGCTGCCGGGCCTCGGCGCACTCGGCGCCTACTGGCGCGCCCCGATGGCCTCGGCCATGCCCGAGGCCGCGGGTGACGGGCTCGTGCTCGACCTGCGGTCCTCCGCGTACACGGCCGCGTGGAAGCCGAAGGGCGAGGTCGCGGACAGGACGGCGACGGTGCGGGTGCTGCACGCGCAGATGGTCGACGGGGTCGAGAAGCGGTCCGTCGTCTCGCACTTCAACAAGGCGACGAAGGGGCGGATCGTACGGTCTCTGCTCGAGACCGGCGCCCAGCCGAAGAAGCCCGCCGAGCTGGTCGAGGCGCTGCGGGACCTCGGGCATGTGGTGGAGGCGCAGGCGCCCGTGAAGGCGGGCAAGGCGTGGGCGTTGGATGTGGTGGTGCGGGAGATCCACTGATCCCGCCCCACCTGCGGTTGCAGCATGCGCAACACCCTTTGCGCATGCTGCGTACGCCGGGGCAGGATGCTCCCATGACTCCCCCCTCCGCCGCGGCCCCCACCTCCGACTCCGCCTCCGTGCTCGATCTCGCCCCCGTCGTACCCGTAGTCGTCGTGGAGGACCTCGCCGACGCCGTGCCGCTGGCGCGTGCGCTGGTCGCGGGCGGGCTGCCCGCGATCGAGGTGACGCTGCGGACACCCGCCGCGCTCGACGCGATCCGGGCCATCGCGGACCAGGTGCCGGACGCGGTGGTCGGGGCCGGCACTGTCATCTCGCCCCAGGGCGTAGCGGACTCCGTGGACGCCGGGGCCCGCTTCCTGGTCAGCCCGGGGTGGACCGACACGCTGCTGGCCGCGATGAAGGCGTCCGGGGTGCCGTTCCTGCCGGGGGTCTCGACGACGTCCGAGGTCGTGGCGCTCCTGGAGCGCGGGGTGCACGAGATGAAGTTCTTCCCGGCGGAGGCCGCCGGCGGCACCGCCTACCTCAAGTCGCTCGGGGGACCGCTGCCGCAGGCCCGCTTCTGCCCGACGGGCGGCATCGGCCTCGCGTCGGCGCCGTCGTACCTCGCTCTGAAGAACGTCGGTTGCGTGGGCGGCAGTTGGATGCTTCCTGCTGACGCGGTGGCGGCGAAGGACTGGCCCCGCATTGAGGCTTTGGCCCGCGAGGCGGCGGCGTTGACGGGCCCCTGGGCCTGACTCGTACTTCTCTGCGGGTGCGTCGTGGTTGCTCGCGCCGTTCCCCGCGCCCCTTACGGGGCTGCCCCCCTGCGTTCTTACCTGCCGGTGCGTCGTGGCTGAGCGCGCAGTTCCCCGCGCCCCTTACGGGGCCCCAGCGCCCGAAGGGGCGCGGGGAACTGCGCGGCCAGCCACCACCGGCCTGAGGTCGAGCCTCTACCGCAAGTGCGACGTGTCGTTCAGTAGGCGTACCGATGCGTTGCCGTCCCCGTAGTACGCCACCGCCGACACCGACGCCGCCGAGAGTTCCATGCGGAACAGGGACTCCGGGGGCGCGCCCAGTGCCAGGCGGACCAGGGTCTTGATCGGCGTGACGTGCGTGACCAGGAGGACCGTGCGGCCCGCGTACTCGGCGGCGAGACGGTCCCGCGCCGCCGACACCCTGTCGGCCACCGCGGCGAAGGACTCGCCGCCCGGCGGCGCGGCATCGGGCGAGGCGAGCCACGCGTTCAGCTCCTCGGGCTGGCGCGAACGCACCTCGCCGAAGGTGAGGCCCTCCCAGGCCCCGAAGTCCGTCTCGCGCAGCCCCTCGTCGATGCGTACGTCGAGGCCGAGGCGGGCGGCCACGGCCTGCGCGGTCTCCTGGCAGCGCTTCAGCGGCGAGGAGACGATCGCCTGGATCGTGCCGCGAGCGGCGAAAGCGGTCGCCGCGCGCTCGGCCTGCTCACGGCCCACGTCGGAGAGGGACGGGTCCGTCCCGCCGCTGCCGGAGAACCGCTTCTGGGGCGTCAGCGCGGTCTCGCCGTGCCGCAGCAGTACGAAGGTGGCGGGGGTGCCCAGGTCGGCCGGTGCCGCCCAGCCGACGAGCGGGGCCTGCGCCGCCACGTTCCCCGCGGCGCGTACATCGGCGCCCGCGTCGGCCAGCGGGTCGGACTCCCGGCGTTCGGCGAGCGCCGCGCGCGACTTGGCCGCGCCCGCGGCCGCGTCACCCGGCGGGCCCGAGCGCACGTCCGCGCCCGCCCGCGAGGCGCCCGCGTCCAGTTCCGCCGTCGAGTCCGCCGGCTCCCACCGCTCGCCCCGCTTGCCCGCGTCCATCGCCTCGTTGGCGAGACGGTCCGCGTGCTTGTTCTTCTCGCGCGGGATCCACTCGTACGTCACCTGGGCAGGCGGGAAGATCCGCGCCGCCTCGGCGGCGAGCGGCTTCATGTCCGGGTGCTTGATCTTCCAGCGGCCCGACATCTGCTCGACGACCAGCTTGGAGTCCATGCGGACGTGGACCGAGGCGGCCGGGTCGAGTTCGTGCGCCGCCTTCAGACCGGCCACGAGCCCCTTGTACTCGGCGACGTTGTTCGTCGCGACGCCGATGTACTCCGCGGCCTCCCGCAGGGTCTCCCCGGTGGCCGCGTCGATGACGACCGAGCCGTAGCCCGCGGGCCCCGGGTTGCCGCGCGACCCGCCGTCCGCCTCGACGATGAACTCCCGCACGGACACGGCCCCTTACAGACCCGACTCGGACGTGCGGACCAGGATGCGGCTGCAGTTCTCGCACCGCACGACCGTGTCGGGGGACGCCGCCTTCACCTCGTTGACCCCGGTGATGTCCAGCTCGATGCGGCAGCCCTCGCAGCGCCGCTGGTAGAGCCTGGCCGCGCCGACACCGCCCTCCTTGACGCGGAGCTTGTCGTAGAGCTTGAGCAGGTCGGCGGGGACCGAACCCGCCACGACCTCGCGCTCCTTGGTGACCGTGGCGGCCTCGCCGTCGATCTCCTCGAAGGCCGCGTCACGGCGGGCCGTCGCGTCGTCGATCTTCGACTGGACCGAGGAGACACGTTCCGCCAGCTCGGACACCCGCTCCTGGGCGGACTCGCGGCGCTCCATGACCTCAAGGACGACGTCCTCCAGGTCACCCTGGCGCTTGGCGAGGGACACGATCTCGCGCTGGAGGTTCTCCAGGTCCTTGGGGGACGTCACGGCGCCCGAGTCCAGGCGCTGCTGGTCGCGATTGGCGCGCTGGCGCACCTGGTCGACGTCCTGCTCCGCCTTGATCTGCTCGCGGGCGCAGTCGCTCTCCTCGGTGGTCGATGCGACGTGCAGGTCGCGCAGCTGCGCGATGTCCTTGTTCAGCGACTCGATCTCGGCGTGCTCGGGCAGGGACTTCTTCCGGTGCGCCAGCTGCTGGAGGCGTACGTCGAGTGCCTGGACGTCGAGGAGTCGGATCTGGTCGGCGGGCGCGGCGTTCAGTTGGGGGCTCCTGTTGTGTCGGTATTCGAGGCCGCGTGGGCGGTCCAGGGGTCGGTGACCGTCTTGGAGACGTGGACGCGGAGTCCCCATCCGTGACGGTCGGAGATCTGATCGAGCTGCGCGGCGGCCAGCTCGCACCACGGCCACTCGGTGGCCCAGTGCGCGGCGTCGAGCAGCGCGAGCGGAGTCTGTGCGCGGGCCTCGGACACCGGGTGGTGACGCAGGTCCGCGGTGAGGAAGGCGTCCACGCCCGACGCGCGTACGTCGTCGAAGAGGCTGTCGCCGGAGCCGCCGCTGACCGCGAGGGTGCGGATCAGCTGCTCGGGGTCGCCCGCGACCCGGATGCCCTGCGCGGTGGCGGGAAGACGCTCGGCCGCGCGGGCGGCGAGTTCGCGGAGTTTCAGGGGGTGTTCGAGTTCGCAGATCCGGCCGAGGCCGCGGCGGCCGTGGGCGTCTGCCGGGTCCGGTACGAGGGGGCGGACGATCCGGATGTCGAGCGCACCGGCGAGGGCGTCGGAGACGCCCGGGTCGGCGCGGTCCGCGTTCGTGTGCGCGACGTGCAGCGCGACGTCGTTCTTGATGAGGTCGTGGACGACGCGGCCCTTGAAGGTGGACGCCGCGACCGTCGTCGTGCCGCGCAGATAGAGCGGGTGGTGCGTGACCAGGAGCTGCGCGCCCAGCTTCACCGCTTCGTCGACGATTTCCTGTACGGGGTCGACGGCGAAGAGGACCCGGGAGATCTCCGCGTCGGGGTCGCCGCAGACGGTGCCGACCGCATCCCAGCTCTCGGCCAGTTCGGCGGGCCACAGGACGTCGAGGGCGGCGATGACTTCAGACAGACGGGGCACGGGGAAAGGCTACCTTCCCGGTGCGCCCGGCATGTCGTACGTTACGCACGGCTACGGGCTGCTACAGAGCGCCCCGCAAGGGGCGCTACTTGACGAGGAAGCCCCTGAGGTCGCCCAGGACCTCGTTCGCCGCCGTCACGCCAAGCCCCAGGTACCACGTCTCGTCCGGGACGTTCTTGGCCTGCCCGTCCTTGACCGCGTCGAGCTTCTTCCACAGGGGGTTCTTCTCGGCCTCGGAGCGGCCCGTCTTCTTCGCGTCGCCGTAGACGCCGGTGAAGATCCAGTCGGCGTCGGCCTCGTCGATCTTCTCGGTACTGATCTCCGTGGCGAGGTCGTTGACCTGCTGGTTCTTGGGGCGGGGCAGGCCGGTGTCGGCGAGGATCGTGCCGATGAAGGACGCCTTCGCGTAGAGGCGGACGCGGTCCGGCATGTAGCGGAGCATCGTGATCGTCGGCTTGTCGTCGCCGAGGTCCCGGCCCAGGGACCTCGCCTTCTCCTCGTACGCGGCGAGCTCCGTCTTCGCCTTGGCTGTCTTGTCGAGCGCGGCCGCGTTCAGGAGGTAGTTCTCCTTCCACGTGAAGCCGGGGCGGATGGAGAAGACCGTCGGGGCGATCTTGGAGAGCTGCGGGTAGAGCTTGGCGGCGCGCAGCTCGCTGCCGAGGATCAGGTCCGGCTTGAGGTTCGCGATCGCCTCCAGGTTGAGGGCGTTGATCGTGCCCACGTCCTTGGGGCTGCCCGCGTCCTTCTTGAGGTAGCCGGGGACGCCGTCGTCGCCCTCGGTGGGGGCGTAGCCGACGGGCTTGATGCCGAGCGAGACGACGTTGTCGAGCTCGCCGACGTCCAGGACCACGACCCGCTTGGGCTGCGCCTTGAGCTTCGTCTTGCCGCGGGCGTGCGTGATGGTGCGCGGGAACTCGCCCGGCTTCGCCGTGGTGCCCATCTTCGCGGTCTGCTCGGCGGCCTTCGTGAAGTCCTCGCCGCCCTGGGCGACGGCCTTGCTGCCGCTGCCGTTGTCGGACTTGCCGGAGCCTTCGCCGTCACCGGAGCCGCAGGCCGCGAGGGAGAGCGCGCCGGCCACGGCGATGGCGACCGCGGCGGTGGCCCGGTGGCGGCGGGGTCGTACGGACCGTGGGGACGGGGAAAGCGGTGCCATCGGTGCTCCAGGCTCCAGGGGGTGTGCCGGGGCTGCCGCTTCCGCGGGCCCGCAGCCACTTAGGTTCGCCTTACTTTAAGCGCGCCCTCCCCACCCAGCACAACCACCCCCGCCCCCTCAGGCGAATCGGTACATCGCCACCCTTCTGTGTGAAGCGGGCGGCCACAGGTGCCACGGCAGTGCGTGCGAAAACTAGCTTCGTGGCCCGGAGGTTCCCCCATGACAGCGCCCACGCTTGAGCCCGAGCCCATGACCGCGCCGACGTCTCCCCCGGCGCCCGCGACACCCCCAGTGATAACCGCCGACGGCGCGTACGCCGCTCGTCTCGCCCACGAAGGCGGTTCCTGGTTCCCCGAGCGCTGGACCCTCGACTCCCCCGAGCCGTACGCGGTGCCGCTGCCCGGCAACCAGCCCGAGGAGCCCGGCACGGAGGTGCTCCCGATGGCCGACGGACGGGTCCTGATCCACCGCGTCGTCGACGGACGCCACGCGTTCGCGCTCCTGTACCCGACGGGCCCCGGGACCGGCGAGGTGCCCCTCGGCGCGGTGGAGTGCGGCGCGTCCCGTCTTACGCTGCTGCCGCCGTCGCCGGTCGGCAGCCATGCGTACGCGCTCGCGGTGGGCGCGGGGTCGACGGCCCTGTGGCTGGTGGCGGGCGGCGCCTTCGGGCCCGAGCACGTCGCGGAGATCCCCGGGCACTGCTCGGGCGGGGTCTGGCTGGACGGGGAAGGGCGGATGCTGGCCCTGGACCGGGAGTTGGACGGCCAGGTCAAGGCGGTGGCGGTGGATCTGGAGCGGGGTGGCGAGGTGTCGCCGCTCCTCCAGATCGCCGACGAGAGCGACGACCGGCTGCTGCTCGCGGACCCGGACAGCGGGCTGCTCCTGATCCGCTCGGACGCGCCGGGCCACGACAGGCTCGGCTGGGGGGTCCTCGGGGGTACGCGCCCGGTGCGCTTCCCCGAGTGCCTGCGCCTGCCCGACCTCGCGGTGACGCCGTTCGCCATCCAGCCCGGTCAGACGCTGACGCCGGAGAGCTGTGCGGTGGCGCTGCGGATCGACGGGGCGGCAGGGAGCTGGCTCGGCGTATGGCGTCCCGCCGAGCGGCGCCTGCATCAACTGGCTGCTCCGGAAGGGTGGTTGGCGGGAGCGGGGTGGTGGACGCGGGAGGGTGCGCTGCGTCTGCCGTACGTGACGGCGGCGGTTCCGTGCGGGGTCGCGGAGGTGGAACCGCCCCCTCCGGCGGCGGCTCCCGCGCCGGTCGCCGCGCGGCCCGTTCCGTTGCAGCAGGCGCCTCTCACCGGGCGTGCGGGGGTTGGTTAGACTCGCCCGGCTGTACGAACGATCTTCTTTACCGGTTTACGGGGTGAGTGTGTTGATGACGACCGAGATCAGTACGGAATCCGAGCGGAATCCCGAGCCGCGGGAGGCGGCGGGCAGTTCCGGCGCCGGTAGGCATCGGGGGCCTGTGGCTGAGCATGATGGCCCTGCGGCGCCGCGGGGCCGGCATCGTCGGCAGGGCGACAAGAACTGACTTGTCCCCAACCCCGCCCCTTCCCGAAAACCCGCTCGGCGCGGGGGCCTTGGTTGCCGCTGATCACCGGCTTCGCCGAGTTCGTCCTCAAACGCCGGACGGGCTGAGAATCAGCCCCTCCGGCGTTTGAGGAGCGGGGTCTGGGGCGGAGCCCCAGGTAGGCCCGGGGCGCAGGCACGGTTTTCGGGAAGGGGCGGGGTTGGGGAAAATCAACCCCGCTTCAGCCCCAGCACCTCGGACGCCGCGAAGGTCTCATTCGCAGGCCGCCCCGCGTAATAAGGCGACAGGACCCCGTCCAGCTCCTCGTACGTGAAGGCCTCCTTCGCCGTGTCGAACTTCGCCGCCACCTTGGGGCGTTCGACCACGGCGACCATGCCGCCGTGCACCACCAGCAGCTGACCGTTGACCCCGGCAGCCGCAGGCGACGCCAAGTAGCCGACCAGGGGCGCCACATGCTCGGGAGCGAGCGCGTCCAGTTCGCCCGCGCCCGGCTCCTGGAACCCCGTGAAGACGTCCTCCGTCATCCGGGTCCGCGCCCGGGGGCAGATGACGTTCGACGTCACGCCGTACTTGCCGAGGGCCAGCGCGCTCGACGTCGTCAGGCCGACGATGCCGCCCTTCGCCGCCGCGTAGTTCGGCTGACCCGCGGAGCCCGCGAGGAACGCCTCCGAGGACGTGTTGACGATCCGGCCGTACACCGGCTCGCCCGCCGCCTTGGACCGCTCACGCCAGTGCACGGACGCGAAGTGCGTCGTGTTGAAGTGGCCCTTGAGATGGACGTGGATGACCGAGTCCCATTCGCCCTCGCTCATCGAGAAGATCATCCGGTCCCGCAGGATCCCCGCGTTGTTGACCAGGATGTCGAGCTTGCCGTACGTGTCGATCACCAACTGGACGAGCCCGCGCGCCTGTTCGTGGTCCGCGACGTCACCCAGGTGCGCGACCGCCTGCCCGCCCGCCGCCCGGATCTCCGCCGCGACCTCCTCGGCGGGCGTCGCCGACGCCTCGCCCGAGCCGTCACGGCCCGGCTGTCCGAAGTCGTTGACGACGACGCTCGCGCCGAGCCGGGCGAGTTCGAGAGCTTCCGCACGCCCCAGGCCCCGGCCCGCTCCTGTCACGATCGCGGCCAGACCTTCGAGTGGCCGTGGCGATGGCGATGGCATTGGCTGTGACATCAGGATCGAAGTCCTCTCAGATCTCGATGCACGTACGCAGCGCGACGCCCGTACGCATCTGGTCAAGCGCTTCGTTGATCTCGGAGAGCGGCACCCGGTGGGTGATCATGCTCTCCAGGTCGATCCGGCCCGCGCGCCACAGCGCTATGGCCCGCTCGTAGGACTGCAGGACGTCGCCGCCGCCGTACATGGACGGCAGGATCTTCTTCTCGTCGAAGAACAGCTCGAACATGTTCAGCTGGAGGTTGTCGTCCATGGCGCCCGCGCCGACGATGACGAGCGTGCCGCCGCGCCGCGTCGTCTCGTACGCGGTGCGGGCGGTGGCGGACTTCCCGACGACCTCGAAGACGTAGTCGAAGCCCTCGCCCGCGGTCACCCGTTGCTTGGCGTCCCCCAGCGCATCCGGTGCGACCGCCTCCGTCGCGCCGAACCGCAGCGCGGCCTCGCGCCGCGATGCCACCGGGTCGACGGCGATGATCTGCGCCGCGCCTTTGAGCCGGGCGCCCTGGATCGCGGAGATGCCGACGCCACCGCAGCCGATGACGGCGACCGACGAACCGGCTTCGACCTTCGCGGTGTTGATGGCCGCGCCGAGCCCCGTCGTCACTCCGCAGCCGATCAGCGCCGCGATGTCGAAGGGCACGTCGTCCGGGATCGGCACGGCGCAGCCGGCGTCGACCACGACCTCCTCGGTGAAGGTGCCCGTACCCGCGAAGCCGAAGACATCGCCGCTGGGGCGCTTGAAGTTGGGGGTGCCCGCGTTCATGAATCCGGCCAGGCAGAGCTGGCTCTGCCCGCGCTTGCACGCCGGACACGTGCCGCAGGCGGGCAGCCAGCACACCAGGACCCTGTCGCCCTGGCTGATCCCGCTCACGCCGTCGCCGACGTCGGCGATCTCGCCCGCGCCCTCGTGGCCGGGGATGAACGGCGCGGGCTGCGGCAGTACGCCGTTCATCGCGGAGACGTCGGAGTGGCACAGGCCGGTGGCCCGCACCCGGATCTTGACCTTGCCAGGACCGAAGCCCATCGCCTCGACGTCGTCGAGGACCTCGAGCTTGTCCTGGCCTATCTCGTGCAGTACGGCTGCGCGCATGGTGCGGCTCCCCTCGTACGAAGATGCAGGCGTGTCCGAAGCTTCAGACGTGTTCGACGATCGTGTCGGCGAGGACCGGCGCGTCGTCCCGTTCGACCGCCGTCACCGCCACTTGGACCCGGCCCTCGGAGCGCCACATCCGGATCCGCAGGGTCTCTCCGGGGAAGACGGTCCCGGTGAAGCGCGTGCTGTAGCTCCGCACCCGCGACACGTCGCCGCCGAGCAGCGTGTCGACGACGGCCTTGAGCGTCATCCCGTAGGTGCACAGGCCGTGCAGGATGGGGCGGTCGAAGCCGGCGAGCTTGGCGAACTCGGGGTCGGCGTGCAGCGGGTTCCAGTCCCCGGAGAGGCGGTAGAGCAGCGCCTGCTCCTCGCGGACGGGGCGCTCGACGGTCGTGTGCGGCTCGCCCTCGGGGGCCGGGAGGCGGGTGGAGGGGCCGCGTTCACCGCCGAATCCGCCTTCGCCGCGTACGAAGATCTGGGCGTCGCTCGTCCACAACGGGCCCTCGGCGTCGGCCACTTCGGTGCGCAGGACGAGGATCGCGGCCTTGGTCTTGTCGTACACGGCAGCCACCTTGGAGGTGGTGACGGCCTTGCCCTTGACCGGGATCGGGCGGTGCAGCGTGATGCTCTGGCCGCCGTGCAGGACCGCGGCCAGGTTCACCTCGATGCCGGGGGACGAGAGCCCGCCGAGCATGCCCATCCCTGCGCCCGCGACGGTCGCGAAGCTGGGCAGGACGTGCAGCTTGGACTCCAGGGTGTAGCGCAGTTCGTCGGGGTCGGTGGCGGGGACGCCCGCGCCGAGGCCCAGGTGGTAGAGCTGGATGTCCTTGTGATCCCAGGTGATCTCGGCCGACCTGGGCTCCGCGGCCAGTGCTTTCGCGGCATCGATGGGCATGTGGTGGCAGCTCCTTGGCCGGTCTGAAGACCTCGGTGCGGCCGTCCGCACCGTCGGTCGCACCGAGGTCGCAACAGGGCCGGACGAGCCCGTTCTAGAACGCGTTCCAGTCCGGCGAACCCATGTATAGCCGAGCGTCCGGCAGTTGTGAAGACTCCTGACGTCACGTCAGATTCACCCCTGATCAGGCGTGTGACATTTGTACCGGCCATGTCCGTACACCCACATCTGCCGCACGGCCGCCTCGGGTCCGTAGCGTCACCGCCATGACGAACGAGCTCTACGAGGGACCGCGGTGAAGGGCTTCTGGCAGAGGCACACCCGCCTCGCGGCCTGGAAACACGGCAGCAGGGCGCAGCTCGCCGAGATGCGGGAGCGGGAGAAGTCCGGCCGGAGCAGGCCCGAGGACCTGGGCCCGCCCAACGGCTTCGCGATGCTGCCCTGGCTCCTGATGGGCATGGGCTCCTTCTCCAACCTCCTCCAGGGAAAGACGGGGAACCCCTGGCTCGGCGGCCTCGGCCTGCTGGCTTTCAACTCCCTCTACATCGCCGTGGTGTTCCGCGCCTTCGACAAGAGGGCGCGGGAGGCGCGCGTCACCAAGCAGCTGCTCCTTGCGCTGACCGCGGTCACCTTGGCCCTCACCATCGGCTACGGCGACAGCTGGCTGATGTTCTTCCCGCTCCTGGGCCTCGCCACGGGCGCGGCGCTGCGGGGCAGGCAGCTCGCTCCCGCGGGGTTCGCCCTGAGCATCGCGGCGGCGGTGGTCGGCGGGCTGAAGGACGGCTGGGACGCGGCGGGCATCGCGTACGGCACGTTCATCTCCGTCATGGTGACGGCGGCGATCCTCGCCCTCTCCGAGACGGTGAAGGAACTACGCGCCACACGTGAGGAGCTGGCCCGCGGCGCGGTCGAGAAGGAGCGGCTGCGCTTCTCCCGGGACCTGCACGATCTGCTCGGCCACACGCTCTCGGTGATCGTCGTGAAGGCGGAGGCGACGCGCCGGCTTGCGCCCCGTGACCTGGACGCCGCGCTCGGCCAGGTCTCCGACATCGAGTCCGTCGGCCGCCAGGCCCTGACCGAGATCCGCGAGGCGGTCACCGGCTACCGCGAGGGCAGCCTGGCCACGGAGCTCGACCGGGCCCGGGATCTCCTGGACGCGGCGGGCATCGAGGCGGTCGTACGCCAGTCGGGGCCGCCGCTGGCTCCGCAGACGGCGGCGCTGCTCGGCTGGGTCGTCCGGGAGTCCGCCACGAATGTCGTACGCCATTCAAGGGCGACCCGCTGCGAGATCGAGGTGGCGGGCACCGCCGAACGGACTCGGCTGCTGATCACCGACGACGGCCGCGGCGTAGGCTCGGGAAAGCCCGGCAGCGGGCTGAAGGGCCTGGCCGAGCGCCTCGCGGCGGCGGGCGGCTCCCTGGAGTCCGGCCCCGCGCCGCGCGGCGGATTCTGGGTCACAGCGGAGCTGCCGGTCACCGAGCCAAGCCCCGGACCCGGTCCCGCTTCCGGTTCCGGCCCCGTCGCGGAGGAGCGCACCCCATGATCAGAGTCCTGCTCGCCGAGGATCAGGGCATGATGCGGAGCGCGCTCGCGCTGCTGCTCGGCATGGAGCAGGACATCGAGGTCGTCGCACAGGTCGGCGCGGGCGACCAGATCGTGGACGCGGCGCTGAACGCCCGCCCCGACGTGGCGCTCCTCGACATCGAACTGCCGGGCCGCAGCGGGCTCGACGCGGCGGCGGACCTGCGCGACGAGTGCCCCGAGTGCCGGGTCCTCATCCTCACGACCTTCGGCAGGCCCGGCTATCTGCGCCGGGCCATGGAGGCGGGCGCGGTGGGCTTCCTCGTCAAGGACGGCCCGGTGGAGGACCTGGCGGAGGCGATCCGGCAGGCGCTGCGGGGCGAGACGGTGATCGACCCCGCGCTCGCGGCGGCCGCCCTGAGCGCGGGGCCCAGTCCCCTCACCTCGCGGGAGGCGGATGTCCTGCGGGCCTCCGTGGACGGAGCGACGGTCGCCGACATCGCGTCGAAGCTGCACCTCTCGGAGTCGACGGTGCGGAACTATCTCTCGGGGGCGATCGGGAAAACGGGGACGCGGAATCGCATGGAGGCGGTACGGGAAGCGAGACAGCGGGGCTGGCTTTAGCCGACTCAGGGGTCCTCGATCGCCGGACGGGCTGCGATTTCTCAGCCCGTCCGGCGATTGAGGACGAACTCGGCGAAGCCGGTGATGACGGCAACCAAGGCCCCCGCGCCAGGGGAAGAGTCAGTGCTTGGCCCCGTCCCGCGGCATCCAAAGCAGCAGCACAAGGACCCCGGCCAGCAAGATGCACCCACTGGTCCGGAACGCCATCGCGTACCCCGCGGTAAGCGCCTCCGGCGTCGTGGAACCGCCCATCCGCGACGCCGAAACCGTCGAGAGCACCGCGAGCCCCAGCGCCCCGCCCATCGTCCGCGACGTGTTGATGAGCCCGGAGACAAGGCCCGCGTCCTCCGGGTCCGCCCCCGAAGTGCCGAGCGAAGCCAGCGGCGTCGTGGCGAGACCCGCGCCGAGCATCATCACGATGCCGGGCAGCATGATCGAGGTGACGTAGCCGCCGTCGGCGGTCATCAGGGACTGCCAGCCGAAGCCCGCCGCCGCCACCAGGATCCCCAGCACGGACACGTTCTTCGCGCCGAGCACCCGCATCAGGCGCGGCGCCAGCTTGGAGCCGAAGACGATCGTCAGCGAAGAGGGGATCAGGGCGAGGCCCGCCTTGAGCGCCGAGTAGCCGAGGACGTTCTGCGCGTACAGCGTCATGAAGAACCACATGGCGAACATGCCGCCGCCGCACACGAACATCGCCGCGTTCGCCGCCGACACCGACCGCACCCGGAACAGCTTCAGCGGCATCAGCGGGACCTTCGTACGCGCCTCGACCAGGAGGAAGAGGCCGAGCAGCAGGAGCCCGGCGGCCAGCGGCACCAGGGTCGCCGTCGCCGTCCAGCCCTTCTCCTCCGTCTGCACGATCCCGTACGCGAGCGTGGCGAGCCCCGCCGTCACCAGCACCGCGCCCGGCACGTCGAGGCGGCGCGCCTGGCCGGCCTTGCTCTCGGTGAGCCAGGCCACGCCCGCGACGACGACGAGCGCGCCGATCGGCACGTTGATGAGGAGCACCCAGCGCCAGGAGAGCAGGTCGGTGAGGACCCCGCCGACGAGGCCGCCCGCGGCGCCTCCTCCCGCGCCCACCGCCGCCCAGGTCCCGATCGCCCGTATCCGGGCAGGACCCTCGGGCACCGCCGAGGTGAGGATCGTCAGGGTCGAAGGGGCGAGGACCGCCGCGCCGAGCCCCTGCACGGCCCGCGCCAGGAGCAGCTGCCACTCGGCCTGCGCGAGCCCGCCCGCGAGCGAGGCCACCGTGAAGAGCCCGAGACCCACCAGGAACATCCGCTTGCGCCCGAAGAGGTCCCCGGCCCGACCGCCGAGCAGCATGAAGCCCGCGAAGGCGATCGAGTACGCGTTGACCACCCATTGCAGTCCTACGGCGCTCATGCCCAGGTCGGAGCGCATCGAGGGCAGGGCGGTGTTCACCACCGACACGTCGAGGACGACCAGGAACTGACCTGCGCAGGCGGCGAGCAGCACCGCCCACACGGGCGCGGACTTCCGCGACGGTGCGGCTATGTAAGTGTCGGGGGGCGTTTGGACCATGACAGGAATGGTGCCAGGGTCCGGGCTCCGCATGCATCGGGGTATCGACGCAGAGGACCTCGGCCTCGGGTCCTAGGACCCGAGGTCCTCTCCGTTTCCCGCCGTTCAGCCCTTGCGCAGCAGCGTCACCACCGCCGCTCCCCCGAGGCCGATGTTGTGCGCGAGCCCCACTCGGGCCCCGGCCACCTGCCGCGCGTCCGCCTGGCCCCTCAACTGCCAGGTGAGCTCGGCAACTTGGGCGATGCCCGTCGCGCCGAGCGGGTGCCCCTTGGAGATCAGGCCGCCCGACGGGTTCACCACCCACCGCCCGCCGTAGGTGGTCGCCCCGCTCTCGACGAGCTTTCCGGACTCCCCCGCCGCGCACATGCCGAGGGCCTCGTAGGTGAGGAGCTCGTTGATGGAGAAGCAGTCGTGCAGCTCGACGACGTCGACGTCCTCGATGCCGAGTCCCGACCTCTCGTACACCTGCCGCGCCGCAGCCCTCGACATGGGCTGCCCCACGACGTCGATGCACGAGCCCGAGTCGAAGGACTCCCCGGTGTCCGTGGTCATCGCCTGCGCGGCGATCTCCACGGCGCGCTCCTGGAGGCCGTGCCGCTCCACGAACCGCTCCGACACCACCACCGCGGCGGCCGACCCGTCCGACGTCGGCGAGCACTGCAGTTTGGTGAGCGGACGGTGGATGGTCTTGGCGGCGAGGATCTCGTCGACGGTGTACTCGTCCTGGAACTGGGCGTACGGATTGTTCACCGAGTGCCGGTGGTTCTTGGCGCCCACGGCCGCCAGCTGCGCCTCCGTCGTGCCGTACATCTCCATGTGCTCGCGTGCCGCGTCGCCGAAGATCTGGGCGGTGGGCGGGGTCATCTCGAAGCCGTGCCGGGCCGCCATCACGCCGTAGTGCCGGGCCACGGGGGACGTCTTGAAGTCACCTCCGTCGGACCCGCCGCCCAGCGCGCCCCGCGCCATCTTCTCGAAGCCCAGCGCGAGCACGCAGTCGTTGATGCCGCCCTCGACGAACTGCCGGGCCATCATCAGCGCGGTCGACGCCGTCGCGCAGTTGTTGTTCACGTTGTAGACGGGGACGCCGGTCAGGCCCAGTTCGTACACGGCCCGCTGGCCCGCCGTCGAGGCCTGGAAGCAGTAGCCGACCGGGACCTGCTCCACCTGCTCGTACGAGATTCCGGCGTCGTCGAGCGCCTTGGTGCCCGCCTCCTTCGCCATGTCCCAGTACTGCCAGTCCCGCGTCTCTGGCTTCTCGAACTTCGTCATTCCGACGCCGACTATGTACGCCTTCACAACCCGTCTCCTTCGATGGATCAGATGATGGGGCGCGGCTCGGGGTCCCTCGGCAGGCCGAGGAGCCGCTCCGCGACGACGTTCAGCTGCACCTGCGTGGTCCCGCCCGCGATGGTCAGGCAGCGCGACATCAGGAAGCCGTGCAGCGCCCGCTCCCCGGCGCCCTCGCGCACCGCGCCCGCAGGCCCGAGCAGTTCGAGGGCGAGCTCGGCGACCTTCTGCTGATGCGGGGTCTGCACGAGCTTGCGGACGGAGGCCCCGGCCCCCGGCTCCGCGCCCGCCACCTGCCGCATCGTCGTCCGCAGGCCGATGCAGGCGAGCGCGTGCGCCTCGGCGGCGAGCGTGCCGATCCGCGCGCGGCCGGCGCCGTCGAGCTCACCGGCGCGTCCGATGAGCGCCTCCAGGCCGGTGTCGAAGGTCAGCTGGTCGGCCATGTGGACGCGTTCGTTGCCGAGCGTGTGGCGTGCGACCCGCCAGCCGTCGTTCACCTCGCCGACGACCGCGTCGGCGGGCAGCAGGACGTCGTCGAAGTAGACCTCGTTGAAGAGGGAGTCTCCGGTGATCTCCTTCAGCGGGCGGATGTCGATGCCCGAAGCCCGCTTCATGTCGATGACGAAGTACGTGAGCCCCTTGTGCTTGGGGGCGTCGGGGTCCGTACGGGCCAGCAGGATCCCGTGGTCGGCCCATTGCGCCGCGCTCGTCCACACCTTCTGGCCGTTGATGAGCCAGCCGCCGTCGACCCGCTCCGCCCGCGTCCGCAGCGCGGCCAGATCCGAACCGGCCCCGGGCTCGCTGAACAACTGGCACCACAGCACCTCGCCCCTGAGCGTCGGCGCCAGAAACCGCTCCTGCTGCTCACCCGTCCCGTACGCGATGAGCGAGGGCACCACCCAGGTGGCGATCCCGAGATCGCTGACGCGCACCCCGGCGGCCGCCAACTCCTCCTGTACGACGAGCTGTTGGACGGGGCCCGCGCCCAGGCCGTACGGCTCGGGCAGGTGCGGCGCGGCGTAGCCGGTGGGTGCGAGTGCCTTGCGCGCGGCCGCCGGGTCGAGCCCCCGGGCCGCTTCGACGGCCTCGCGCGCCTGCTCCCGGTACGCGTCCGCCTCCTCGGGCAGCTCCATCCGCAGCTCGCGGCGCGCCCCGCTCTCCGCGAGCCGCACCGCCCGCAGCCGATGCCCGTCACCGGTGCCGAGCAGCTGCCGGGCAACCAGTGATCTGCGCAGATACAGGTGCGCGTCGTGCTCCCAGGTGAAGCCGATGCCGCCGAGGATCTGGATGGAGTCCTTGGCGCAGGAGTACGCGGCGTCGAGTGCGGCCCCGGCGGCGAGCGCGCAGACCAGGCCCCGCACCTCCTGCGACGGCTCGTCCGCCGCCCGCGCCGCGTCCCACGCGAGGGCCCGTGCCTGTTCGAGCCGCACCAGCATGTCCGCGCAGAGGTGCTTGACCGCCTGGAACTGCCCGATCGGCCGCCCGAACTGCTCCCGCACCTTCGCGTACTCGGTGGCGGTCTCCAGCGCCCATCCCGCGACGCCGCACGCGTCGGCGGCGTACACGGCACACGCGAGATCCCGTACGAGCGCGGCGTCGACGCCGAGCACCCGCCCGGCCGGGACCTCCACCCCGTCCGCCGTCACCTCGGCGGTGGGCCGCGTCGGATCGGCGCTCTCCTGCGTACGTACGGTCAGCTCGGCGGCGTCGACGGCCAGCCACTCGGTTCCGCGCGCGGACTCCGCGGCCAGGATCAGCAGGTCGGCGTCGGCTCCGGAGAGCACGGGCGGCGCGGTGCCGTCGAGGATGTAGCCGTCCGCCACGGACACCGCGGTCAGCGTGCCCGCACCGAGCGCGACGGCACCGATGCGCGCCCCGGACGCCAGGCCTGCGGCGAGCTCGCGGGCGCCCGCCCGGTGCAGCACGGCCGAGGCGAGGGAGCTCGCCAGGTACGGCCCCGGGAGCGCGGCCCGCCCGGCCTCCTCCAGGACGACGGCGAGGTCCACGAGGTCACCGCCCCCGCCGCCGCACTCCTCGGGCAGGTGCACCGCGAGCAGCCCCTGCTCGGCGAGCCCGTCCCAGTAGGCGGGCCTGGCGCCCTCTCCGGGTGGCGCGTCGTCGAGCAGCTTGCGTATCTCCTCGGGCGGTACGGCGCGGGCGGCCCAGCCGCGCACGGCCGCCGCCAACTCCCGCTGTTCCTGCGTGATTCCGATGCCCATGCGCGTCCTCGCCGGTAGCAGCTTCCGGGACGGCGACAGGCTAGAACACGTTTCAGTTCGATGGAAGTCTGACGGAAGGTCAGATACGGGTCCGCTTCGGGTCCGCTTCGACTCTCCTTCGGGTCCGCTTCAGCGGTGGCCGCGGGCCTCACCTGGCTGCCCGGTTAACAACAGGTCAAGAATTCCCCTCGTACGACGTCCGTCGGAATAGTCGCCCGGGGAAACAGGTTCGCACTGCACGTACCCCTGCCACCTTTTGCACCGCCCCCGGAGGCCCCACGTAATGACGCAGTCGACGACCCACCAACGCGGCACCCGCGGAGTCGTCCCCGTACTCGCCTTCGCCGGCATCGTCGTCGCGGTGATGCAGACGCTCCTGGTGCCGGTCATCAAGGACCTGCCGGCGCTTCTGAGCACCACGCCGTCGAACGCCACCTGGGTCATGACGGCGACGCTGCTCGCCGGCGCCGTCTCGACCCCGATCATGGGCCGCCTCGGGGACCTCTACGGCAAGCGCCGCATGCTTCTGATGAGCCTGGCCGTGATGGTCGTGGGCTCCCTGATCTGCGGTTTCACCGACGACCTCGTCGTGATGATCGTCGGCCGCGCACTCCAGGGCTTCGCGATGGGCGCCATCCCGCTCGGCATCGGCCTGATGCGCGACGGGCTGCCCCGCGAGAAGCTCGGCTCCGCGATGGCCCTGATGAGCTCGTCCATCGGCGTCGGCGGCGGCCTCGCGCTGCCGCTCGCGGCACTGACCGCGCAGAACGCCGACTGGCACGCCCTGTTCTTCGGCGCGGCGGGCCTCGGCGTCATCTCGATGCTCCTGACCGTCCTCTTCGTACCCGAGAGCACGGTGAAGGCGCAGGGCACGTTCGACGTGGCCGGCGCGCTCGGCCTCTCCGCGGGCCTGGTCCTCTTCCTCCTGCCCATCACCAAGGGCAGCGACTGGGGCTGGACCTCGGGCATGACGCTCGGCCTGTTCGGCGCGGCGGCGGTCGTCCTGGTCCTGTGGGGCGTGATGGAGCTGCGCCTCAAGGCACCGCTGGTGGACCTGCGCACCACGGCACGCCCCGCGGTCCTGTTCACCAACCTGGCCTCGATCATGGTCGGCGTGGCGTTCTACGCGATCTCGCTCGTCCTCCCGCAACTGCTCCAGCTGCCGACCGCCACCGGCTACGGCCTCGGCCAGTCCATGGTCGTCGCGGGTCTGTGCGTGGCGCCGCTGGGCCTGACGATGATGTTCACGGCCCCGGTCTACGCCCGCCTCTCGGCGAAGTACGGCCCGAAGGTCACCCTCATCCTCGGCATGCTGATCATCGCGATCGGCTACGGAGCGGGCCTCGGCCTGATGAGCGCCGCCTGGCAGACGATCATCATCGCGGTGGTCGTCGGCGCGGGCATCGGCCTCGCCTACTCCTCGCTCCCGGCGCTGATCATCGGCGCGGTGGACCCGTCGGAGACGGGCGCGGCGAACGGCTTGAACACCCTGATGCGCTCGATCGGTACGTCGGTGTCGAGCGCCGTGATCGGCATGGTCCTCGCCAACACGGCGGACCACGTGGGCGGCGTCGCGATCCCCACCATGACGGGCTTCCGCACGTCGTTCCTGATCGCCACGGGCGCGGTGGCCCTGGGCCTGGTCTTCGCCCTGTTCCTGCCCTCCGCCCGCCGCTCGGCCAGGACTCAACTGCGGGCCAGCAGCGAGGAGGACGCGAACCTGCGGGCCGCGACGGAGGCGCTCGCCGGTTTCCACGGCCGGGTACTGAGCCCCTCCGGGGCGCCGGTCGCGCGCGCCAAGGTGACGCTGATCGACCGGCGTGGACGGCAGGCGGGGGCGGCGCTCACGGATGAGGGCGGGCGCTACTCGCTCTCCGTCCCGGGCGACGGCTCGTACGTCCTCGCCGCGACGGCCGCGGGGCATGCGCCGCTTGCCTCGGCGGCGGCGCATCGTGGGGACGACCGGGCGGTGGAGCTGGATCTGCTGCTGCCGGGCGGGAGTGATGTGCGGGCGTAGGGCGGGGCCTGCGGGGCACAACAAGATGGCCTCGAACGCCGGCCGGGCTGATTGGTTTCAGCCCGTCCGGCGTTTGAGGACGAACTCGGCGAAGCCGGTGATAAGGGCAACCAAGGCCCCGCCTCCCGGACTGCCCAGGCCATGCGGCAGCATAGGTCGGCCCGAGACGCACCCATCGCATTGACGACCGTGAGGACCCCATGGCCGCCCCCCAGCCCAAGCCGGAGATTCTCGCCGCCTTCGAAGCGGCCAAGGGCTTCATGCCCGCCGGTGAAGGCCTCGCCCTGTACGCCGCGGCGGCGGAAGCCGCAGCGCTCGGGCTTCCGCTCCTGGAGGTCGGGACGTACTGCGGCCGCTCCACGATCCTGCTCGCGGACGCCGCCCGCGAGGCCGGCGTCACGGCCATCACCGTGGACCACCACCGCGGCAGCGAGGAGCAGCAGCCGGGCTGGGAGTATCACGATCCGGCGACGGTCGACCCGGAGGTGGGGCAGATGGACACCCTCCCCACCTTCCGCCGCACGCTGCACCACGCGGGCCTTGAGGACCACGTGATCGCGATCGTCGGGCGCTCGCCGCAGGTGGCGAAGGCGTGGGGCGGACCGCTGGGCCTGGTCTTCATCGACGGCGGCCACACGGACGAGCACGCGACGGGCGACTACGAGGGCTGGGCCCCGCACATCGCGGAGGGCGGCCTGCTCCTGATCCACGACGTCTTCCCGAACCCCACCGACATCATGACGGGCCAGGCCCCGTACCGCGTCTACCTCAGGGCCCTGGAGTCCGGCGCGTTCACCGAGGTCTCGGCAACCGACTCCCTGCGCGTCCTGCGGCGAACGGGAGCGGGGATCTGACCTCGCGGTTAGAGTCGCTCTCGTGTCGTACGTAGGTCCGGACAGCCAGCCCCCACGCCCGCCCCGCCGTTTCAGCGGCGGCCCCCTCACGGTGACGCTCGCCGCGCTGGTGCCGACGTGCCTCGCGGGGTGGCTCATCTACGAGGCGACGAGCGGCCCCGGTGGCAACGAGCCATCCAGAACGCTCCCCTCCACAAGCCAGTCCGCGCAGGGTTCGGCGTCCTCCGCGAAACCCTCCCCGTCGGCCTCCGAGAAGGACGACGGCAAGGGCGACGAGGGTGACGAGGGCGACGGCAAAGCGAGTGATGAGCCGAGCACGACCAAGCCCCCGAAGTCTTCGAGCCGCCCCGCCGCCTCCGGCCCCCTCAAGGGCAAGGTCGTCGTGGTCGACCCCGGTCACAACACGGGCAACGGCAGGCACACGGCCGAGATCAACAAGCTGGTGAACGTCGGCACGCACCGCAAGGAGTGCGACACCACGGGCACCTCCACGAACAACGGTTACACCGAGGCCCAATTCACCCTCGACGTCTCGCGCCGCCTGCGCACTCTCCTGGAGAAGCAGGGCGCCACGGTCAAGTTCACCCAGGACGGCGACCGCCCCTGGGGCCCCTGCGTCGACGAGCGTGCCCGCATCGGCAACAACGCCCGCGCGGACGCCGTCGTCTCCGTCCACGCCGACGGCTCCGCGGCCGGCAACCGCGGCTTCCACGTGATCCTGCCCGCATCCGTGAAGTCCGGCGCCGCGGACACCTCCAAGATCGTCGCCCCTTCGCGCGACTTGGGCGAGCGCGTCGCGGGCACGTTCCTGCGCGCGACGGGCAGCGCCCCCTCCAACTACGTCGGCGACGGCACCGGACTCGACGTACGCAAGGACCTGGGTGGCCTCAACCTGTCCACCGTCCCCAAGGTGTTCATCGAGTGCGGCAACATGCGGGACGCGAAGGACGAGGCGTTGCTCACCAGCGGCACCTGGCGGCAGAAGGCGGCTCAGGGGATCTCCGACGGAATCGTGAGCTTCCTGCGGGGATAACGGGTCGGTAGCGGGTCGGTAGGGCTTCAGGTCTTTATCCCGAGCAGACACCCCACCCGCGTGAACGATAATGTCCTCCGTACGATGGGGGGCCATCCCCGCGCTCCGCACCACGACCTTGGGGCGAGCGACGCCTCCACCGACGAGACGACTTACGAAGGACCTGAAGTGAATATCCGCTCTCTCACTCGAGGCGACGGCGTGGTGATCGGGGCAGCGGTTTTGCTGTTCATCGCCTCGTTCCTGGACATCTTCGATGTCGAAGGCGCCTCGGACTCGCTGGACATGCCGAACTCCTGGAGCAGTGGCCCGATCCTCATGGGCGTCACCCTGGCCGGGATCATCGGTGCCGTCTGCATCGTCGTCTCCCGCGGTCTGCCGACGCCTCCGAAGGTACTCGGCCTCGACCTCGGACACTTCGGTGTCGCCTTCGCCATCGCCGCCGCCTGGAGCGCCCTCGGGCAGGTCTTCGACCCCTCCAGCGGCTACGACAACGTGGGCTCGGGCGGGGGCGATACCGGTGTCGACGCCGGCATCGGCATCATCCTCTCCCTGATCGCCACGCTCATCCTGGCCGCCGGTGCGATCCTCGCCCTGACGGTCCCCGCCTTCAAGGCCCCCCTCGTCGGTGCCCCGCGCCCCGCCGCCCCCCAGCCCTACGGCGGTCAGCCGCAGGGTGGGTACGGCTACCCCGGTGCGCAGGGCCAGCCGCAGCAGGGTCAGCCCTACGGCGCCCAGCCCGGTCAGCCGCAGCAGGGTCAGCCCTACGGCGCCCAGCCGGGTCAGCCGCAGCCGGGGCAGCAGACGCCGCCTCCCGGACAGGCGCAGGCCACCGGCGACTTCTCGCCGTTCTGGTTCGCCGTGCCGGTGCCGCGTCCGCTGTACGCGGAGGACGGTTCGCCGACGCCGATCGCCGAACTGGCGCCCGGCACCTGGTACTTGGCCGTCGAGCAGCGCGGTCCCGGCCTGGTGGCCCAGACGCAGGACGGCCGTCGTGGCGTGCTGCAGGACACCACGGGGATCCAGCGCGGCTGAGTCCCTGCCACAGGCAGCACCGCGGCCCCTCGCCCTTCCGGGCGGGGGGCCGTTGTCGTACAGTCGCCACCCTGCACTGAACTGACGGGCCGTCAGAAAGGATCGGGGATCGCGTATGCGCCTGGGACTCGCACTCGGCTACTGGGGGCGCGGCCCCGACCCCGGGCACGTGGCACTCGCCCAGGAGGCCGAGCGGCTCGGATACGACTCCGTGTGGACGGCGGAGGCGTGGGGCTCCGACGCCTTCACTCCCCTGACCTGGATCGCGGCACAGACCTCAAGGATCAAGCTGGGCACGGCGGTCGCACAGATGGCGGCGCGCTCGCCGGTGACGACCGCGATGCACGCGCTGACCCTGGACCACCTGTCCGGCGGGCGGATGATGCTCGGGCTCGGGCTCTCCGGGCCACAGGTGGTGGAGGGGTGGTACGGGCGACCGTTCCCCAAGTCGCCCCTGACCGCCACGCGGGAGTACGTCGACGTGATCCGCCAGGTGCTGCGGCGGGACGGGCCGGTGGCTCTGGAGGGGCGCTTCCACTCGCACCCCTACCGAGGGCAGGACGGGAGCGGGCTCGGCAAGCCCCTGAAGCCGATCACGCATCCGCTGCGGGCCGATCTGCCGGTGCTGCTCGGCGCGGAGGGCCCGAAGAACATCGCGCAGACGGTGCGGATCGCGGACGGCTGGCTGCCGCTCTACTGGTCGCCGATGCGGGCCGACGTGTACGAGGCGTCGCTGGAGGGCGCGCGGGACGGCTTCGTGGTCGCCCCCATGGCGCGGGCGAAGGTCTGCGACGACGTTGCGGAGGGCTTGCTTCCGGTCAAGGCGATGCTGGGGTTCTATATCGGCGGAATGGGGCACTCCGCGCGAAACTTTCATGCGGATCTGATGGCGCGGATGGGGTTCGAGGCGGAGGCGCGGAGGATCCAGGAGCTGTTTCTGGCGGGGCGCCGGGAGGAGGCGGTCCTTGCCGTTCCTGATGCCTTCGCCGATGAGATCTCGCTGGTGGGGCCTCGGGAACGGATCGCGGAACGGTTGGAGCTGTGGCGCAAGGGTCCGGTCACGGATCTGCTGGTGCTGGCGCCGGACGCTCATACGCTGCGGGTGCTGGCGGAGCTGAACGGCTGAGAAATCAGCCCGTCCGGCGTTTGAGGACGAACTCGGCGAAGCCGGTGATCGACGGCGCCCAAGGCTCCGGAGCCGGACTCAGCCCTTCGCAAGCTCCCCGGCCGACGGCACCCGATCCTTCACCTCCGCCCCCGCCCCCTTCCCCGCATCCTTGACCGACTTGATGACGTCGTCGAAGGAGTTCACGACCGAGTCCGTCGACTCCCCCTTGCGGAGCTTCGAGGGGAGGTCCTTGAGGGCGTCGATCCCCGCGGTCAGGGGAGCCACCGCCTTCGCCAGCGTCGGGTCGCCCTTGGCGTTCTTCGTCGCCGCCTTCAGACGGTTGTAGGCGAGGGTTCCGGCGAGCCCCGCCTTGATCAGGGCGAACTTCCGCCCGTCCGCGCCCTTCTTGAACTTCCCCGCGCGAAAGGGCTTCACGATCCACTGGTACGTCGCCCCCGCGGCGATCCCCGCGTTCGCCACGAACCGGGTCTTCGCGAACTTCTGCTTCTGGGCGGAGCTGGTGCCCGACGGCGTGGACGAAGCGTCAGCGGTATCGTCACCGCCGCACGCGGTCGTCCCCGCGAGCAGGGTTCCGCACAGCACAGGGGCGACGAAAGACCGGCGTACGGCCGCGGCGGACAGCGACACGGGGACCTCCAGGGCCTCCAGGGGCGGACAGCTCTCCCGGCAGCCTCACCCCGCCCGGCGGGAGCCGCCACTCGGGCGAGCCCGTACGGGTTTCGGCCAGGCCGAGCCTGGTACCCGTCCTCCCATGTCCACCCGACAAGCACGTGGCAGCAGCGCAGCGAGGGTCGTCGTCATCGTCGCGGACGTGATGGCCATCATCCTCGGCCTGTGGATCCTCATGTATCTGTTGGACGCGAACCGCGCCAACGACCTCGTCCAGTTCATCCATGACGTGGCCCGCTGGCTGGCCGGCTGGTCCCATGACCTGTTCACGTTCGACGAGGCATGGGCCCGAGTCGTCTGCGGCTACGGCCTGGCGGCCCTCGTCTACGTCTTCGTCGGCCACGCCATCGCGGGACGGCTCCGCCGCTACTGAGCAACCGGAGCCACCACGCCCCCCGACCTGGCGCTACTGGCCCCCCGCGGCCGCCCCGCAGCACTCCGGCGCGAGGCCCATCGGCAGGCGTTCTCCCGAGAACACCGCGCAGGTGGCCTCGTCGCCGCCGAGTGCCGCCACCGCCAGCAGCAGGGAGCCCGCCGTCCACGTCGTCAGTTCCTCAGGCCAGATCGCCTTGTCGTCGAAGACGTAGCCCGTCCAGTAGAGGCCGGTCTCCGGGTCGCGCAGGTGCTGGATCGACTGGAGGATCTCCAGGGCGCGGTCCGATTCGCCCAACACCCAGAGGGACAGGGCGAGTTCGGCACTCTCGCCGCCCGTCACCCAGTTGTTGGGGATGACGCAGCGCACGCCCAGGTCCGGCACCACGAAGCGGTCCCAGCCCTCCTCCATGCGGGACTTGGCCTCCGCGCCCGTCAGCGCGCCGCCGAGGACCGGGTAGTACCAGTCCATCGAGTAGCGGTCCTTGTCCAGGAAGCGCTCGGGGTGGCTGCGTATCGCGTGGGCAAGGGCGCCCGTCGCCAACTCCCAGTCCGGCTGCGGTTCCTCGCGCTGCTCGGCGATCGCCAGGGCGCAGCGCAGCGCCTGGTGGATGGACGAACTGCCGGTCAGCAGCGCGTCGTTGACCGGCGTCCCGTCCTGCTCCCGCTTCCAGCCGATCTGGCCGCCCTGCTGCTGCAGCGCCAGGACGAACTCCACCGCGCCCACCACCGTCGGCCACAGGCGGTCCAGGAACGTGTCGTCGCCGGTCGAGAGGTAGTGGTGCCAGACACCCACGGCGATGTACGCGCAGAAGTTCGTCTCGCGGCCCCGGTCCGTCACGTCGTGCGGATCCCCGTCGGCGTACGCCGCGTACCAGGAACCGTCCGGATTCTGGTGCCGTGCCAGCCAGTCGTAGGCACGGGCCGCGGCCGCGTGCTCGCCCGCCGCGTCCAGGGCCATGGCGGCCTCGGTGTGGTCCCAGGGGTCGAGGTGGTGGCCGCGGAACCACGGGATCGCGCCGTCCTCGCGCTGGACCGCCAGAATCCCGCGGACTGTTCGCGTGGCCTGATCCGCCGTCAGGACGCCCGGCAGGACCAGGTGTTCCGTCCGCTCCGGGCTCGTCACGCGTCGGTCTTCGCGTCGGCCTTCGGCAGGTGCGGCTTCGTCGCGTACGCCACGAAACTCTTGCCCACGACCGGGTTGAGCAGCTGCTCCGCCACCTTCGTGGCCAGCGGTTTCTTCATGATGTCCCAGACCAGGAGCTTGTGGTACGCCCGCACCGGCAGTGCCTTGTCGTTGTCGACGCCGAACGCGCACTTCAGCCACCAGTACGGCGCGTGCAGCGCGTGCGCGTGATGCGTGCCGTACGGCTTCAGGCCCGCCTCCCGCATCCTGCCGAGCAGCTCGTCGGCCTTGTAGATGCGGATGTGACCGCCCTCGACCTCGTGGTAGGCGTCCGACAGGGCCCAGCAGATCTTCTCCGGGCCGTAGCGCGGGACCGTCACCGCGATGCGGCCGCCCGGCTTCAACACGCGGACCATCTCCGCGAGTACGCCCTTGTCGTCGGGGATGTGCTCCATCACCTCGGAGATGATCACGACGTCGAACGAGGCGTCGGGGAAGGGGAGGTTGAGCGCGTCGCCCTCCATCGCGGTGGCGGTCGCGCCCGCGGGCGCCTCGCCCGCCTCCTTCATCGCGGCGAACCACTTGGCGACCTCGCGGATCTCCTCGCCGTTCTGGTCGAGGGCCACCACCTGGGCCCCCCGCCGGTAACACTCGAAGGCGTGCCGGCCCGCGCCGCAGCCCAGGTCCAGGACGCGGTCGCCCGCGGCGAGCGGGAAGCGGGTGAAGTCGACGGTCAGCATCAGCGATGGCTCCCGGAGTACGTCGGGGTGGTGGCCGCGGGGCGGCCGGATTGCGAACCCGCGGTTCCGGCGATCGCCGCGCGGTACAGCTCTGCGGTGCCCTGGGCGGCGCGGGCCCAGGTGAATTTGGCGAGAACCCGCTCGCGGCCTGCCGCGCCGAGGCGGGCCCGCAGTTCGCGGTCGCCGAGGAGCCGGATCAGGCCCGCGGCGAGGGCGCCGGGGTCGGCGGGCCGCACCGCGATGCACGTCTCGCCGTCCGGCCCCGCGACCTCCGGGATCGCGCCGCCGGTCGTGGCGAGGAGCGGCGTCCCGGTCGCCATCGCCTCCGCCGCGGGGAGCGAGAAGCCCTCGTACAGCGAAGGGACGCAGGCGACCTCGGCCGAGCGGACGAGGTCCACCAGCTCCGCGTCGGTGATGCCCTTGACGAACTCGATGGCGCCTTCGAGGCCGTACTTCTCGATCGCCTGCGCGACAGGGCCGTCCTCGGCACGCTTGCCGACGACGACGAGGTGGGCGGCGGGGTTCTCGGCGCGGACCTTGGCCAGCGCCTCGACGAGGTAGATGAGGCCCTTGAGCGGGACGTCCGCGCTGGATGTCGTGACGATCCGGCCCGGCACCTCGGGGACCGAGGGGTCCGGCGAGAAGAGGTCGGTGTCGGCGCCGATGTGCACGACGTCGATGCGGTCCTCGCGTACGCCGAGGTGGTCGACGATCTCCTGGCGCGAGGTGCCGGAGACGGTGAGCACGGAGGGCAGCCGGCGGGCCACGCGCTTCTGCATGCGCGTGAACGCGTACCAGCGGCGTACGGACATGCGGCGCCGCCAGTCGGGCGCCGCGTCGAGGTCCAGCCGGCGGTCCACGGTGATGGGGTGATGGATCGTCGAGACGAGCGGGGCGCCGAGGTCGCCCAGCAGGCCGTAGCCGAGCGTCTGGTTGTCGTGCACGACGTCGAACTCGCCCCGCCTGGCGCGCAGATGGCGGCGGGCGCGCAGACTGAACGTCGCGGGTTCGGGGAAGCCGCCGGTCCACATCGTCGCCACTTCGAGCGCGTCGACCCAGTCGCGGTACTCGTCGCGCTTGGGCGTGCGGAAGGGGTCGGGCGAGCGGTAGAGGTCGAGGCTCGGCAGCTCGGTGAGCCTGAGGCCTTCGAGGCCCTCGTCCAGGACGGGGTAGGGCTGCGCGCCGATCACTTCGACGCTGTGGCCGAGGCGGGCCAGCTCGCGTGAGAGGTGACGTACGTAGACGCCTTGTCCCCCGCAGAACGGGTTCCCTTTGTACGTGAGGAGAGCGATGCGCAACGGACGGTCACCATCGGCGTCACCATCGGCGTACGGCCCCGTCCGGGGGCCCGCCTCCATGGCCTCAGCGGTCACTCTCGGCCCCCTTCTCCCTGCGGTTGTCCGCGAGGTTACGCCGGGACGGTAATCTAGAACAAGTTTCAGACTTGATCGTTGAATGATCGCTGATTGATCGCGGAACGAGCTTTGAATCTACCGGCAGGTAGCCGCGCTGTAAGGCCCGGATCAGGTGATTCGCGCCACGGCAGGTGCCCTGCCATGCTGGCCCACCACATCACCGGACCGGGACGACGGAACAACGGGACATATGACAGCGGAAGCCAAGGCAGCGGAAGTCGCAGCAGCTGATCCGGCGTCGCCACCCCTGACCGAACGGCAGGAGGCGCGCCGCCGCCGCATCCTGCACGCCAGCGCTCAACTCGCGAGCAGGGGCGGGTTCGACGCGGTGCAGATGCGGGAGGTCGCCGAGTCGTCGAGCGTCGCCCTCGGCACGCTGTACCGCTACTTCCCCTCCAAGGTGCATCTCCTGGTCGCCACCATGCAGGACCAGTTGCAGCACATGCACACCACGATCCGCAAGCGCCCGCCCGCGGGTGACACGCCCGCCGAGCGGTGCGCCGAGACGCTGATGCGGGCCTTCCGCGCCCTGCAGCGCGAGCCGCATCTCGCGGACGCCATGGTCAGGGCACTGACCTTCGCCGACCGCTCCGTGAGCCCCGAGGTGGACACGGTCTCGCGGCTGACCACGGCGATCATCCTGGACGCGATGGGCCTGGAGGACGCGCCGACCCCCGAGCAGCTCTCGGCGGTCCGGGTCATCGAGCACACCTGGCACTCGGCGCTGATCACCTGGCTCTCGGGGCGGGCGTCGATCGCGCAGGTCAAGATCGACATCGAGATGGTGTGCCGTCTGATCGACCTGACGACCCCCGAGACCGCGTAGCCCTCACACGCCCCCCGAGAGCACACATTCCCCGGGGCGGCGCCCTCCGCAACCCCTGAATCGGTGCACGGGGGGCGCACGTCTGCCTGGCAATTGCGCCCCTGAGCCTCTCCTGGTCCCGCTTGGCCAGATCTCGCGGCCGTACGAGCGGTCGGCGCCGCTATGAATGGTCTACGTGCTGAATGAAGCAACCGGGAACCGACAGCGGGAAACTCGAGGAGCGAAACGTGATCCGGGCACTTCTCGTGCACGATGCCTGTCTGCTGAGATCGGCTCTGGCGGAACGCCTCGCCCGTGAGCCGGATCTGGAGGTGTTCCATGCACCGTGGCACGACGCCCGCGACCGTGTGGGTGCGGTGCGTCCCGACGTCTGCGTGGTCGACCCCGACGGCGACACGGCGTACGCCTCCGCCGAGTTCGGGGAGCAGTCCCATCCGGTGAACGGCGGCCTCGGCTGCCCGCTCCTCGTCCTGGTGTCCGGCAGCCGGCCGGGGCTGCTGCGGCGCTGCATGGAGGCAGGCGCCCTCGGCTACGTGGACAAGGCGAGCCCGCCGGACCGGCTCCTCGCCGGGATCAGGCAGGTGGCGGCCGGGCAGCGGTTCGTGGACGAATCGCTGGGGTACGGTTTCCTGAAGGCGGCTCAGATGCCGCTGACGCAACGGGAGTTACTGGTGCTCTCACTGGCCGCCGGTGGCGCGCCCGTCGCCGAGATCGCGCACCGCCTGCACCTGACCAACGGGACGGTGCGCAACTACATGGCCGCGATCACCCGAAAGACCGGGGCCCGCAACAGGATCGACGCCATACGGATCTCGCGCGGGGAGGGCTGGGTGTGAAGTGACGTTCGCGGGGCCCCAGTTGCCGCTCAACTCGCGGTAGAGCGAGGAGCGTTCGAGCAGCTCATCGTGGCGGCCGCACAGGGTGTGCGTGCCGTCCATCACCAGGATCCGGTCGGCGCGGCGGGCCGAGCTGATGCGGTGGGCGATCACCACGAGGGTGCCGCCGGGCCGCGCCGCGAACGCCCGCTCGGCGCGGGCCTCCGCCACCGGGTCGAGGTGGCAGGTGGCCTCGTCGAGCAGGGCGAGGGGCGCGTACGAGAGGTAGGCGCGGGTCAGCGCGATGAGCTGTCGCTCGCCCGCGGAGAGCGCGGCGGGGTCGACCGGGGCGGTGAGCCCCCCGAGCCGCTCGATCACCCCGCTGAGCCCGACTGCCCGCGCGGCGGCCAGCAACTCCGCGTCGCTGACGGTGTCGGCCCGCAGATACTCCAGGTTCTGCCGCACCGTGCCGCTGAAGACGTACGCCTCCTGCGGGATCAGCACCCGTTGCTGTATCGCTTCTTGGGAGCGGGACGGCACCCCGTGCACCCGCGCCTCGCCCTCGCCCGGCTCCAGGAGCCCCGCGACCAGCGCGGCCAGCGTGGACTTGCCGATCCCGCTCGGCCCCACCACCGCGAGGTGCCCGCCCCGCGGAACGACCAGATCGAGCCCTTTCAGCACCGGCTCCGCACCGGGGCCGTAGGCGAAGGTGAGGGAGGAGACCTCCAGGGCCGGGGCGTCGGAGGACGGCACGGGCGCCGGGTCGCCCGAGGCCGGGAATCGCGGGGCCGGCGCCTCGACCATCAGCCGGCGCAGGACGACGACCAGCCGTGAGCCGCTCGCGCCCAGGCCGTACACCAGGTTCTGCAGGGCGGGCAGCAGGGATTGGCTGACATAAGCGAGCGCCCCGACCAGCGCGCCGGGCGTCACGCCCCGGGTCAGCAGCCAGGGGGCGGTCACGAGGATGAGCAGCAACGGGAGTTGGCCCCCGACCCCCAGGGCAACAACCCGAAGCACCCCCCAGCGGGCCAGGTTGCGGGCCGCCCGGTACTCCGCGGCGACCAGCTCGCCCGCCGCGTCGCCGACGGCCCGCTCGACGCCTGCGGCCGTGACGTCCCGCAGCCCCGGCGCCACCACGGCGAGGTTGCCGGACACAGCCTCATCGGCGACCAGGAACGCCTCCTGCCGCTGGGCCAGCGGACGCAGCGTGGCGACGAACAGCCCCACGCCCAGGACGAGCGGCGGGGCGACGACGAGCAGCAGCGCCGGAGCCAGCGTGAACAGCCCGATCAGCGCACCGGCCGCGGTGAACAGGAAGGAACGCGACACCATGACCAGCCCCGCGAAGGTGTCGCGGGCTATCTCCACCTGCTGCGTGAGCCGCGAAACCGCGCCTCCGTCCGCGTCGCGCACCCCCCGTTCGACCACGCGCTTCACCAGCACGTCCCGGACGGGTTCAACGAGTTCGGCGACGGCCACGTACACCCGGTTCGTGCCGTACGCCCCGACGAGGACGGCGAGCGCGGCGAGTGCCAGCCACCCGAGACCGGTGCTCTGCCGCCCCGCGAGAAAGCCGTCGTCGAGGGCGCGCGCGAGGGCGTAGCCCATGAGGAAGGTCTGCCCGGTCTCCAGTACGGACCAGATCGTCAGACGCAGGAGCACCCGGGGGCGGCGCCGCAGGAAGCGGAGACCTCGGCGGTACGTTCCCGGGCCCGGGCCCTCCGCATCACCGGACACGCCCGCCGGGGTCGCCACGTTCATGCGTCCTCCCTGTCGTCGGCGGCTTCACCGGCGAACACGGCACGGTACGAGGGGGTTCGCCACAGCACCGCATGCGGCCCCAGCGCGCGGATCCGGCCGCCGTCGAGCCAGGCCACCGTGTCGGCACGGGCCGCCGTGGTGGCGCGGTGGGCGACGACCAGGCGGGTGGTGGCCGGGGTGTGGCGGAGCAGGGCGTCGGAGATCTCGCGTTCAGTGATCGTGTCGAGGCTGGACATGGCGTCGTCCAGGATCAGTAGTCGCCCACCGTGGGCGAACGCCCTGGCCAGACCTAGCCGTTGGACCTCGCCGCCGGAGAGCGGGGCGTCCCCGCAGGCGGTTTCGTACCCCTGGGGGAGCCGTCGTACGAAACCGTCGGCGCGGGCCGCGCGGGCGGCGCGTACGACGTCGTCCCGTACGTACGTCTCGGCGCCGAGGGCGATGGTCCCGCCCAGCGTGGAGCCGAGCAGTGCCGGCCTCTCGAAGGCGTAGCCGATCTCCCGGCGCAGGGCGGCGTGGGTCAGTTCGGGCAGCGGTACGCCGTCGAGGAGGACCGTCCCCGCGTCGGGCTCGGCGAGGCGGCCCGCGATGGCCGCGAGGAGGGACTTGCCCGCCCCGGACACGCCGACCACGGCGAGCGTCGTCCCGGCGGGAACGGTGAGGTCGAGTCCGTCGAGGACAGGTCGTCCGTCGCGGTGAGCCGTGACACCGAGCAGCTCCAACCGTCCGCCCGAGCTGGGGAGTTCGGCCTCTCCGTGCTTCGGTGCGGGCTCGTCCATGACCTCACCGAGGCGCTGCCCGGCGACCCTGGCGCGGACAAGGCCCGCCAGGTGGCCGACCAGGACGCCGACGCCGGTCGCCAGCGCGGCATAGCGGGAGGTGGCCAGTAACTCGCCCACGGTCAGGCGGTGTTGCAGGACCAGATGGCCCGCCGTCGCCAGGACCGCGATCTGGAGCAGCGGCGCGATGGCCACCGCGCCGCCGCTCGCCCGGCCCTGGACCCGCCACATGCGGTGCCCCTGCACGGACAGCTCGGGCAGCGGCTGCAGGATGCGAGCGCCTTCCTTCTCCTCGGTGTGGGCGGCCGCGACGGTACGGGCACCGCCGATCGCCTCCGTCAGGCGGCCCGCGATGTCGCCCTGGATCCGCTGGTACTGCCCCACGCAGTCGGACGAGGCGCGCGCGAAGGAGCGCAGGAGAAGGGCGAGAGCAGGAGCGCCGGCCAGGAACACGACCGCCAGCCACGGGTGCAGCAGGGCCAGCGCCACGACGGCACCCAGCGGCACGACCAGCGCGGCGAGGAGCGCGGCGAGCGTCGCGGGGGCGGGCCCGGCCGCCGCGGTGTTGCCGACGAGCCGGGCGAGCAGTTCGCCGGGGACGAAGCGGGCGGTGGTCCGGGGGCCGACGTCGAGGACGTGCCGGATGAGCCGAAGGCGCAGCCAGGCCGTGGTGCGGGCGTTGGTGGTGCCGGTGAGGACTTCCACGCAGGAGCCCAGGAGGGTGAGGCCGCCGAGCAGGGCCGCGGTGATCAGGAGCCAGCGGCCGACCTCACCTCCGAGCGAGTCGGTGACTCCGGCGGAGTGCGCGGTGAAGATCGCGTCCAGCGTGCGGCCGAGCGTGTACGGCAGCAGCAGACTGGCTCCCGCCGATGCGACGGTGAGCAGACACAGGGTCACACAGCGCCCGGCACTGCGCCGGGTCGCGGCGCGCAGCAGCCGGTCACCGGAGCGCTTGGTGAACGAATCGGGAGAAGTCGCCATGCAGGTCCGGGCCTCGTGTCCGTGACGAAGATTTCGGCGGTGATCCGCGGCGGGAAGGCATCCGGGCGGTCTCTTCCCAGGGGAAGAGACCGCCCGTGCCTTGTGTCGCCGTCAGTCCTAGCAGGTGATGACGCTGAGACCGCTGTCGCCACAGAGCAGCAGACTCGCGTAGCTCACGCCACCACCGCCGCCGCCGCCGGTCATCTCATCGGCTTCCAGGCTCTGCAGATCCAAGAGTGCCATGGTGTTTCCTTTCGTAGATACCTTGTGGAGACGGGGTGTTACCGCGAACTCCGACACGTGGTCGGAGCCGATTCAGGGCCGCCTCAGCGGCGGCAGGAACGGCAGGTGCGCGCGGGTGTCGTCACCCAGTGCCGCGCCGAGGGCGAGCAGGCACCCTGCCGTTCCGGTGGTGAGGTCCATGGAGAGGCGCATCATCTGGTTGCCGGGGAAGGCGAGTTGTCCCTGGTAGGACATCGCGTACCAGCCCATTGCCCCGATCTGCGAGGTCAGTTGGGCCTGGGTCACGCCCGGTGCCGTGGTGCGGGCCAGATGCATGATCATTCCGGCGCGGCCCGCGAAGAGCCCCGGCTGGACGTAGAAGCGGCTGGTCGAGGCGAGCAGGATGCGGGCCCGCGCGTCCTCGAAGGCCTCGTCCTTTCCGTGCTCGAGCCAGTCGTCGATGACCATGCCGATGCCCACGGTGCCGTCCGCGAGATACGGCATGGTGCGCCAGCCCTCGTCGACCTGGAGGCTGCCGTCCTTCTGGATCACACAGCGTTCCAGGTCGAGGCGGAGTGCGTCCGCTGCCCGTTCGAGCAGGTGGGGTTCGCCCGTGCGCTCGTAGAGGCGCAGCAGGAAGAGCGCGGAGCCGGTCATGCCGCGTCGCAGTCCGGCATGCCGTCGTGCCTGGTCCGCGTGGCCGGAACCGGAGGCTGCCGCGATCCGGTCGCAGACGATCTGGGCGGCCTCCCCGGCCCGTTCCGCCAGGCCGGTCTCCCCGGTGGTGCGCGCGAGTTGGTCGAGCACCAGGCCGAGTCCGGGGATGCCGTCGTACAGCTGCGAGGACAGCTGCCGCCACTTTTCGCCCAGTACGCCGTCGAGGAGATCGAGGGCGCGCTGTGTGTGTCCGAGGCGGTCCAGGACGTACGCGACGCCCGCGAGCCCGTCGTAGAGACCGAGCGGGGTGCCGTGGGACACCGGGTCCGTGCGGTCGAGCAGCCAGCGCTCGCCCTGCTCATAGCGTTCGGCACCGGTCTCGGCGAGGGCGTACAGGACCCCCGCGGCACCATGGCCGAGGCCGAGTCCGCCGCCGTCGGTGAACTGGGCGATGTCTCCGGGGAAGAGCCGGTCGTCGCGCTCCGGGGTGGCTGAGGCGAGGATCGCCTTGACCATCGAGTCACGGCTGTACGGCCAGTCGCCGGGGTCCACGAGCGGTGTGACGGTGGCCGCGGGGGCGGGCCCTCCCCGGCCGGAGGCCCGGGTGGCGTCGGGTGCTTCCGCGTCGGCCGCCGCCCCCGCATCCGGTATTGCCGCGGCGGCCGACACCTCGTGCCCGCCGCGCGTGATCTCGGCGACGGCTTCGTCCAGGAACTCCCTCGGCACCGCGGGGAATTCGGTCGCGATGATCTCGGCGAGATGGGCCGCCTTGCCGCGGTCCACGACGAACAGTGTGGTGACCGGAAGGAACAGCGCGAGCCTCAGACAGGCCAGCGCGTAGCGGTCGACGTCGGTCCCGGTGCGGCCCGGCGGGGCCATGAAGCCCGGGTGGGCGACGACCTGCCGTCCGCGCTCCTCGACGGGCGCGGCCGCCTCGAAGTCGAGGAGAGCCACCGACTGTTCGTCCGGTGCCACCATGATGTTGAACATGTGCAGGTCGTTGAAGACGATCCCGCGCTCGTGCACCGCCGCCACCGCGTCCTCGACGGCACGGTGCATGCGTAGCGCCCAAGCCGTGTACGAAGCCACCGCGTCCGGCGTGGGCTCCTGGGTGACCAGCGGATGGCGCTCGGCGAAGAACGAGTTGAGGGTGCGCCCCTCGAGGAAGTCCATGACGAGGAACCGGTGGTCGCCGAGGGTGAACCAGTCCCGTACCTCGGGTGCGAGCCCGAGGCCCGAGAGCCGTTCAAGGGCGGCTTTCTCGCGCTCCAGGCGGGCGACGGCATCGGCTCCGTCGGAGGCCAGGCCGGCGTGTGGGCGGCCCTCCTTGAGGACGACCTTGCGCTCGTCACGGGTGTCGCGGCCCTGGTAGACACCGCCGCCGTTGGAGAAGTGCAACGCCTTCTCGAAGCGGTAGGGCAGGTCGGCGACGGTCGTCGTGTTGCGCGCCGCGAGCTGCGGTTCCAGGAAGGCGGGCAGGGTCACCCAGGAGGGGACCTTGAAGGCCGGGTCTCTGGGGTCGGGCACCAGCTTGCCCGTGCCGTCCTTGATGGCGGGGACCAGTGTGCCCCGCTCATCGGCGACGAAGCGGCGGGTGAAGGCGCCGTAGCGCACATAGAGCGGGCCGTCCTGCCAGCGCAGATCGGTGAGAACGTACGGCCCGTCCAGGCCGCGCAGCAGCTCCCCCAGATCCTCCAGGGTGCTGCGCAACTGTCCTGCGCCGTCCGGGTAGATGGTGGCGAACTTCCCGCTGCTGTCGCGGCCCGCGTACTTGCTGTTGCGCAGGTGCAGCAAACGTGGAGCGGGTACGAACTTGAAGGGGATCATGCGCTCGACGCAGTAGTCCCAGACGGTGGCCGCGACGCGGTCCGCGTTGTCCAGGGTCGCGGAGGCGTGGATCTTCCAGCCCTGTTCGGGCGCGGGCCGGGGTGTCCCGTCCTCGTCCAGAGGTATCAGAGAGAGCCAGTCGGCGTGCCGTCCCGAGCGCCAGCCGTGCGGGACGGAGCGCCCCGCCGTCTCGAACTGTGCGGCGGCGCCGGGCCCTCCCGCGGCGGACAAGCGGTCCGGAGTCTCGTAGAAGTGACTGTCCGTCAGACAGTAGACCTCGTACCGCTTGTCCACGCTGTCCCCTCCCCAAGTGGTCTGGGTCTGAACAGTTCCAGGCCGCAAAGGGGACGGACAGTCACGGATGTCATCGATCAGCCATGCGGAACGCATGGGTAAAGTCCTGTTCCCACCCGTTCGAGCGCACATAAAGGGCACAAGACGCACGGAATCTGCTTGGGCGGCGTAACGAAAGTAAATCCGTCGGCCGGACGACGCATGTTCAGTCCTCCGGCGGGAAGACGATTTCCCCGCTGCCGGACAACGTGATGGTGATCGCCTCGACCGGGCACCCCTCGGCCGCTTCGAGCACCTTCTCGTTGGCGTCGGTCTCGGGGTCCTCGGGGTGCGACTGGCGGGCGGAGTCGAGTGCGAAGCCGCCCGGCGCCGTGATCACGCACATCCCGGAGCCGATGCAGACCGACCGGTCCACCTCGACGTGCCAGCGGTCACCCATCAGGCACCCGCCTCGCCATAGCCGGCCGGGAGGTGGATCATCTTGTGCTCGAAGTACTCGCCGTACCCCTCGGGCCCGAACTCCCGCCCGAGACCGGAGTTCTTGTAGCCGCCGAACGGACCGAGCATGTCGAGGCTGAAGGTGTTCACCGAGTACGTCCCGGTGCGCACCCGCCGCGCGATGTCGATGCCGCGCTCCGTGTCCGCCGTCCATACGCTGCCGCTGAGCCCGTAGTCCGAGTCGTTGGCGATCTTCACGGCCTCGCTCTCGTCGCCGTACGGAAGAAGGCAGATGACCGGGCCGAAGATCTCCTCGCGGGCGATGCGCATCGAGTTGTCCACGCCGCCGAAGAGCGTCGGCTCGACGTACCAGCCCTCGTCGAGTCCGGCCGGACGCCCGCCGCCCGTAAGGATCTTGGCGCCTTCCTCCTGGCCGATGCGGATGTAGTCGAGCGAGCGCTGCTGCTGGCGCTTGGCGACCAGCGGGCCCAATTCCGTCGCCGGGTCGAGCGGGTCGCCGACCTTGAGCGCGGAGGCCGCGGCGGCGAAGGCCTCGGCGAACTCCTCGTAGCGCGAGCGCGGCACGAGGATGCGGGTCTGGGCCACGCACGCCTGGCCGTTGATCATCCAGGCGAAGGGGACGATGCCTGCGACCGCCGCCGAGGCGTCCGCGTCCGGCAGGATCACCGCGGCCGACTTGCCGCCCAACTCCAGGGTCACGCGCGTGAGATTGCGGGCGGCGACCTCCATGACGCGCTTGCCCGCGCCGACGGAACCGGTGAAGGACACCTTGTCGACGCCGGGGTGCCCGACGAGGTACTCGCTCACCTCGCGGTCCGCCGAGATGATCGAGAGCACGCCCTGCGGAAGCCCCGCCTCGGTGGCGATCTCGGCGAGTATGTACGCGTCGAGCGGCGTCTCGGGCGAGGTCTTGAGGATCACCGGGCACCCGGCGAGCAGCGCGGGCGCGAGCTTGGCCGCGGCGGTGAACTGCGGGACGTTCCACGGGACCACGGCCGCCACGACACCGACCGGCTCGCGGCGCACGAGGATCTTGCCGAGGACTCCGTCGCGCGCCTCTTCGTACGTGAAGTTCTTCGCGACGGTGAGCGCCGAGTCCCAGACCATCATCGCGGCGAGGGCCTGGACCATCACGCTCGCTGTGTACGGGGTGCCGTTCTGGGTGCTGATGACGCGGGCGATCTCCTCGTGCCGTACGGCGAACGCGTCCTTGATCCTGGTGATGACCTCGATCCGCTCGTCGAGCGTCATCCGGGGCCAGGGGCCCTCGTCGAACGCCTTGCGCGCGGTGGCGACGGCCCGGTCGACATCGGCGGGCGCGGCGTGCGGCACCCGCGCGAAGACCTGGCCGGTGTGCGGCGAGGTCACCTCGATCACGTCCTTGCCGAGGGGATCCACCAACTCCCCGCCGATGAAAAGCTGTCCGTGTTCCACGAGCTCGGTCATGGCTGACTGCCTCCTGCGGGATTCCGCCGTGTGCGGCACGCTTTCTGACACAGTTTCAGAACTCACTGATGCAGAACTGATACCAGTTCTAGTTCCAGGAGTCCACGGCGGAGTCCGGCGGAGAATGTGACCGGCGCCTCACTTACGACCGGCCCGTCCAAGTGCCCTGACGAATCGGTCGACTTGGGCGATCATTGGAACTAGTTCTAGTTACGGAGAGATGAGGGCGCCCCATGACGCAGGTGACCGATCCGCAGGTGACCGAGCACGGCGGGGGCGTGTGGAGCATCAAGGTCCCGATCCCCGACAATCCTCTGGGCTTCACCCTCGTGCACCTCCTGGACACCGACAGCGGTCCGGTCCTCATCGACACGGGGTGGGACGACCCCACGTCCTGGGACGCCCTCGCCTCGGGCCTCGCCGCCTGCGGCACCTCCGTCGAGGCGGTGCACGGCGTCGTCATCACCCACCACCACCCCGACCACCACGGCCTCTCCGCCAAGGTCCGCGAGGCATCGGGCGCGTGGATCGCGATGCACGAGGCGGACGCGTCGGTCGTACGCCGCACACGGACCGGGCCGCCAGTGCGCTGGTTCGACTACATGGTGGAGAAGCTGACGGCCGCGGGCGCCCCCGCCGAGCACATCGCCCCGCTCGTCGCGGCCCGCGACGCGGGCCGCGCACCCCGGCTGCCAGGACTCGCCGCCGCGCTCCCCGACCGCGACATCACGCCGGGCGAGCTGCTCGAACTGCCGGGGCGCAGGCTCCGCGCGATCTGGACCCCCGGCCACACCCCGGGCCACGTCTGCCTGCACCTGGAGGAGGAGCACCCGGCACAACTGCCCGGCCACGGCCGTCTGTTCTCCGGCGACCATCTGCTCCCCGGGATCACCCCGCACATCGGCCTGTACGAGGACCCCGACGACGAGACCATCACCGATCCCCTCGGCGACTACCTCGACTCCCTGGAGCGCGTCGGCCGCCTCGGCCCCGCCGAGGTCCTTCCGGCCCACCAGTACGCGTTCACCGACGCCCCGGCCCGCGTGCGGGAGATCCTGGCCCACCACGAGGAGCGCCTCACCGACCTGCTCGCCCTCCTCGCCGAGCCCCTCACGCCCTGGCAGCTCGCCGAGCAGATGGAGTGGAACCGCCCCTGGGCCGAGATCCGCTACGGCTCGCGGAACATCGCGGTCTCCGAGGCGGAGGCCCATGTGCGGCGCCTGGTGAAGCTGGGGCGCGCGGAGGCGGTGGGCAGCGATCCGGTGCGGTACCGCGCGGTGTGACCTACGGCCGGGGGTGGGCGCCCCGGGCCGCTTCCCCTACGGGCCGGTAGAGTGGCCCCCGTCGTCATCATGCCCGTACGGGGGGAAGCCGGTGCGAATCCGGCGCTGACCCGCAGCCGTGAACCGCATCCGCCGGTAAGCCGGAATGCCCGGTACGGAGCATGACCGGCTCGCTTCATCGGGGCCCCCGATGAACGGCACCGTCGAGGTATACGGAGCCGGAGCCGCCCGGAGCCCGTGCCCGCTACGTGCCCGTGCTGCCCCGCTCCCCGCAGGGAGAGGCACCCGCCGCATCATGAACGTTCGCCGCAGCGCAGCGGTCCTGGCCGCCGTCGCCGTGTTCGGTTCGGCCGCCGCCCCGGCCGCCTTCGCGGACACCGCGAAGCCGTCGCCCTCCGCAGCTCTTCCCTCCGCCCTGTACGGCGACGCCGACCCCAAGTTCGACGGGGTGTTCCGGCAGTCGTACGCCCTGCTCGCCCAGGATTCGGCCGGCGTGAAGCCCGCCGCGAAGTCCGTCGACTGGCTCACAGGACAGCAGTGCGCGAGCGGCGGCTTCGCCGCGTACCGCGCCGACGCGGGCGAGCCGTGCGACTCCAAGACGATGTTCGACAGCAACGCGACGGCGTCCGCCGTGCAGGCGCTCGCCGCGCTCGGCGGTCAGAAGAAGGCGGTCGACAAGAGCGTCGGCTGGCTGAAGTCGGTGCAGAACAAGGACGGCGGCTGGGGCTACAGCCCCGGCATGGACTCCGACGCCAACTCCACCGGCATCGTGATCGGCGCGCTCACCGCGGCGGGCGAGAAGCCGCAGTCGGTGAAGTCGCAGGACGGCAAGTCGCCGCTCGACGCGCTGCCCGCGCTCTCGATGAGCTGTGCCGAGGACGGCGGCGCCTTCGGCCTCGCGGACGTCAAGTCCGGCAAGCTCTCGCCGAACGCGGACGCCACGGCTGCCGGTGTACTCGGCGCCCACGGCAAGGGCCTGGTCGTCGACGCCGCCGAGAAGAAGTCCGCCGCCCCCAAGTGCGCGAAGGCGGACACCGCCGAGCAGGCCGCGGCGAACGGCACCGGCTACCTCCTGAAGACCCTCGCCAAGGGCGACGACCACCTGATGTCGTCGATGCCGGGCGCCAAGAACATGCCCGACCTGGGCAACACCGCCGACTCCGTGCTCGCGCTCGCCGCGGCCGGCCAGCCGGAGCAGGCCAAGAAGTCGGCTCAGTGGCTGTCGAAGAACTCGGACGACTGGGCCAAGAAGTCCGGTCCCGCAGCCTACGCCCAGCTGATCTTCGCCGCCCACGCCGCGGGCATGGACCCGCGCGACTTCGGCGGCGCGGACCTGGTCAAGCAGCTGGGCGCGCAGGGTCCGGCTCCGCAGGCGACCGAACAGGCCGCCGACGAGAAGAAGGACAGCGATGACGGCGGCGGCGTGAGCATCTGGTGGATCATCGGCGTCGGCATGGTCGCCGGTATCGGCATCGGCTTCCTCTACAGCGGCAACAAGAAGAAGCAGCAGCTGTGACGCGGGGTCGCGCGCGGTGCGGACGCCTGGTGACCGGGGCGCTCCTCGCCGCCCTGTTCGGTGTCCTCGCCGCCGCCCCCGCCCAGGCCGTCGGCTACCGCTACTGGTCCTTCTGGGACCGGGACGGCTCCACGTGGGCGTACGCGAGCCAGGGGCCGAGCACCGCCCGCCCCGACGACGGGGCCGTCCAGGGCTTCCGGTTCTCCGTGTCCGACGACTCGCAGGACTCCGCGAAGCCGCGCGGCGCCGCGGACTTCGACACGATCTGCGCCAAGACCCCCGCCAAGGACGACCGCAAGCGGATCGCCCTGGTCATCGACTTCGGCACGCCGGGTGACGCCCCCGGCGGCGAGACCCCGCCGAAGCCGCGTACCGCCTGCGCGCAGGTCGCGGACGACGCGACGAGCGCGGACGCGCTCGCCGCGGTCGCCAAGCCCCTGCGCTACGACAGCAACGCGCTCCTGTGCGCCATCGCGGACTACCCGAAGTCGGGCTGCGGGGAGCAGGTCTCGGGCAACGGGCGCTCCGAGGACTCGGGGAAGAAGCCGACGGCGAGCGAGTCCGGCGAGTCCGCCGAGTCCGCCGAGAAGAAGGACGACTCCGGTGGTCCCTCCGTCGGCCTGATCGCGGGCGTGGCCGCCATCGCCCTGCTCGGCGCCGCCGCCGTCTGGCAGGCACGCCGCCGACGCGGCTGACCGCACGATGACCGATCTCCCGAGCACCGCTCCCGGTGCGCTGCGGCGGCGTCTGGCCCCCCAAGCGCACCGGAGCAACGCGCTGCACCCGGGCGCCTGGTGGGTGTGGGCGCTCGGGCTCGGCGTCGCGGCGTCCCGCACCACCAACCCCCTGCTGCTCGGTCTCCTGATCGGGGTCGCGGGCTATGTCGTCGCTGCCCGCCGGACGTCGGCGCCATGGGCACGGTCGTACGGCGCCTTCGTGAAGCTGGGTCTCTTCGTGATCGCGATCCGGCTCGTCTTCGCCGTCGTCCTCGGCTCCCCGATCCCCGGTTCGCATGTCATCGTGACGCTCCCCGAAGTGCCGCTGCCCGACTGGGCGAAGGGCGTGCGGATCGGGGGCCGGGTGACGGCCGAGGGGCTGCTCTTCGCGCTCTACGACGGGGTGCGCCTCGCGGGGCTCCTCATCTGCGTCGGCGCCGCCAACGCCCTCGCCAGCCCGGCGCGGCTGCTCAAGTCGCTGCCGGGCGCGCTGTACGAGGTGGGGGTCGCCATCGTCGTGGCGATGACGTTCGCGCCGAACCTGATCATGGATGTGCAGCGCCTTCGTGCCGCGCGGCGCCTTCGTGGGCGCGCCGACAAGGGCATCCGGGGGCTGCTCCAGGTCGGGCTCCCTGTCCTTGAGGGCGCGTTGGAGCGGTCGGTCGCCCTGGCCGCCGCGATGGACGCGCGCGGGTTCGGCCGCAGCGCGCCGGTACCCGCCGGGGTGCGCAGGGCGACGGCGTTCCTGACGCTCGGCGGCCTGATGGGCGTCTGCGCGGGTACGTACGGCCTGCTCTCCGCGGACGGCACGGGCTACGGTCTGCCGGTCCTGGCCGCCGGTCTCGTCGCCGCCCTCGCGGGACTGCGCCTCGGCGGCCGGCGCTCCGTCCGCACCCGCTACCGCCCCGACCCGTGGGGCGTGCGCGCCTGGCTCGTCGCGGGGTCCGGCATCGCGGTGGCGGCCCTGATGATCTGGGCCGCCTCGTACGACGCCTCCGCCCTGCACCCCGGAGTCGTCCCCCTGACGGCACCGACGCTGCCGCTGTGGCCCGCGGCCGCCGTGCTCGTCGGCCTTCTGCCCGCTTTCGTGGCGCCGGTGCCGGCCGATTCCGCCGCCCCCGCTTCCGCCCGCGTACGTACCAAGGAGCCCTCATGATCCGCTTCGAGGATGTCTCCGTGACGTACGAAGGGGTCGCCGAGCCCACCGTGCGCGGGGTCGATCTCGCCGTGCCCGAGGGCGAGTTGGTGCTTCTCGTCGGGCCTTCCGGGGTCGGCAAGTCGACGCTGCTCGGCACGGTGAGCGGGCTCGTGCCGCACTTCACCGGGGGCACGCTGCGGGGCCGTGTGACGGTGGCGGGGCGCGACACCCGTACGCACAAGCCGCGTGAACTCGCCGACGTCGTCGGCACGGTGGGCCAGGATCCGCTCTCGCACTTCGTGACGGACACGGTCGAGGACGAGCTGGCGTACGGGATGGAGTCGCTCGGGATCGCGCCCGACGTGATGCGCCGCCGGGTCGAGGAGACCCTGGACCTCCTTGGCCTCGCCGATCTGCGCGACCGCCCCATCGCCACGCTCTCCGGCGGCCAGCAGCAGCGCGTCGCCATCGGGTCGGTGCTCACGCCGCACCCCGAGGTCCTCGTCCTCGACGAACCGACGTCGGCGCTCGACCCGGCCGCCGCCGAGGAGGTACTCGCCGTACTGCAGCGACTCGTGCACGACCTGGGCACGACGGTCCTGATGGCCGAGCACCGCCTGGAGCGTGTAGTGCAGTACGCGGACCAGGTGCTGCTGCTCACGGCGCCGGGCGAGCCGCCCGTCCTCGGGGATCCCGCCGAGCTGATGGCCCGCTCGCCGGTCTACCCGCCGGTGGTGGGCCTCGGCCGCATCGCGGGCTGGTCCCCGCTGCCGCTGACGGTGCGGGACGCGCGGCGCAGGGCGGGTGCGCTGCGGGAGCGTCTGGCCGGGGCCGAGCCCCGGGAGGAGGGCGAGGGAGTGGCCGTACGTCCGGCGTCGGGTCGGCCGAGCCTCTTCCGGCGTACGAAGAAGACGGATGCCCCGGAGGCACCGGCCGCCGACGTTTCCGGTCTGGCCGTCCGCCGGGGCCGGGTGGAGGCCCTGCGGCGCGTGGACCTCACCGTCCGCGCGGGAGAGACGGTGGCTCTGATGGGTCGCAACGGCGCCGGGAAGTCCACGCTCCTCTCGACCCTGGTGGGCGTGCTCGAACCGGCGTCGGGCTCGGTCCGCGTCGGCGGCGCGGTCCCGCACCGCACAGGCCCGCGCGAGCTGATCCGGCACGTGGGCCTGGTCCCCCAGGAGCCTCGGGACCTCCTCTACGCGGACACGGTGGCCGCCGAGTGCGCGGCGGCCGACCATGACGCGTCGGCCGCTCCGGGCACCTGCCGCGCGCTGGTCACCGAGCTGCTGCCGGGCATCGCGGACGATACGCACCCCCGCGACCTCTCCGAGGGCCAGCGCCTCACCCTGGCCCTGGCGATCGTCCTGACGGCCCGCCCGCCGCTGCTCCTCCTCGACGAGCCGACCCGTGGCCTCGACTACGCGGCCAAGGCCCGCCTGGTGACGCTCCTGCGCGGCCTGGCCGCCGAGGGCCACGCGATCGTCCTCGCCACGCACGACGTGGAGCTGGCGGCGGAACTGGCCCACCGGGTGGCGATCCTCGCCGACGGGGAGATCGTCGCCGACGGCCCGACCCCGGACATCGTGGTCTCGTCGCCGTCCTTCGCCCCGCAGACCACCAAGATCCTCGCGCCGCAGAAGTGGCTGACGGTGTCGGAGGTACGGGACGCGCTGGACTGCGGGGGTGGGCCCGCGTGAGCCGCGCCCCCGTCGTCCGTCAGGCCAGGCCCATCCGCCTCGGCCCGCGCTCCGTCGGCGCCCTCGCGCTCGTCAGCGCGGTCGGCGTCGTGGCCTTCGGGTGGCCGCTCATCGCGGGCGGTACGTCGGGGCTCAGCGCGCACGCCCAGGACGCGCCCTGGCTGTTCGCGGCCCTGCTTCCGCTCCTGCTCGCCGTCGTCGTGGCGACCATCGCGGACGTCGGGCTCGACGCCAAGGCCATCGCGATGCTCGGGGTGCTCGCCGCCGCCGGCGCCGCGCTGCGACCGCTGGGGGCGGGGACGGCCGGGATCGAGCCGATGTTCTTCCTCATGGTGCTCAGCGGGCGTGTGCTCGGGCCCGGGTTCGGGTTCGTGCTCGGTGCCGTGTCGATGTTCGCCTCCGCGCTGCTCACCGGTGGCGTCGGTCCGTGGATGCCGTTCCAGATGCTGTCCATGGGGTGGGTCTGCATGGGCGCGGGGATGCTGCCGGGACCCGACAGCATCCGCGGGCGCCGGGAGCTGTGGCTGCTCGCCGCCTACGGGGCCGTCTCGTCCGTCCTGTACGGCACGGTCATGAATCTGCAGGGCTGGCCCTACCTCGGCGGCCTCGCGACCGGCGTCTCCTTCGTGCCCGGCGATCCCGTCGGTGACAACCTCGGCCGCTTCATCGCGTACTGCCTTGCGACCTCCCTCGGCTGGGACCTGCCCCGCGCCGTCGTCACCGTCCTGCTGAGCCTCGCCCTCGGGCCGGCCGTCCTGAAGGCGCTGCGCCGGGCCACGCGCCGGGCCGCCTTCGAGGCCCAGGTCACATTCGAGGGTCCGAAGGCGTAGGCGGCCCCTGGCTCTCCGTTACATGGACGGCCCTTCGCGGTGAGGCGGACCACAGGACTTAGGTCCTCTACGAAGCGGGGCCGTAGATCATCCCTTCTGACGCGGACGCGTCAATACCCCTCCTGACCTGGGGATTGAGAGCCACGTCACACCAAGGACCTTTCGCCCACATGCGACAGCAACTAGTAAAAGGGGTCATTGCGGAGACGTAACAGCCCTGCTTCTCTGGATCGAGTCGCACGGCGCCGCCGGCCTCAAGGCCCAGGGCGCCGACGCATTCCCCCCGCCACACCCCCGTGGCCAACGGCGTGCCCGCGACACCATGTCCCCCACGGAAGGCCACGCTTTGTCCGCCACGCTCCTCCGCCGTATCGCCACCCCGAAGAAGGCCCTCACCGGTGCCGCCGTGGCCGCCGCCACGTCGGGCATGCTGTTCATGGCGGGCCCGGCCCAGGCCGCGGCCCCCTCCGAGGCGAAGGCCGCCGCTCCGGCCGCCGCCCCCGCAGCGGCTCCTTCCTCGGCGCAGGCGATCGCGAAGAAGAAGATTCCGGACCCGGCGCAGTACGAGGCGTTCAGCAAGATCGTGGAGCACGAGAGCGGCTGGAACCCCAGCGCCACGAACTCCTCCTCCGGCGCCTACGGCCTGGTCCAGGCCCTGCCCGGCTCGAAGATGGCTTCGGCGGGCTCGGACTGGAAGACCAACCCCGAGACCCAGATCGAGTGGGGCCTCGACTACATGAACGACCGCTACGGCAGCCCGACGGGCGCCTGGGCCCACTGGCAGGCCAACGGGTGGTACTGAGCCTTAGGGCGGCCACCTGAACGGAAGTCCGGCGCACCGTGAATCACCGGCTTCGCCGAGTTCGTCCTCAAACGCCGGACAGGCTGGATTCCCAGCCTGTCCGGCGTTTCGGCTCACAGCCTCTGGATGATCGTCCCCGTAGCAACAGCGCCCCCCGCGCACATGGTGATCAGCGCGAACTCCTTGTCCCGGCGCTCCAGTTCATGCAGGGCAGTCGTGATGAGCCGAGCCCCGGTCGCCCCCACGGGATGCCCGAGCGCAATCGCGCCCCCGTTCACGTTCACCTTCTCCAGGTCCTGCTCGAAGATCTGCGCCCAGCTCAGGACCACCGACGCGAACGCCTCGTTGATCTCCACGAGGTCGATGTCCTTCAGGGACATCCCCGCCTTGCCGAGGACCGCCCGCGTCGCGTCGATCGGCCCGTCCAGGTGGAAGTGCGGATCGGCACCCACCAGCGCCTGCGCCACGATCCGCGCGCGCGGCTTCAGCTTCAGGGCCCGCGCCATCCGCTTCGACGCCCACATGATCGCCGCCGCGCCGTCCGAGATCTGCGAGGAGTTCCCCGCGGTGTGCACGGCGGTCGGCATCACCGGCTTGAGCCGCTCAAGGCCCTCCATCGTGGTGTCCCGCAGCCCCTCGTCCCGGTCGACGAGCCGCCACATGCCCTGCCCCGCGGCCTGTTCCTCCTCCGTCGTCGGCACCTGGACGGCGAACGTCTCGCGTTTGAAGCGCTCCTCGGCCCAGGCGGTGGCGGCGCGCTCCTGCGAGATGAGGCCGAGCGAGTCGACGTTCTCCCGCGTGAGGCCGCGGTTGCGGGCGATGCGCTCGGCCGCCTCGAACTGGTTGGGCAGGTCGACGTTCCACTCCTCGGGGAACGGCTTGCCGGGACCGTGCTTGGAGCCCGACCCCAGCGGCACCCGTGACATCGCCTCGACGCCACAGCTGATCCCCACGTCGATGACGCCTGCCGCGACCATGTTGGCGACCATGTGGCTGGCCTGCTGCGACGAGCCGCACTGACAGTCCACCGTCGTCGCCGCGGTCTCGTACGGAAGGCCCATCGTGAGCCAGGCCGTGCGCGCCGGGTTCATGGACTGCTCCCCGGCGTGGGTCACCGTGCCGCCCACGATCTGCTCGACGCAGTCGGCGTGGATGCCCGTACGGCCGAGGAGCTCGCGATAGGTCTCGCCGAGCAGATAGGCGGGGTGGAGATTGGCGAGCGCGCCGCCGCGCTTACCTATGGGGGTGCGTACGGCTTCGACGATGACAGGTTCCGCGGCCATGGGCGTCCTCTCCATCCACATCCCGCGGGAGTGTCCCGGCACCCACGCGGAGAACTAGTACGCGTTCTAGTTCTGCATGCAGTCTGCTGAGGGCGACCCCGGCACCGCAAGGGGCTTGCACGCACCTTGCGCAGTACCTGCACGAAAGCGGGCCGGTCGCGGGCCTTGCCACTTATAGAACCCGTTACTACCTTGCGGGGCATCTCCTGATGGTCCGTCAGGACAGCTACAGAGCTGCCAGAACTGAACTCCTGGAGTTGCCGATGCCCTGTCCAGCGCTGCCCGACGGGTTCGACTTCACCGACCCCGACCTGCTCCAAGAGCGCGTACCCCTACCGGAGTTCGCCCAGCTGAGGCAGACGGAACCGGTGCGCTGGATCGCCCAGCCGCCGCGCATCTCCGGCTTCGACGACGCGGGATACTGGGCCGTCACGCGGCACGCGGACGTCAAGTACGTCTCCACGCATCCAGAGTTGTTCTCCTCGAACCTCAACACCGCGGTCATCCGCTTCAACGAGACGATCAGCCGGGACCAGATCGAGGTCCAGAAGATGATCATGTTGAACATGGACCCGCCCGAGCACACCCGGGTCCGCCAGATCGTGCAGCGCGGCTTCACGCCCCGCGCCATCCGCTCGCTGGAGGACGCGCTGCGCGACCGCGCAGGCTCCATCGTCGAGACGGCCCTGGCGAACGCCGCGGCCGACGGCTCCTTCGACTTCGTCACCAACGTCGCCGTGGAACTTCCCCTCCAGGCCATCGCCGAGCTCATCGGCGTGCCCCAGGACGACCGGACGAAGATCTTCGACTGGTCCAACAAGATGGCCGCCTACGACGACCCGGAGTACGCGATCACCGAGGAGGTCGGCGCCGAGGCGGCCATGGAGATCGTCTCGTACGCGATGAACCTCGCCGCCGCCCGCAAGGAGTGCCCGGCCAAGGACATCGTCAGCCAGCTGGTGGCCGCCGAGGACGAAGGCAACCTCTCCTCCGACGAGTTCGGCTTCTTCGTCATCCTGCTCGCGGTGGCCGGCAACGAGACCACCCGGAACGCCATCACCCACGGCATGCACGCCTTCCTCACCCATCCGGAGCAGTGGGAGCTCTTCAAGCGCGAGCGCCCCGAGACCACCGCGGAGGAGATCGTGCGCTGGGCGACCCCCGTGGTCTCCTTCCAGCGCACCGCGACCCAGGACACCGAGATCGGCGAGGCGAAGATCAAGAAGGGCGACCGCGTCGGGATCTTCTACTCATCGGCCAACAACGACCCCGACGTCTTCGACGAGCCGGAGAAGTTCGACATCTCCCGCGACCCGAACCCGCACCTCGGATTCGGCGGCGGAGGCCCGCACTTCTGCCTCGGCAAGTCGCTGGCCGTCCTGGAGATCAACCTCATCTTCAACGCGATCGCGGACGCGCTGCCCGGTCTGCGTCTGGTCTCCGACCCCCGCAGGCTCCGCTCGGCCTGGCTGAACGGGGTCAAGGAACTGCAGGTCAGCACGGGCTGACCCGCTGCCAGGGAGGCAGGGGCGAGTCCCCCTACGCCCTGCCCCTGCCTCCCCCGGGTCTTTTCCCGCGGAGCCAACGTTTCCGTTGCGTGACGCGTCTTGAGAAGTGAACCTTGCCTTTCCAAGACTTCGAACGGAAACGGTCGCCGTGGTCTCCGAAGGTCTCTCCCTCGCGCCATCGGGCAGCACACCCCATGAGCGGAAGACCTCCCTCCGCGCCTTCTGCCGACGCCACCGGATCCCGCTCATCGCCACCCTGCCCACGCTTCCGCTGTACGCGGTGTGGGCGGCGTTCCTCGCCACCGGCGGCGGCGACCTGGCGGCGCAGTACGCCTGGGCGCGCTTCGCGTCGGAGCACGGGGCCGCCGCGTACGGCCTGTTCTGGTACGGCGGCATGCACACCGCCAACTACAGCCTGATCTCGCCCTACTTGATGGCCGCCGTGGGCGTGAAGACGGTGACGGTGGTATCGGGCGTCGCCGGTGCCTGGCTGGTGGCCGCGCTCGTCGAACGCACCGGGATGCGTCGCCCGCTGTGGCCCGCGGTGCTCGCCTCGTTCGCGGTGTGGTGCAACGTCGCGTCCGGGCGTACGACGTTCGCGCTCGGCATCGCCTTCGCGTTCGCCGCCTGCCTGGCCCTTGTGCGGGAGCGGCGCGTGGGGGCCGCCGTGGTGTGCGCGGCGCTCGCCACCATGTCCAGCCCGGTGGCCGGGCTCTTCCTCGTGGTGGCGGGCGCCGCCTATTTCCTCGTACGGGACTGGGGGCGGGCCGCGGCGCTGATCGTGCCGCCGGTGGTGGTCGTGGGGGTGACCACCGCGCTGTTCCCGTTCACCGGCGAGCATCTGATGCCGTTCGACCGGATCTTCCCGCCCGTGGTGTTCAGCCTGGCGCTCATCGTGGCGGCTCCGCGCGAGTGGCGCGTGCTGCGGTGGGGGGCCGGGGTGTACGCGGCGGGGACGGTCCTGACGTATCTCATCCCGTCCCCGATCGGCACGAACGTGGAGCGGCTTGCCGAGCTCCTCGCGCCCGCCGCGCTGCTCGGCGCCCTGCTGATGCCCGCGCTGTCCCGCGTACGCCGCGTCGTGCTCATCGTCGCGCTCGTGCTGTCCACGGCCTGGGTGACCCAGAAGACGGCGGACGATCTGACGGTGTCGACGGGCGTGCCGAAGTGGGCCGCCGACACCCAGGGCGTGGTGCGGGAGCTTGAGCGGCTCGGCGCCGACCGGGGGCGCGTGGAGGTGGTCCCGGCCCGCAACCACCGCGAGGCCACGGCCCTGGCGCCGTACGTGAACATGGCGCGCGGCTGGAACCGGCAGCTCGACATCGAGCGCGGCCGCCTCTTCTACGACGGGTCCTTCTCGGCGGCCACCTACCGGGCGTGGCTGGACAAGTGGGCGGTCGGCTATGTGGTGCTGCCGTCGGGCAAGCCGGACGGGTTCGCCGAGGACGAGGCGGCCCTTGTCGCCAGCGGCCCCAAGTGGCTTCAGCCGGTGTGGCGGGACGCGAACTGGCGGGTGTTCCGGGTGAAGGACGCGGTGCCGATGGTGTCCAGGCCCGCGACCGTCGTGCGGTCCACCGGCTCCGCCATGGTGGTGCGCGTCCCCACCCGCGAGCCGGTGACGCTGCGCCTGGTGTACTCGCCGTGGCTCCGGGCGGAGGGGGCCTGCCTGAAGCGGGACGGCGAGTTCACCCGGCTCACGGTGTCCACGCCGGGCACGTACAGGATCAGCTCGGGGTACGGTCCTTCGCCGAGTCCTTCGTCATGTCGATGACCGGCGGCTCCGCCCCCGTCGCCACCTTCACCGTCCGGCCCACCCGGGGCCCGGCAAGGAGGTGGCCGAGGCCGAAGCCCGCGCCGACGACGGTCGCGCCGCCCACCGCGTCCAGGACCCAGTGGTTCCCGGTGGCGACGATCGCGGAGACCGTGAACAGCGGGTGCAGCAGGCCCAGCGCCTTCATCCACCACTTCGGCGCGAGGATCACGATCACCACCCCGCACCACAGCGACCAGCCGAAGTGCAGCGAGGGCATCGCCGCGTACTGGTTGGTGAGCGCGGTCAGCGTGCCGTAGTCCGGCTGGGTGAAGTCCTGCACGCCGTGGACCGTGTCGATGAAGCCGAGCCCGGGCATCAGGCGCGGCGGGGCCAGCGGGTAGAGCCAGAACCCGACGAGCGCGAGGACCGTCGCGAAGCCGAGCGCCGAGCGTGCCCAGCGGTAGTCGGCGGGGCGCCGGACGTAGAGCACACCGAGGACGGTCAGCGGCACCACGAAGTGGAACGACGTGTAGTAGAAGTTGAAGAACTCCTCCAGCCAGTCGACCTTCACCACCGCGTGGTTGACCCAGTGCTCGATGTCGATGTGCAGGAACTGCTCGATGGAGTAGATCTGCTCGCCGTGCTGTTCGGCGGTGGCACGGCCGCCCGAGTTGGTGCCGCCCGTCGCGGCGAGCCGCGCCTGCTGGTAGGCGGAGTAGCCGACGCGGATCAGGAGCAGTTCGAGGAGGAGGTTCGGCCGGGTCGTGACCCGCCGCCAGAACGGGAGCAGCGGCACCCAACTCCAGCGCGTGGGCACGGGCTTGGCGTAGTCGGTCGGGACGGGCTCCTGGTACTGGGGGTGCGCGCGGGAGAGGAACGGCACCACCGTGGCGGCGGCGAGCGCGGCGATCAGCACGACGTTGTCGCGGATGGGCTCCACGACCGGCATGTTCGGCAGCATCATCTTCGCCGGCAGCGTCGACACGAGGATGACGGCGATCGGCCACATGTACCGGTCGGACTGCTTCTTGCCGACCCGGCCCACCACCGCGAGCAGCACCCACAGGAGCTGGTGCTGCCAGGTCGTCGGGGACACGGCGACGGCGACGCAGCCGGTGATCGCGACGGCGAGCAGCAGCTGCCCGTCCTTGGCGTAACGGACCGCGCGGCGTACGCCGAACCAGATGACGGCCGCGCCCAGGACCACGAACACGCCGATCTCCAGCGGCCCTTCGAGGCCGAACCGGAGCAGGGCGCCGTGCAGCGACTGGTTGGCGAGGCCGTCCGGACTCGCGCCCAGGCCCGCGCCCGCCAGGTGGTGTATCCAGTACGTCCACGAGTCGTGCGGCATCGCGGCCCACGCGAGCGCGGTGACGGCGAGGAACGTGGCGCCGGTGGACGCCGTGGCGCGCCTGCGGCCGGTGAACCAGAACAGGGCGGCGAAGAGCAGCAGCGTGGGCTGGAGCGCGGCCCCGATGCCGATGAGGATGCCGCTGGCGCGCTCCCCCCGGACGGCGAAGCAGCCGAGCAGGACGAGGAGCACGGGAATGATGCTGGTCTGGCCCAGGTGCAGGGTGTTGCGCACCGGGAGCGACAGCATCAGGAGGCAGATCGCGACGGGCGCGGCGAGCAGTGAGGTGCGCCGGGACACGGGCTGCGGCAGCGCCCGAGCCGCGACCATGCCGAGGATCACGACCAGGGTCAGCGTGCCGAACGTCCAGCCCCAGCCGAGTGCTTGCTCGGCCGCGCGGGAGAACGGTTTGAGCACGAGTCCGGCGAAGGGGGTGCCGGTGAACTTGTCGGCGTCGTAGAAGGAACCGTTCACATGCAGGACGCCGTCCGGGCCGATCCAGGTCTCCAGGTCGGTGAGCCGCTCCCCTTTCGGCGTACGCAGGACGACGGCCACCTGTCGTACCGCGAGTACGGCAGCGATCAGCCAGAGGGTGACGCGGAGCGCCCCGATCCGCGTCCTCGGTGTGCCGGGCGTACCCGCCCCAAAGGCATTTCCCGGTCCCCCGTGCTCAACATTCGCCACGCGCCGTCGGCCCTCCCGCCCCGCTCGTCATCTCTGCTCGGTCCCAACGTCCGGTCGGCTCCGAGAGTTCTCCCTCGGCTCCGAGGTGTGCGGTCGGGCCCGAAGGGCTCGCGCCCTCATCGGACCCGAAAGGCTCGCGCCCTCAGATGAGACGCGCGCAACCTCCATTTCACCTGGCAGCCACACCGCTTTCTACCGGCTTTTGCGCAGACTTCCCAACCAGGCCTTTTGTCCGGTTGACGACTGGATCTCCACAGGCCGTCCACTTCCTGTCCATGAAACGACGGCCCGTGCCCCGCACGGCGGTTCCTCCCACGAGCCGCGACATAGATCACAAAGACGCCTTCCGGCCACCACCGGAAGCGGAACCATTTGCCCTGGATAGCGGCACTTTCCGGGCAGTGTGCGGTTGGCCGGACACCGACCGTAATGATGCCACCTACACCTATGGTCGCTTGCGGGCCGCCCCTCGCTGGGCGGCTCTGCCCTTGCAGTCAACCGAGAGGCAGGCGAGCGAACCCTTGCCGGCAGCCGCACCCGTCGCACCCGTAGCTCCGCAGACCCAGGCCCCTCCGTCCGCGCACGCCTCGGCGGACGTCACCGTCGTGGACCCGGCGCTGGTCAAGCGGGCGGTGAAGGCGGCTGCTCTCGGCAACGCGATGGAGTGGTTCGACTTCGGCGTCTACAGCTACATCGCCGTGACGCTCGGCAAGGTCTTCTTCCCCTCGGGCGACCCCACGGCCCAACTGCTCTCCGCCTTCGGCGCCTTCGCGGCGGCGTTCCTGATCCGCCCGCTCGGCGGGATGGTCTTCGGCCCGCTCGGCGACCGCGTCGGCCGCCAGAAGATCCTCGCCCTCACCATGATCATGATGGCGGCGGGAACCTTCGCGATCGGCCTGATCCCTTCCTACGCGTCCATCGGCGTAGGAGCCCCGATCCTCCTTCTTCTGGCCCGCCTGGTGCAGGGCTTCTCGACGGGCGGTGAGTACGCGGGCGCGTCGACCTTCATCGCCGAGTACGCACCCGACAAGAAGCGCGGCTTCCTCGGCAGCTGGCTGGAGTTCGGCACACTCGCCGGCTACATAGGCGGCGCCGGCCTGGTGACCCTCATGACGGCCCTCCTCTCCACGGAGGACCTCCTCTCCTGGGGCTGGCGCATCCCGTTCCTCATCGCGGGCCCGATGGGCCTGATCGGCCTGTACCTGCGGATGAAGCTGGAGGAGACCCCGGCGTTCGCCGCGGAGCTCACGAAGGCGCACAAGGACGAGCAGTCCCGCCCGAAGGTGCGCCTGCGCGACATGGTCCAGGGCCAGTGGAAGGCGCTGCTCCTGTGCATGGGCCTGGTCCTGGTCTTCAACGTCACGGACTACATGCTGCTGTCGTACATGCCGAGCTACCTGACGAGCGAGCTCAAGTACGACGAGACGCACGGCCTCATGGTCATCCTGGCGGTGATGGCGCTGATGATGTGCGTCCAGCCGTTCGCGGGCGCGCTGACCGACCGGGTGGGCCGCCGCCCGGTGATCGCGGCGGGCTGTGTGGGCTTCCTGCTCCTCTCCGTCCCCGCCCTGCTCCTGATCCGCCAGGGCTCGCTCTGGGCGATCGGCCTCGGCATGGCGGCGCTCGGCCTGCTCCTGGTCTGCTTCACGGCCTCGATGCCGTCGACGCTCCCCGCCCTCTTCCCGACCAAGGTCCGCTACGGCTCGCTCTCCATCGGCTTCAACATCTCCGTATCGATCTTCGGAGGCACGACACCACTGGTGGTGACGGCACTGATCGGAGCGACGGGGAACATGATGATGCCCGCGTACTACATGATGGCGGCGGCCGTGGTGGGCGGAATCGCGGTGTGGTTCATGAGCGAAAGCGCGGGGCGGCCACTGCCGGGTTCGCGCCCGGCGGTCGAAAAATAGCCGTCCGGCGTTTGAGGACGAACTCGGCGAAGCCGGTGATGCGCTCTACCCCACCGGCGCCCCCGCCTGCCAAGCGGTGAACAGAGGCACCTCCCCCGCCCCGTCAAGCACCACGACCCCGAACGGCCGGTTGAAGGCGATCCACTCGATCCGTCGAGGGACATACGGAGCCCCACCGGGAGCCATCGGCACAGCCGTAACCGCCGCCGCCTCGACCCCCTCCTCCGCAACCTTCACCACGGCCTCCTGCACCACCTGCGATATCGCAAGCCTCTCCGGCGACATCCCGGAGAAGTCGGCCCCCTCGCTCATCGCCCACCGCACACCCAGCACCGCCAACTGCTCCGTCGCGTCGACCCGCGTCCGCAAGGACATCCGCGGCAGCGCCATGTTGATCTGCTCGGCGTCGATCCCCGTCCACCGGCCTTCCGGTGCCCACGCGAGCGGCAGCACCTCGGCGGCCCCGGCTCCCGGCTCACCGAGCACGAACCGCACCCGGGCAGGTGCCCGCCCGTCCTCTGACCGGCACTTCAGCTCGATGACACTCGCGCCGCCCACCGTCCAGGCGCAGTTCAGCGGAACGGGCCGGTGCATCGTGGGCACCCGGTGCCGCACGCCGAGCGCGTCCGTGAAGTCCTGATCGCGCGTGCCCGCCCCCTCGAAGGGGAGCTCCCAACGCGCCTTGAGCGCAAGCGCGTTGACCAGAACCAGCAGCGCATCCGGAGTGATCACCACCGGCAGCCGCTCGATGAGACCGTCCGTCGCCTCCCGCACCCACGCGTCGATGCCGTCCGGGTCCATCGGCCCGAATCCCACGTCGGGCAGCGCCTCCCGATAGGCGCGGTACACCGGAACCCGGCTCCACACCCGGGTGGCGACGGCCACCGCGTCCGTGCCGGCGAACGCCCGCGCGGCTGCCGTGACCACACCGGCGGCCTCTTCACCCGCCACGCCGAGCAACTCCCGCAGCTCCCCGGCGGTCTCCTCCCGCGCGCCCACCGCGACGGCGGCCAGCGCGAGCCACAGCCCGGCGGGCGAGCACACGAAGTCCCCCGCTCCCGCCCCGTCACTGCGGCCCTGCCCCGGCCCGCCCCCCGAGCCAGGCGAAGCCATCAGCGGCAGCCACCGCTCGGCAAGCCCCCGGATCGCCGGCGCGGGCAGCATCTGCCCAGCCCAAGTCCCCGTCCCAGCCCCGCTCCCAGTCCCGGTCCCAGCCCTCGTCCCGTACGTCATCTCGACCCCCGCAGCCCACAGCTCTCGTACCGCCATCACAGACCGACAACCCCAGTATGCGAGTCACCACTGACAATCGACCCCCACCCCACTAACATCGTTAGCAAACCTAATGAACGCCAGGAAAGGCCCCCATGACCCAGCAGCAATGGACCGCGGTCGACACGTACTTCACCGATCTCCTGACCCCCGCCGACGAGGCCCTGACCGCGGCCCTGCACGACAGCGACGCCGCCGGTCTGCCGCAGATCAGCGTCGCGCCGAACCAGGGCAAGCTGCTCCAGCTCCTCGCCCAGATCCAGGGCGCGCACCGCATCCTCGAGATCGGCACGCTCGGCGGCTACAGCACCATCTGGCTGGCCCGCGCCCTGCCCGCGGACGGCCGCCTGATCACCCTGGAGTACTCCCCGGTCCACGCCGACGTGGCCCGCGGCAACCTCGCCCGCGCCGGCCTCGACAAGCTCACCGAGGTCCGGGTGGGTCCGGCCATCGACTCGCTCGCCGCGCTCGTGGCCGAGGACGCGGCCCCCTTCGACCTGGTCTTCATCGACGCGGACAAGGCCAACAACCCGCACTACGTGGAGTGGTCGCTCAAGCTCACCCGCCCCGGCAGCCTCATCATCGTCGACAACGTCGTACGGAGCGGAGAGGTGGCCAACGCCAACTCCACCGACCCCAGCGTGCAGGGCACGCGCAAGGCACTGGAACTCCTCGCCAGTCACCCGAAGTTGAGCGGCACGGCGCTGCAGACGGTGGGCACGAAGGGCTACGACGGCCTCGCGCTCGCCCGAGTACTGGACTGAGTCCGGGACTGAGCGTCCGGGCCGGCCGGACCAGACGGGCAGACACCGACCGGCCTCAACCCCATCAACCCTCCACGTAGAAACCGACGTTCACGCTGCGAGGCCCGGCCCGGTCCTGGATGACGACGTCACCGGAACCGCCCCGGGACAGCGGTGCCGTCCCCCCGTACTCAAGAGGCGACGGCACCCCGCCCACGGTGAGCCGCACCTGCGACGCGGGCTCGGGATGTGACCCGCGCAGCCAGGTGACCCTCCAGGTCCCGTCGGGCCCACAGCGGAACTCCAGATGCGTACGCGACACGAACAGCCAGTCGTCGGGCGGCACAAGACGGCACACGCTGCGATCGCGCCCCATCCGCAACACGGAACCCGGTGCGCTCGGCGCGTCAGCCATGAGCATGCCCGCCGTCGCCCCTTCGTCCGCCCCGGACAAGCAGGCCATGGTCAGCTCCAGCACGTACGCTCCCCCAGCTCTCAGCGGTCAGAACGCGCGGCGGCCGCACACGCCCCCCGCCGCCGCATCCTATGGCGCACCTCACGCGACCGCACCGGGCCTGGAACAATGAACCCATGACTGAACGGAAACCACCTGAGGTCAGCTTCGAGTCCTGGATCGACAAACAGATCCGCGAGGCCGAGGAGCGCGGCGACTTCGCCACCCTGCCGGGCTACGGCAAGCCGCTCCCGAAGGGCCTGGACACCTCCTCGTACGACGAGCAGTGGTGGATCAAGCAGAAGATGGCCCGCGAAGGCCTCTCCCACCTCCCGCCGACCCTCGCCCTGCGCAAGGAGGCCGAGGACGTCCTGGCCGCGGCGCCGGACGCCCCCTCCGAACAGGCGGCCCGCAAGCTCGTCACAGACCTCAACACCAAGATCCGCGAGGCCCTGCGCATGCCACCCCCGGGCCCGCCCCTGGGCCTGAAGCCCTTCGACGTGGAAGAAGTGGCCCGCACCTGGCGCGAACGCCACCCGGCCTGAACGCACGGGGGGCATGCGCGAGGATGGGCGCATGAGCATCGTAAAGATCAACGTCCTGACCGTGCCCGCCGAGCAGCGAGAGGTCCTGGAGAAGCGCTTCGCGTCCCGCGCCGGCGCCGTGGAGAACTCCGACGGCTTCGAGTGGTTCGAACTGCTGCGCCCCATCGAGGGCACCGACGACTACCTGGTCTACACGCGCTGGCGTGACGAGGAGTCCTTCAAGGCCTGGATGGAGGGTCCGATGAAGGCCGCGCACCAGGGCGGGGGCGCAGGCGGCGGGGAGCGGCCCAAGCCCGCTTCCAGCAGTGCCGCGGTGTGGTCCTTCGAGGTCGTGCAGCAAGCCGCGCCCAAGAGCTAGAAGCCAGAACGAGCCGCCCCCTGGGTGCGGAAAAGCAGTACCGGCACCCCCCGCCCCCGTGGTGCCATGGGCCCCATGATGTCCACCGACCGGATACTCGCCTTCGCGGCCATGTCGTTCCTGTTGATCGTGATTCCCGGGCCCAGCGTCCTGTTCGTGATCGGGCGGGCGCTGGCTCAGGGGCGTCGCGCCGCGCTGACCTCGGTGGTGGGGAACACGGTCGGCGCGTACGTGCTCGTGGTGGCCGTCGCGCTCGGGGTCGGGTCCGTCGTCGAGCGCTCGGTCGTCGTCTTCACGGCGCTGAAGCTGCTGGGCGCCGCCTACCTGGTGTATCTGGGGGTCAAGGCGGTGCGCCAACGCGGGTCGCTGTACGCCGCGTTCACCGGTGAAGCTCCCGCCCACAGTGGGCTGCGTACGTTGTGGGAAGGGTTCGCGGTCGGCGTGGCCAACCCCAAGACCATCGTCTTCTTCGCCGCCGTGCTACCGCAGTTCGTCGACCGCGAGCAGGGGCACGTCATGCTGCAGATGCTGGTGCTCGGCCTCGTCTTCAACGCCATCGCCCTGGCATCCGACAGTGTGTGGGGCCTGGTCGCGGCCACCGCGCGCGGCTGGTTCGCGCACTCGCCGCGGCGGCTCTCGATGGTCGGCGGGGCCGGCGGGCTCACCATGATCGGGCTCGGCGTCAGCGTCGCCGCGACCGGCCGCAAGGACTGACCTCAGGAAGCACCGCGGCCCCGTAATTTGCTTGCGGGGCACGGCAGTCGGGTCCCGAGAATGGCCTCATGACCACCCACATCGAGAACGGCACCGCGAGACCCGCCTCCTGGACCGTCGCCCCCGAAGCCGTCGGCTCCCCTGTCGCCGCGGCGCTCTGGCGCGCGTACTACACAGAGGTGAGCGACCGGTACTACCTCCTCCACGAGGGGCGCAGGACCGCACCCGAAGAGCTGGAGCGCGAGATCGCGGCGGAGACGGGCGACGACCTGCGCCCGCCCACCGGCACACTCCTTGTCGCCCGGTACGGGGACGAGGCCGCGGGGACCGCCGGAGTGCGGCTCATGGGCGACCTGAAGGGTTTCCGTACCGCTGAGCTCAAGCGCGTCTTCCTCCGCGAGGACATGCGCGGCAAGGGCGGCGCCGCCCTCCTCCTCGCCGCCGCCGAGGACGCCGCCCGCTCCCTCGGTGCCGAGCGGATCATCCTCGACACGCGCCTCGATCTGGTCGAGGCCAGAGCGCTCTACGCACGGCACGGCTACGAGGAGAGCGAGCCGCTCACCGAGCGGATGTACGCCGAGTGCTGGTACGCCAAGAAGCTGGCTCCGGCGGCCAGTTGACCCCGGGCGGTCAGTTGACCCCGGGCGGTCAGTTGATTCCGGTGGGGCCCACTGCTGCCCATCACCCGCCCCCGGCTGAGCGGCGTTGCGGCGCCGCTCAGGCCGCAACGCCGCGCTGTGGTGGCCTGCCAGACCGGCCAGGCCTGCCGCCGTGCGGACCGTTGTGCGGCTGTTCGGCGTCCGAGCCGCACATCTCGGCGCCGAGCTCCTCGACGAGCTTGACCAGGTCGGTGGGCCGGTCGGGGCCCCACCAGTCGCCGAGCAGCTCGGCCAGGGACTCCTCGCGGGCCTTGGCCAGCTTGGCGACGGCCACCCGGCCCTCGTCGGTCAGGCGCAGGCCCATGCCCTCGCGCCGGGCGAGACGGCGCTCCTCGACCTGGCGGGAGGCGGCCGTGATCACGGACAGCGGCACGGGGCTGCGCTCGGCAAGCACCGCCGGTTCCACGTGGCCGTGACGGCTGATGCGCAGGAGGAGCCAGCTCGCACCGGGCAACAGGTCGTAGCCCGCGCGCTCGGTGATGCGTACGTAGATCTCGCGGCGGCCCTCCCGCGTGCCGAGGACCGACAGTGCCCGCGCCACCTCGTCGTACGACGAACGCTCGACGGGATTGCTGGCGAGCGTCTGCGTCGGATCGGGCGCCGTGACCGAGCCGCGCAGCTTGTCCTCGCGCAGGAACCAGGCCAGGACGAAGGCGACCAGGGCCACCGGCGCCGCGTACAGGAAGACGTCCGTGATGGACGAGGCGTAGGCGTGAACGACGCCGGGGCGCAGCGCCGCCGGGAGTTCGGCGATGCCCCGCGGGTCGGACGTGAGGGAGTCGGCGCTGACGCCGGGCGGCAGTTGCTGGCCCGCGACGGCGTCGGAGAGCTTGGTGACGAGCCGGTTGGCGAAGATCGTGCCGAAGATCGCGACACCGAACGAGGCTCCGATGGAGCGGAAGAACGTCGCGCCGGACGTGGCGACGCCCAGGTCCCCGTACGGGACGGCGTTCTGCACGATCAGCACCAGGACCTGCATGACCAGGCCGAGCCCGAAGCCGAAGACGAAGAAGTAGGCGCTCATCTCGCCCGTGCTGCTGTTCTCGTTCAGCTGGTGGAGGAGGAGCAGGCCGATCGCCGTGATGCCGGTGCCCGCGACCGGGAACACCTTCCAGCGGCCCGTACGGCTGACGATCTGGCCGGACGCGGTCGACGAGATCAGCATGCCGATCACCATCGGCAGCATGTGCACACCCGACATCGTCGGCGAGACGCCTTGGACGACCTGGAGGAACGTCGGCAGATAGGTCATCGCGCCGAACATCGCGAAGCCGACCACGAAGCTGATGATCGCGGAGAGCGTGAACGTCCTGACCCGGAACAGCTTCATCGGGATGACCGGTTCGGTCGCCTTGCGTTCGATGGCCACGAAGGCCACGGCGAGCACGACGCCGAGCACCGCGAGGACGATGATCTGCGGCGAGCCCCACTCCCAGGTGGTGCCGCCGAGCGAGGCGACGAGCACGAGGCAGGTGGCGACGGCCGCGATGAGGAAGGTGCCGAGGTAGTCGATGACGTGCTTCGTCGAGCGCACCGGGATGTGCAGAGCCGCGGCGATGACGACGAGGGCCACGACGCCGATGGGCAGGTTGACGTAGAAGACCCAGCGCCAGCTGAGGTGCTCGGTGAAGAGGCCGCCGAGCAGCGGCCCGAGGACGCTCGTCGCGCCGAAGACCGCACCGAACAGGCCCTGGTACTTGCCTCGTTCGCGCGGCGAGACGATGTCACCGACGATCGCCATCGACAGGACCATCAGACCGCCGCCTCCGATTCCCTGGAGCGCGCGGAATCCGATGAGCTGCGGCATGTTCTGCGCCATGCCGCAGAGGGCCGAGCTGATCAGGAAGATCACGATGGCCAGCTGGAACAGCTTCTTGCGGCCGTACTGGTCGCCGAGCTTGCCCCAGAGCGGCGTCGCGGCCGTGGCGGCGAGCAGATACGCGGTGACGACCCACGAAAGGTGCTCCATGCCGCCGAGCTCGCTGACGATGGTGGGCAGCGCGGTCGAGACGATGGTCTGGTCGAGGGCCGCGAGCAGCATGCCGAGCAGCAACGCACCGATGGAGACCAGTACGCCGCCGTGCGCGTGCTCGTCCGGTGGCCCGGGGACGGGATCTGGCTCCGGCCCCACGGGGCGGGCGCTGACGTCCTGCGTCATGGACACCTCCTGAGGGCTCCTGCGTGTCCAGCTGTGTGTGCTGCGGGGGCTCTCCCTCTCCATCCTGGTCCGTGTGACCCGTTATGGCCTGTTGAACCGTGGGTCTGCATAATCGCTGGAGTTCTCTAGGGGTGGGGTACGACGAGTGGGCAGCAAGGAAAGACGTCCGGACGGCGCCGAAGGCCGCAGGGACGGTCAGCGATGTCCCGAATGCGGTACGTCGCGGGAGCCGGGCAGCGCGCCTGCCTGCGGCTGTACGGAGCGGGCCGCCGACGCGGCGCGGGACGCGAGGTCAGCGGACGCCGCCGCCGCGGAGGACTTCGATCCGCTGCGGATACGCCCGTACGTGACGCTGCCGGAGCCTGGCCCTGCGGAGGCGGAGGCGGCGGCGCCTGAGCCGAGGCCGGGGACTGAGCCGGGGCCGGGGCCGGCTCCCGCGCCCGTTCTCCCGCCGGAGGCCGTGGCTCCGCCGCGGTCGGCGGATGTGGGTCTTTTCGCGGCGGGCGCACCGGATTCGGCCCCCTCCCCGCCCCCTCCGCCGTACGACGACGAACCGGAGCCGCGGCGCGGCCGTACCGGCCTGTACGCGGGGGTGAGCGCGGCGGTGGCCGTGGTGGCCGTCGCGGTGCTCGCGGCGGTGCTGCTCTCTCCGGACAAGCCGCAACGGGAGCAGGCGATGCCGGACGTGCCGACACGTGCGGCGACCGCCGCCCCGTCCGACTCCGCCACGGAGCCGCCGCCGTCGACGGCTTCCCCATCGCCCTCCGCGCCCCCGTCCACGTCCTCGTCCGCGCCCGCGTCGCCCGAGGCGAGCCCCTCCGCGTCCCCGTCACGCTCGGCCTCGTCCAAGCCGCGGTCCACCCCGCCTCCGAGCCGCTCGACGGCGCGGGCGACGGGTTCGGTGGAGTCGGCGACGCCGAGGGCCGACGGAGTCCTGAGGCGTGGGGACAAGGGCCCGGAGGTCGAGGAACTCCAGCAGCGCCTGCAGCAGCTGTACCTGTACATGGGCCGGACCCACGGCAGGTACGACACCCAGGTCGCGGACGCGGTGACCCGCTTCCAGTACGCCCGGGGGACGCAGGGTGACGGCGAGGGGGTCTACGGGAAGAGGACGCGGGCGGCGTTGGAGCGGGAGACGAGGGAGCCGTAAGGCCCGGCGCCCGGCCCACACCGGCTACAGCAACCGCGGCCTCTCATCTGCAACCCCCGGCTGCCTCTCGGCTGCTACCGACGAGGCTGCCTCTCGGCTGCGGGTGCGTGGGGGCCAGTCGCGCAGTTCCCCGCGCCCCTGACGGGGCTCGGATCAGCCGAACGTCAGCCGAAGCGCCCCACCGGCCACGGCCTCCACCCGGACCTGCGTCAAGTCATCGACATGCACAGTGGGCCCGAACTCCCCCGCCCGAGGGCCGATCCCCACGACCCGCATACCCGCGGCGAGCCCCGCCGCTATCCCCGCCCCGGAGTCCTCGAAGACGACGCAGTCAGCGGGGTCGAAGCCCAGCTCGGCGGCCCCCTTGAGGAATCCCTCAGGGTCGGGCTTGCTCGCCCCCACGCTCTCCGCGGTGACCCGCACAGCGGGCAGCGGCAGCCCGGCCGCGGCCATCCGACCGGTGGACAGGGGCACATCCGCGGACGTCACGAGCGCATGCGGCAGCCCTTCGAGCGAGGCTAGGAAGGCAGCGGCTCCCGGCACGGGAACGACACCCTCCATGTCCGCGGTCTCAGCGGCCAGCATCTCGCGGTTCTCCGCGTAGTTCTCCTCCATAGCCCGCTCCGGCAGCAGCACCGCCATCGACGCGTACCCCTGGCGCCCGTGGACGACCTTGATGACCTCGTCGAAGTCGAGCCCGTGCCGCTCGGACCAGCGCCGCCAGCAGCGCTCGACCACCGCGTCGGAGTTGACGAGGGTCCCGTCCATGTCCAGGAGGAGGGCCCGGGCGGTCAGTACAGAGGCAGTCTCAGCCGTCATCGACGTACTCCAGAGCACAGAGGGGCTTCAGGGACTCCGCGGTGGAAGAGCGGAGGAAGAGCGGAGAAAGAGCAGCGGAAGAATCAAGGCGGCTCCGCCCGCCGGTCAGGGAACACGGGCGGAGCCACTTTGTTCCTCCACGATACAAAAAGGGGCCACCAGACGCCAGCACCGCAGGTCACACCCCCCACGGGGCTCCCAGCGAGGCGCAGAGCCAGGCCCCCGGCCGGACATCTCAGGCAATCGCCTCGTACAGGCTCCACACACCGAGCCCCAGCATCAGCAGCGCCGCGATCTTGGTGATCAGCGAGAGCGGAACACGCTTCATCAGCGCCTTTCCGCCGACGATGCCGAGCCCGGCGACCGCCCACAGCGCGAGCACCGCGCCGAGACCCACGGAGAGCGGGTCGTCGTACCGCGCGGCCAGGTTCGCGGTCATGATCTGCGTCAGATCACCGAACTCCGCGACCAGGATCAGCATGAATCCCGCGCCGGAGACCTTCCAGAAGCTCTGGTCCTTGGGCTCGCGGACCTCCTCCTCGTCCTCGCCGCCCTTCATGAGCAGCATCGCCGCCCCGCCGAGGAAGAGGACGCCGGTGAGCGCGTGCAGCAGTTGCTGCGGCAGGAGCGTCAGTACGCTGCCCGCCGCCACGGCGAGCACGACATGGACGACGAAGGCGGCCGCGACCCCGACGAAGACGTACGAGGCGCGGTAGCGCGTCCCGAGGACGAGCCCGGCCAGCGCTGTCTTGTCCGGGAGTTCGGCAAGGAAGACGACGCCGAAGACGAGCGCCATCACGCTGATGCTGATCAAGGTTCCTCAATCGGTCGGGGCTGCCCCACCGAGAGCATTCTGTACGTCACGTACGTACGACACCTCGGCACGGCAGCGCACACAGACGTACACGGTCATGTACGTCGGGCACTGCTTGCCGAAGGTCTCGCTGGCCGGCCTCGTCCATCGCGGTCCATTGCGGTCCATCGCGAGGATGACGGGCCTGCCTCCGGGCGCCGGCTCAGGCGAGCTGAGCAGTATGTCGACGGTCCGGCGAAGAGCTACTCCCCTTCTGCGCCATCCATCGTACGGGACGTCCGCGCACCCCGGACCAGGGCCTTTCGACCCACCGGAAAAGTGATCCGGACCACACCTGGCAGCCATTTCGACACCTCTGCGCCAACTCCCGCACAGATGACCGGACATGACACAGCACCAGGACTCTTGAACTGAGCACCTGATTGACGCGACCCTGTCACCTAACGCACATCCACCGGAAACCCCACCGCGTCAGCATGGCCGCCCCAACGGCCAACATCCCCCCACAACAAGGGAGTTCGTATGTCCGCTGTCTACGCGCGTCGACGCTTCGCCACTCTCACCGCCCTGACCGCGCTCGCCTCCGCGGCGGCCCTCCTCACCGGCGCCCCGGCCCAGGCCGCTCCCCCGGCGCCGGTCTCCGCCGCCACCGCCCGCACCTACCTGGGCCAGCTCACCGAGAAGGCCGAGGGCTCCTCCGACGGCTACAGCCGCGAGAAGTTCCCGCACTGGAAGACCCAGTCCGGCGCCTGCAACACCCGCGAGGTCGTCCTCAAGCGCGACGGCACGAACGTCCAGCAGGACTCCAGCTGCGCGGCCACCTCGGGCACGTGGAAATCCCCGTACGACGGCGGCACCTGGACCGCGGCGTCCGACGTCGACATCGACCACGTCATCCCGCTCTCCGAGGCCTGGAAGTCCGGCGCGAGCAGTTGGACCACCGCCCAGCGGGAAGGTTTCGCCAACGACCTCAGCCGCCCCCAGCTGATCGCCGTCACCGACAACGTCAACCAGAGCAAGGGCGACCAGGACCCGGCGGAGTGGATGCCGCCGACCACGTCGTACCACTGCTACTACGCGCGAATGTGGGTGGACGTGAAGCACCACTACAACCTCACGGTGAACGCGGAGGAGAAGACCAAGCTGTCCTCGGTCCTGGGCGGCTGCTGAGCCTCGCCCCTCGCAGACGGCTCCTGAGGTCACCGGCCTGTAACCAGCGGGAATCCCCGGAACCTCCCCACTGCCCTCCGTCGTTCCGTACCGTACGGGGCGACGGAGGAGAGTGATCATCGTGGCACGGCTGCGCCTGGGTCCACTGCTGAGGTATGTCGACGGTTCGACGGCGACGGTCTGGGTCGAGGCCGACCGCCCGTGCACCGCCGAAGTGCGGTGCGCCGACGGCGCCAAGGGCACGGCGAACACGTTCCAGATCGCGGGCCATCACTACGCGCTCATCCCGGTCACCGGGCTGCGTCCGGGCACCGAGACCGCGTACGAGGTGCGGCTCGGCGACAGCGGTGGCCCTGTGTGGCCGCTGCCGGGCTCGCCCTTCCCGCCGAGCACCATCCGCACGCCGGGCGGGGGCGACGACGAGGCGCTCCGCGTCACCTTCGGGTCCTGCCGCTGGGCGGCTCCGCCGAGCGACGAGCACGACTCCGTCGGGCCCGACGCCCTGGACACCCTCGCCGCCCGCATCGCCACCGGCACGGCGGCCGACCGCCCTGACGTCCTGCTCCTCCTGGGCGACCAGGTGTACGCGGACAACACCTCCGAGGCGACGCGGCGCTGGCTCGCGGCACGCCGGAATCTGAACGACCCGCCGGGCGACCAGGTCGCGGACTACGAGGAGTACACCCACCTCTACTACGAATCGTGGCTCGACCCCGAGGTGCGGTGGCTGCTCTCCACCGTGCCCAGCTGCATGATGTTCGACGACCACGACGTCATAGACGACTGGAACACCAGCGCGGCCTGGCTCGCCGAGATGCGGGCGACGCCGTGGTGGCGCGAGCGGGTCCTGAGCGGCCTGATGTCGTACTGGGTCTATCAGCACCTCGGCAATCTGCCGCCCGCCGAGCTGGAGCGCGACGAGCTGTACGCCCTGCTGCGCGCGACGCCGGACGGCACGGACGCGCTGCGCGCCTTCGCCGCGGCCTCGGACGCCGATCCCAGGGCGACCCGGTGGAGCTACCGGCGGGACTTCGGCCGCGTACGCCTGCTCATGATCGATACGCGGGCGGCGCGCGTCCTGGACGAGCAGAACCGCGCGATGATCGACCCGGACGAGGCGCGCTGGCTGCGCGAGCAGGCTCTGGACGGCGGGGGCGGGGGCGGGGGCGGAACGGATGGCTACGACCACCTCTTGATCGGGACATCGCTGCCCTGGCTGCTTCCGCACCTCATCCATGACGCCGAGGGCTGGAACGCCGCGCTGTGCCGTGGCGAGCGGGGGGCGCGCTGGGCCCGCTTCGGCGAGAACCTGCGCAGGCGCTCGGATCTGGAGCACTGGGCGGCGTTCCCCTCGTCCTTCGACGCGCTGACCTCCCTGATCGCCGAGGCGGGTACGGGGGCGGGCGCCCCGGCGACGGTGTGCGTGCTCTCCGGCGACGTCCACCACGCCTACATCGCGGAACCGACCTGGCCGGGCGGCGGCGGCCCCGACTCCCGCGTCCTGCAACTGACGTGCTCCCCCGTCCACAACTCCATCCCCGCGTCGATAAAGCTGGGCTTCCACTTCGGCTGGAGCAGGGTGGGCAGGGCCCTGGGCCGCCGCTTCGTGCGGCACGGCAGGACGGCGCGGGCAGCCATCAACTGGCGCAAAACGGGCGGGCCTTGGTTCGGCAACCAACTCATGACACTGACGCTGCGGGGCCGTTCGGCGGATGTGCAGCTGGATCAGGCGCGGGTGGTGAAGGGCGTGGGCGTACGCCTGGAAACAACCCAGGAGTCGAAGCTGTCGTGAGCTTGCGCACCCATGGGGCGCCAGGAGCCCGCTGACCGCCAGCCCACCCCCTACGCCCCCCACGACCCCCTTATTTCTCATAGCCCCGCAAAGGCGACCAGCACCCCCTGGGCAACACGTGACACAGCCCACACCCGGCTGACGATCCTCCGTCACGGGGTTCGACTTCGGGGGTTCCGGCGGCATGATGAGGCGGACCGTCCGCTTCCATCACCCCCCCCACGCCCCCCCACAGCCCCCTCCTATGCCCGGGAGTCACGCCTTTGTCCGCACCATCCGCAGCGGCCGCACCGGAACATGACGTTGCAGTCGCCGTCGTCGGCGCGGGGCCCCGCGGCACGAGTGTCCTGGAGCGCCTCTGCGCATCGGCAGCCGAACTCCTGCCGCCGGGGGCGCGGCTGACGGTCCACGTCGTGGATCCCTCGCCGCCGGGGCCGGGACGCGTCTGGCGGACCGCCCAGCCGGCCGAGCTGCTCATGAACACGGTCGCCTCGCAGGTGACCCTCTTCACCGACGAGAGCGTCGACTGCGCGGGGCCGATCCGCCCGGGGCCGAGCCTGTACGCGTGGGCCGCCGCCGGGCACGAGCCGGGGCTCGGCCCGGACGACTATCCGACGCGCGCCTGCTACGGCCGCTATCTGGAGTGGGTCTTCGCCGAGACCCTGCGCGGCGCCCCCGGAACCGTCCGGGTCCAGGTGCACGCGGCGCGCGCCGTGCGGCTCGAAGGGCCGGGCGACGGCGCCCAGTGCCTCGTGCTCGACAGCGGCCGTGAGCTCTCCGGGCTCGACGCCGTCGTCCTCGCGCAGGGCCACCTCCCCACGATCAGCGACGAAGCACAGGAGCGCCTCGCCGCCCACGCCGTGCGCCACGGGCTGCGCCACATACCGCCGGCCAACCCCGCCGACGTGGACCTGTCGTCCGTGGTCCCCGGCGAGCGCGTCCTGCTGCGCGGCCTCGGCCTGAACTTCTTCGACCACATGGCGCTCCTGACGCAGGGCCGCGGCGGACGCTTCACCCCGGCGCCGGAAGGGGGCCTGCGCTATCAGCCCTCGGGGCACGAGCCGAAGCTGTACGCGGGGTCGCGGCGCGGCATCCCCTACCAAGCGCGCGGCGACAACGCGAAGGGCCCGTACGGACGGCACGAGCCGCTCGTCCTCACCTCCGACGTCATAGCCCGCTTCCGCAAGCGCGCGGACAGCGGCGACGCCCCGGACTTCCTGGACGAGATATGGCCGCTGGTCGCGAAGGAGGTGGAGACGGTCTACTACGCGGCCCTCGTCCAACCCGCCGGGCGGGCAGCCGGGCGAGCAGAGGACTTCCGGGACGCTTTCCTCGCGGCGCCGCATCGCACGCCTCAAGAAGCCCTGATCCTGGACGAGTTCGGGATCTCCGAGGCCGTGCGCTGGTCCTGGGACCGCCTCGCGCAGCCGCACTCCGGCCGCACCTTCCGCTCCCCGGACGACTTCCGCGCCTGGCTGCTCGCGTATCTGCGTGAGGACACCGCGCAGGCCGCGCTCGGCAACGTCGCGAGCCCGCTGAAGTCCGCCCTGGACGTACTGCGCGATCTGCGCAACGAACTCCGCCTGATCCTCGACCACGGCGGCCTGTCGGGGACGTCACGCCGCGAGCACCTGGACCGCTGGTACACGCCGCTCAACGCCTTCCTCTCGATCGGCCCGCCCCGGCGCCGCATCGAGGAGATGACGGCACTGATCGAGGCAGGCGTCGTCGAGGTGCTCGGCCCGCGTCTCGACGTGCGGCCCGCCGCCGGCGGGGCGTATCTCGCGCACTCCCCCGACGTACCGGGGTCGGATGTGTCGGTCACCACACTGATCGAGGCCCGGCTCCCCGAACCGGACGTCCGGCGCACCGCGGACGAGCTGCTCGGGCGGCTCCTGAGGACGGGGCAGTGCCGCGCCCACGTCGTCGACGGCCACGAAACCGGAGGCCTCGACGTCACGCCCCGCCCCTACCACCTGATCGACCGTCAAGGCCGGGCCCACGCAAGGAGGTTCGCGTTCGGAGTACCCACCGAAGGCGTGCACTGGGTGACCGCCGCCGGGGCCAGGCCTGGCGTCGACTCGGTGACCTTGTCGGACGCGGACGCGGTGGCGCGGGCCGCGCTGCGAACGGCGGCCGGAGCGCCGGAGGGCCCCTCCGCGACCGGAGCGGTCCCGTCCGCGCGGCAAGCGGAATCCCCCGAATGGCCAGATGTTGAACTTGCAAGCATTGATTAGGTTCCCCTAACCTTGGGCCTCCGCTCGGTTACCGTCCCCAAAAACCGAAGGAGTCCCCCACATGACTGGACGTCTCAACAGCGCCCAGCCCTACGCCCTCGGGCTGTTCCGCATCGTCATCGGCCTGCTCTTCGCCTGCCACGGCGCCGCCTCGCTCTTCGGAGTGCTCGGTGGCGCGGTCGGCGGCGGCACGATCGACGCGGGCACCTGGCCGGGCTGGTACGCGGCCGTCATCCAGCTGGTCGGCGGCGGCCTGGTCGCCCTCGGCCTCGGCACCCGCGCCGCGGCGTTCATCTCGTCGGGATCGATGGCGTACGCCTACTTCAAGGTGCACCAGCCGGAGGCCCTGTGGCCGATGCAGAACGGCGGAGAGGCCGCCGCGATCTTCTGCTGGGCCATGCTCCTGCTCGTCTTCACCGGCTCGGGCGCTCTCGGCCTCGACCGGCTCTTCGCCTCGCGCGGTGAGAGCGAGGACAAGGCGGCGTCGGAGCGGACGCCGGTGGCCGCCTGACGCGGACGCGCGCTCAACGCCCGCTGTGTGACGGCGCCCTCTTCCTCGTACGCGTACGAGGAAGAGGGCGCCGTCACGTGTCAGACCCCGCCGCGCACCAGCCCCTCGCGCTCCGAAGAATCAAGTGAGCGACGGCTTCAGTGAGTGGGGAGGAACGGCACGGTGAAGCACGCCACCCGGTCCCCCGCGCCGCCCTGTTCGCGGTGCAGCACGACGGATCTGGCCTCGCCCGGCCGGAACTCCCAGTCATGGCGGGCCGTGGACGTGCCGGAGCCGTCACCGCCCGGGGTGAAGTCCAGCCAGACCTCGTTCTCCGGGTTCACGTAGGCCGGGTCCTCGGAAGGCTGGACCGGGTCCTGGCGGTTCTGGTAGTGCCCGCCGGCCGCGGCCGGGTCGGCGGCGCACGGCTTCTGGTGCACATGCGCGCCGTACGCGTGACCGGACTTCATCCCCTTCACCCTAAGGGTGACCTCCATGTCGCCCGGTTTGCCGCGCTGGTCGATCTCGATCTGTGAACCGACGGGGACGAGTTTCGTGTCGTACGTGATCGCCCACGAGTACATGGAAGCCGTGGGCAGCGCGAACCGCCCCACGACCCGCATCTCGTAAAAGGGCGCGCCCCCGCCGACCGCTCCCTCGTTGACCGCGCCACCGCCCGCCGCGAGCACCGCCGTCGCCACGGCCCCGGCGAGCATCCCTGCCACCATCGCCCCACTCCTTCCGAACCGATCTCTCCGTTGATGACTCTGTTGCTACGGGACTTCGGCGCCGTATGCCCCATCGAAGGCGGCAGCCGGGTGAACGTGACGTAGCGAACATATGAGCCCCCCGTGGATCTCCGGCGGAGACCGCGGCGTACGCTGTAGAGCTGTCACCAAGCCGCCCCTGCCGCTCCCCCGCGACGTCGCGGCAGCAAGCCGTCGACCGGGGAGTTACGGGGAATTTCGGTGCTTGAGAGTCTGGGCTCACTGACCAGCAGCCCATGGATCTACGCGGTGGTCGCACTCTCCGTGCTCTTCGACATCGTCGTGCCCGTGCTGCCGAGCGGGGTCCTCGTCATCACGGCGGCCACCGCGGCGGCCGCGGCGGGCACGGGCGCGCAGAGCGTTCCGCACGCGGTCCCCGACATCCTGATCCTGCTGCTCTGCGCGGCCACCGCCTCCGTACTCGGCGACCTGGCCGTCTACCGCCTCGCCTGGCGCGGCGGCGAGCGCCTGGACCGCGCCATCGCCCGCTCGCGCCGCCTCACCACCGCGCAGGAACGACTCGGCACGGCGCTCTCCCGGGGCGGCGGCGCCCTGGTCGTCATCGCGCGCTTCGCCCCGGCGGGCCGCTCGATCGTCTCGCTCGCCGCGGGCGCGGCACATCGCAAGGTGCGCGAGTTCCTGCCGTGGTCGGCCTTGGCGGGCGTGGCCTGGGCCGGGTACAGCGTCGCGCTCGGCTACTTCGGCGGGCAGTGGCTCGGCGCGACGTGGCTGGCCACGGGCGTCTCGCTGCTCGCGCTGTTCGCGGCGGGCGCGGGGGCGGCGTTCTTGGTACGACGGCCGCGTACGGCTGCGGCGGCGGCTACGACTGCGGCTGCGGCTGCGGCTACGACTGCGGCGGCTACGAACTAGGCCGATCAGGCCGCCGGGGCTTCCGCGGGCGCCTGGTCGGCTGCCCGCGGCTTGGCCCCGCGCACCTCGATCCCGGCGAGCAGCTCGGCGGTGGCTTCGGCGACCGCGTCCACGGCGCGGTCGAAGACTTCGCGATTGTGCGCGGCCGGGGCACGGAAGCCGGAGACCTTGCGCACGTACTGGAGCGCGGCGGCCCGGATCTCCTCCTCGGTGGCGTCTTCGGGGATGGCGGGCGGACGGAGCGTCTTGATGCTGCGGCACATGCTTACAGCTTGCCGCGCGTGGGGGGCGGGCGTGAAGTCGTACGTTCACCCCCGCATCAGGCATGGCGACCGGCGTGGCGACTCTCGCACTTCAGGCGTGGCGACTCTCGCACTCGAAATTCGAACAGGAGTAGCATTACGGGGTGCCTGCAACCCCTGCATACAACTTCCCGAGCGACCTCCTCGCGGGCCAGGAGGAACTGCACCAGGTCCGGGCCGAACTCCTGGCCCTGCTGAAGCGGCTCCCCTGGTCGGTCACACCCCTCGACGGCTTCAGCGACGACCACGGCTGGCGGAAGGTGGAGCGCCCCGCCTCGCCGGGCTGGACACCGGACGAACAGGCGGAGGTCGAGAAACTCCGCGCGCGGGAACGGGAGTTGGCGGTGTTCGTCACTTGTCACCGCTTCTGGGACGAGGTGTCGGGACCCGACGCGGTGGCGGCTCGCGCACGGCTCAAACACATCCACGAGAAAGTCATTGACACCGGGTGACAGCGGGCGTTGACTCCCCCTACGCCAAGGAGGTGCTGCCATGAATGTTCTGTTGGTCGTCCTGCTCCTTGCACTGGTGGGCCTGGGTTTCAGCCAGCCACTTCTGTGGCTGGCCGCTGCGGCGCTGGTCTTCTTCATGGTCCAGCAGTACGACCGCGGGGGCTCGGGCAAGAGCAGCGGAAGCGGCGCGGGCGCGGCCCCGGGTGGCGGAGGCGGCGGCGGGGGCGGCGGGGGCGGCGGCGGAGGCGGCTACCCCAAGACCTACCGCGACTACCGCATCCGCAAGGAACGCCAGGAGCGCTGGGACCGCAGGTACCGCCGGACACACCCGGGTTCGGGCCGCTGAGCGGGGCGGCCGCCGTCCCGCTGAGCGGGAGTGCCGCCCCCTGAGCACCACGCCTGAGACCTCCCGGCCCCCCCGGTACATCACCCCGGCGAGTCAGCCGACCGGCTGGCCGGCGGGAAGCCCCCCGAGCATCGAGACCGCCCCCTGCGCCACCTTGTCGACCTTGGCGGTGACAGCCGCCGGGTTGTCCGCTCTCAGCTCCCCGGTGGCCGGGTCCACGGCGGCCCCGCCGAGGAGGTCCCCCAGGCCCTGCGTGGCGTTGGCGGCGGGGTCGAGCATCTGCATCTCGCCGCCGGCGGACGGCTGCGTCGCGGCGAACGCGGGAGAAGCGGCCCCCAGAGCGAGCCCGACACCGACGACACCAGCGGCGGCCTTGGCAATCTTCACGAGGTGTATCCCTTCCGGCAGGGCCCAACGGCGGCACGACGGTCGCCCACCCGAAGCGTCCGGACGGACCGGACACTCACACAGCCCTTGCCTGACTCTCCAACTCACCCAAGATCCCCAAGGTTCTGAACGACCACCCGATCGATTCCGGAAGCTCGAAGCCCCCAGGTGGCGCCCCCGGGTTGACGGGCAGACGATGGAATGAAGGGGTCGGCTGGTGACGGCGTCGGCCGTGGACCCCGCGGCGGCGACAACTGACTCCGAGATTGCGGGCATGGCCCGAACGGAGGAAGTTGTCATGATCGAGGTCAAGACGGTCGAAAAGCCGGACGAGCGCCGCGATTTCCCCCACGGTCACCTCGAAGCCGTCCATCTGACAGGGCTGGACTTCGCCGTGGGCACCTTCGAGCCCGGCTGGCGCTGGTCCGAGTCCGTGGCCCCGCTCGCGGGCACCGAGAGCTGCGAGATCCACCACAACGCCTATGTCGTCGCGGGACGGATGCACATCCGCATGGACGACGGGGGCGAGGCCGAAGTCGGACCGGGCGACGTCTTCGTGTGCCCGCCCGGACACGACGCCTGGGTCGTCGGCGAGGAACAGGTCGTGGTGTACGACTTCGCTGGAGGCATGGCGCAGGATTACGCGAAGGCGGCGCAGGAGTAGCGCCCGTCAAACCGTGGCGCTGAGCACCACCCGCCCCGGGCCCCGCACCGAGCAGGTGCGGGGCTTCTTCTCTGTTACTGCCGATGCATCTGAGTCAGCGGAGGCGAAGGGGACAGCCGTCGTGAACCCAGGAATCAACCATCTGAGGTGACGAACGGATTCTCCAACTCGACTTCGGCATACGGTGGTTACTGAGAGAGGGGGCTCAGGTCCATGCCGACCAAATCCGCGATCCTCGTCGTCGATGACCACAAGGACACCCTGTTCGCGCTGGAGAGCGCGCTGGCCCCTCTCGGCTACCCGCTGGTGAGCGCGACCAACGGCGACGACGCCCTCAGGGTGGTCCTGCGCGGGGACGTCGGGCTCATCCTGCTCGACGTGCGCATGCCGGGCGTGAGCGGCCTCGACGTCGTTCGCTACGTGCGCCGTCTCGACCAGACACGTGGCATACCGATCGTCCTGCTGACCGGTTTCGACGTCAGCCGCGAGATCGCCGCCGCGGCCTTCCTGCTCGGCGTGGCTGACGTAGCCCTCAAGCCCATCGATCCACTGACCCTGCGCACCAAGGTCCGCTATCTCTTCGACACCTACGAGCAACTGAAGTCCATGCAACAGGAGATCGACGACCTGCGGACCCAGGTGAAGGACGGCTCCATAACCTCTGCCACGGTCGACCCGGCAGAGCAACACCAAAGGTGACGTACATCCCATGATCGCGTGGGGGTGTGGCCTCTTAGATGTGGCCTCTTACGTGGACTTCGAGAACGAAGAGACCCCCCAACCGATCACGGTTGAGGGGCCAACAACAGGCTCTGGCCTGCTACCTGTCCTCGGTGGGCGCGGACGGTTTCGAACCGCCGACATCTGCCTTGTAAGGGCAGCGCTCTACCGCTGAGCTACGCGCCCGGGATGTTTCGACAGCCTACCTTGCCTGTGGCCCCGGGCCGCAAACCCATAGGGGGCGGCCAGCGGGGCGGTGGATGTTTCCGTTCCCCGCGACAGTGGTAAGTCCGCACCTGGTGTCCGCCCGCAGCGAAGACGGCGAAGTCGCGGTGCGCAGCGCGAACTAACCGGCCCGTGTGTTCGTCATTAACCGGTGGGAGAATGTGACACCGGGCAAGGTGGATGACAGCACGGGAGAGGGATAGTGACGGCGACACCTTCGCAGCCGTACACGCCGGACGCGTCGGGCAGATCGAGTGCCTCAGCAGTGCCGGACGAGGATGTACGTAGCTGCGGGAGCGTGCGGCCGCGTACCCGCCCGGACCGCCCGCGTTCCCGCCCGGACCGGCCACGTGCCCACCCGGACCGCCCGCTTCCCCGCCCGGACGACCCCCGGGACCGCCTGAGCCCGCTCCGCGACGCCCTGGCGCTCGCCCTCCTGCCCCTCCCCCTCCTCGCCCTCACCCTCCCCGCCGCCTTCGCCGGCGGCGGCACCCGGCGGTGGTTCGGCGGGCGCGGGGAGAGTGTGCGGGCCGATGCCCAGGCCGCGAAGGACGCGGCGGCCGCCGCCTTCTACGAGCTGGACACCGCCCAGCGGGATCTGCGGATCTCCATCGAGACCATCGTCGCCGTCGACTCCACGCCCGCCGCGCAGCGTGCCGTCTCCGACTTCGAGGCCATCGGGCGGCGGATCGACGAGGTCAGCCACCTGTACATCAGCGCGGTGGACGCGCACGACCTCGACCGTGACGATCTGGACGCCTCCGTCGCCGCCCGTGCGCGCACCGAGCTCACCCAGGCCAAGGGCGAGCTGGACAAGGCCAAGCAGGATCTTGACCGCTTCCAGCAGGGGCTCGGCCCGCTGCTCGACAAGGCGGAGACGCAGCTCGCCCGGCTCGCGCCGGCCGTGGAGCGGGCCCGCCAGACCCTCCTCGCCGCGAGCAACGCCCTCGATGCCGTACGAGGAGCCGGGCTCAAGGCGGATGACCTGGCTGCCCGCCTCGCCGCCCTCGGGCCTGAGCTGACCAAGCTCAATCAAGGCGCCGGCCAGCACGGCGTGCCGGAAACGCTGCAGCGCGCCGACCGCGTCCTGCGGGACGCCGAGGCCGTCCGTGCCGAGGCAGAGCGGCTGCCGGAGCGGGCCGCCGAGATAGACCGCCGCCTCGTCTCGCTGCGTACGCGCGCGCAGGCGCTCACCACCCGCAGCGGCCAGGTCGACCCGGTTCTCAGCGAGCTGCGGCGACGCTTCACGGCCGCCTGCTGGCAGGACCTGCAGCGCGTGCCGGACCATGCCGCGGAGAACGTACGGCAGGCCGAGGTCAAGCTGAAGGAGGCCCGGCAGGCGCGCGAGGAGCAGCGCTGGCCGGACGCCACATCGCTGCTCTCGACGGTCCGCGCGCTGCTGAACGCCACGGACGAGGCGGTCTCGGCCGCCGGCGACCGGCTGCAGCGGCTGAACGCCGTGGCGAAGGACCCCCAGCACGAGATCGAGCGCACCCGCTTCGCGATCCGCGACGCCCAGCGCCTTGCCATGGCGGGGCGCCAGACCCCGGAGCAGCGGCACGCCCGCCCGCTCGACGAGTCGGTGGCCCGCCTGGACCGCGCGGTGGCCTCCCTGGAGGGGCGCCACCCGGACTACTGGCACTTCCTGACCGAGACCGAAGCCGTGCGGCAGGCGGTGGCCCGCGTGGTCACCCAGATCCGGGAGGAGCGGGGGCAGGGGGCCTAGGAGCGCCCGGGTCAGCACCTCTGCTGGCGGTCCGCGCCGCGCGGGCGGATCCTGGAGGTACGTACGCCGACGTCGGGAGGCGGACATGGCCACGCACGTACTTCACCCAGGGGCGAAGCGGCCCAGGCGGCGCGTCACGCTGAACGAACACCTGCCTGTCGACCACCGCCTCAGCACGGTCTATCGCGTAGGCGCGGGTCTGATGGGGCTCGTCCTGCTCGCGTTCGGCATCCTCGGCCTGATCGACAAGGTCGGCTTCTTCGACACCGGGGGCGACACCGTCGCGGGCCTGAACACGAACGGCGCGCTCAGCGTCCTGTCGATCTGCGTCGGGCTGCTCCTGTTCGCCGGCATGGTGATCGGCGGCAACTTCGCGTCGACGCTCAACATGGTCCTGGGCTGCGCCTTCATCCTCAGCGGCTTCGTGAACCTCGCCCTGCTGGACACCAGCTTCAACTTCCTCGCCTTCCGCATCCAGAACGTGCTGTTCAGCTTCGTGGTCGGCGTCCTCCTGATGGTCTTCGGGATGTACGGGCGGGTCGGCTCGGCCCTGCCGCACGACAACCCGTACTGGCGGGCACGCCACCCCGAGCAGGTGCGGCACGCCGGGCGCGGGCGTGGAGGCAGCCGCCCTGAGCCCAGGTCCAAAGTCCCGGGCACTGAGACCTAGGCCTGTGTCCTGAGCCCTGAGCACGCACGCTGAACCCCTGTGCGAGCCTTGGTCCATGTTGTCGGACCTCACCACTGCCTTCAGTTCAGCCCTGCGGAACCAGCGCCTGCTCGCCATCGTGCGCGGCACCGACGCGGAGGCCTCCTTCCGCACCGTCATGGCGCTCGTCGAGTCCGGTGTGCCGCTCGTCGAGGTCTCCCTCAGCGGCGCCGACGCCCTCGGTGTCCTGCGGCGGGCGCGCGCCGAGCTGGGCGGCGCGGCCTGGCTGGGCGCGGGCACGGTCCTCACCTCGGACGACGCGCGACGAGCCGCGGACGCGGGGGCCAATCTGATCGTGACGCCGGGGCTCGGAGCCGGGGTGGACGAGGCGCTGCGTCGTGAACTGCCCGTAGCCGCCGGGGTGTTGACCCCCACCGACGTGATCGCCGCGAGCGCGGCAGACGCCACCGCGCTGAAGATCTTCCCCGCTTCGGCGATGGGCGGCCCCGCGTATCTCAAGGCGCTGCGAGCCCCCTTCCCCGACCTGCCCTTCGTACCGGTGGGCGGCGTGGACGCGGCCGCCGCCGAGGAGTACCTGGCGCTCGGCGCGGTCGCGGTCGGCGTCGGCTCCCCGCTCGTGGGGGACGCGGCGGACGGCGGCGACCTGGACGCGCTGCGCAAGCGCGCGGCGCAGTTCGTGGCGGTCGCGGGGGCAGCGGCGGGAGCAGGCCGATGAGCGGCACCACGACCCCGGTCGTGACGACCGACGTCCTCACCCTGGGCGAGACGATGGTCGCCCTGCGCGGCAGCGGCCCGCTCAAGCTGGGCGGTTCGATGGACGTGTCCATCGCGGGCGCCGAGTCGAACGTGGCGATCGGTCTCGCGCGCCTCGGCCACGCGACGCGGTGGGCGGGCGCGGTCGGCGATGACGAGGCGGGCGAGCTGGTGCTGCGCACGCTGCGGGCCGAGGGAGTCGACGTCTCCGGCGCGACCCGTGATCTGGACGCGCCCACGGGACTCATCCTCTTCGAACCGCGGCTTCCCGAAGTGACCCGCGTGCACTACTACCGTGCGGGCTCCGCCGGTTCACGCCTCACGGCGGCCGCGGTCGAGGGCGCCTTCACCTCGCCTGGCGTGCCCCGCGTACTGCACCTCACCGGCATCACCCCGGCACTCGGCCCTTCCGCCCTGGCCGCCTGCCGCCGCGCCCTCGAACTGGCCGGGGAGCACGACACGACGGTCTGCCTCGACGTCAACTTCCGCTCGCGGCTGTGGAGCGACGAGGAGTCCTCGGCGGTCATGCGTTCCTGGATTCCGTACGTCGACGTCCTCATCGCGTCGGACGACGAACTGCCGCTGTGCGTACCGGAAACGACAGCCTCCGGTGAAGCCCAAGCCCTGGCCAAGGCGCTCCTCGCGCGGGGCGTGCGCGAGGTCGTGGTCAAGCTCGGCGCCGACGGTGCGACCGCGTACACCGCCGACGGCGAGCTGTACGCGCCGGCGCGCCCGGTGCGGGCCGTGGACGCGGTGGGCGCGGGGGACGCGTTCGTCGCCGGGTATCTGTCGGCGCTGCTCGACGGGGAGGACGTGACGGGACGCCTGGACAGGGCCGTGACCACGGGCGCCTTCGCCGTGGCATCGCACGGAGACTGGGAAGGCGCGCCGACGCGGGCGGAACTGGGTCTGCTGGGAGCGGGCCCGGGAACGGTGGTCCGCTAGCGCCTCGCGACAGCAGGGCCCGGGACCGTGATCCCACCAACGCCACACGGCAACAGAACCCCGGAGCACAGTCCCACCAACGCCACGCGGGAGCAGGCCCCGGAACCGCAGTCCTGCTAGCGGCCTCGGCCCGTTCTCGCCCTCGCTCTCGTAGCGGGCCCCCTGAAGCAGGCCCGCCCCGCCAGCCGTCCCCCTAGCCGCAGCAGCCCCCGCCACAGCAGCCGCCTCCGCCTCCGCCACGCGGGGCGGGGGTGGGCGACGAGGTCGAGCCCCCTACCGCCACCGTCGACAGCAGCTTCACCGTGTCCTCGTGTCCGGCGGGGCAGGCCGCGGGGGCGGCGGACTCGGCCATCGGGCGGCTCAGCTCAAAGGTGTCGCCGCAGGAACGGCAGCGGTACTCGTATCGGGGCATGGGCCAAGGCTAAGCGGTCTGGGGGAAGTGGAGTGCGTTTCCGCGTCGTTCAGTGCGTGCTCCGGTGTGCCGGCCGGAGGCCCTCGTACCCCGAGGCCTCTCAGCGGCAGCGGATCAGCCGGGGCGCGCGGCTTCGGCAGAAGGGCCCCCACGCCGCAAGACCAAGGCTCAGCTGCTCAACGCCCTGCCGCCGCAAGGAACCCCCGCAGGATCTCCTCCCCCGCCGCGACCCCCCGCTCCTGCAGCACCGTGAGCCCCGGTGCCGTCCAGCCCGTGTCCGCCAGTTCGCCGTGGCCCGGCCGCCAGGAGCGGTCGGCGGCGAGCAGCAGATCAGCGTCGAGGAGCGAGTCACCGGCGGCGAGGATCTCGTCCGCGTCGATACGGCGGGCCACCTCGCGCACCGCCGCGCTCTTGGTCAGCGGCTTCGGTACGGCGTAGATCTTGCGGCCCTGGAGCGAGACGGTCCAGCCGCGCTCCTCCGCCCACACGGCGAGCTCCTTGACCCACTCCTTCGGCAGCAAGGAGCGTTCGACGACCAGATAGGCGAAGAGGTCCTCGGCCACCCGCTCCTTCAGGAGCCAGGCCGGGTCGGCGGTGCGCACCATGTACGCGCGGACCTCGTCGAGCGTGGCGCACTCCGCGGCGAGGCGGCGGTCGACGCCCGCCCGCCAGCCGGGGTCGGAGACCCCGTCGACCAGCAGGTGCCCGCCGTTCGCGCAGATCGCGAACTCCGGTGCGGGGCCGGGCAGATGGATGCGGCCGTACTGCTCGCGCGTCCGCGTGGTCGTCGGCACGAAGACCGAGCCACGGCCCACCTCGTCAAGGAGCCCGGCGGCGGTCTCGGTGACGTACGACAGGGGCTTGCTCTCGTACACCTCGACGCACAGCAGGCGCGGCGCCTCGGCGTCGGGCATGGTCAGGCCGAGGGCTGCGGCGGAGTAGATGAGGGTGCGGTCGAGGTCGCTGGCGACCAGCACGGTGCGGGGAGTGCTCACTTGGAGGCCACCGCCTTGCCGTCCGTGCCGGTGGCTCCGCGTGTGAACTGAGGGTGGATCAGTCCGACGCAGGTGTAAGGGAGTTCGGCTACCTCCTCGACCGGCACGCCGCGCTGCTCCGCGAGGAGCCGTACGTGGTCGAGGTCGGCGCCCGCACCCGCGCGCGCCAGGATCTTCCAGGGAACGCGGCGCAGCAGCACGCGCGTCGTCTCACCGACGCCCGGCTTGACCAGGTTCACGTCGTGGATCCCGTACTCCTCACTGATCCGCTCGACGGCGGCCCAGCCCTCCCAGGTCGGGGCCCTGTCCGCCGAGAGCAGCTCCTTGGCCTGGGCGTCCACGGCGTCGGCCACCTCGTCGAAGCGGGCCGTGATGGCGTCCAGGAAGTCGAGGGAGAGGTCGCCGTCGGCGAGCTCGCGGTAGAACTTCGCGCCGTGGAAGTCGTCAGGGCCGACGAGGTCCGCACGCAGGACCGTGCGCGATATCAGCCCGGACACCGTCGAGTTGAGGCAGGCCGAGGGGATGAGGAAGTCCTCGCGGGTGCCGTAGGTGCGGACGCAGGAGCCGGGGTCGGCGAGCACGGCGATCTCCGGGTTGAAGCCAGCCGGACCTCCCGCCTCCTCGAACTCCCTTACCGCGTCGGCGAGTTCACGCGTGATCGCCCCCTTGCCCGTCCAGCCGTCGACGAAGACGACGTCGGCCGCGTCGTGGTGGGCGGCGAGCCACCGCAGCGCGTTGGCGTCGATGCCCCGGCCGCGCACGATCGACACGGCGTAGTGCGGCAGGTCGAGGCCGTGCCGGTGCCGCGCCCAGCGCCGCATCAGTACGCCGACCGGCGTGCCCGCGCGGGCGAGCGAGACGAGGACGGGGCGAGGTGAGCGCTCGGCGAGCACGGTCTCGGTGACGGTGCCGACGGCCTGCGCGATGCGGGCGGCGGAGGTGCCGAGCGCCGCGCGGAACAGCTCTTGGTACTGCGGGCTCGGCTGGTACTCGACCGGCAGCGACTCGGCGTAGTGCGCGCCACCGCTCTGTATCGCCTCCTCGCGCTCCTCGGTGGGCGCCTCGAGTCGCACGTCCGAGAGGTCCTGGAGCAGCCAGCCGACGTCTTCGGCCGCGTACGAGGAGAAGTCGGGGCCGCGGAGGGGCTCGGGCAGCATGGAGGGCCTTTCGGGGGCGTGCTCGGGGAGACGCACAGGGGCTTGCTCGGGGACGTACGAGGGCACGACGGCAAGCAGCACCTGTGGGGCGTGCGCGGCGAGCTGCACCAACAGGCCGTCGGGGGCGTGGAGTTCGGGGCGGTCGGCCATGGAGTCGACCACGATGACGATCGCGTTGAAGTCACCGCCCGCGACGTTGTACGCGTACCTCTCGCCGGGTCCGTCGGCGGGGTCGTCGTGGGCGGGGAAGACGAGGCGGCTGCGGATGGCGTAGCCGGGGTCGTCGACGGCGAGGACGGGCGAGCGGGTGGTGGTGGAGTACCGCACGTCCGCGGTGCCGGTGGGCAGCCGCTCCTCCAGCGCCATGCCGAGGGCCAGCGGCGCGTACATCAGCTCCTCGAAGCCGAGGACGAGGACGCGGCGCGGCGAGACGCCGGGAACCCCGGCGCTCGCGAGAGCCGGAGCCAGCGCTTCCGCGATCCGGTCCGCCATCCCCGGCAGCGCCGCCTCCAGCGCCGCCCGGTGCTCGGGGGTGAAGCCGTGGCGCCCGCCGTCCGGCACTCCGGCGGGCCAGCCGAGGTCGACCCGGGTGACCGAGCCGGCCTCGCGGCGCGGGGCGGGGAGCGCCGAAGCCTCGTACTCCTCGACCAGTGCCTGGCCCTTCTCCAGGACCCCGTCCGGCAGGCTCACCGTGCCGGACGCCGTCGTGATCAGGTCGACCCGCGCGCCGATCTCCCGGGCGAAGGCGGCCAGGCGGCCCTGGTCCTGCGGGGAGCGCATGTCGACGAGCGCCACGATGACGTACCGCTCGCGCGGGTACAGCTCGTGCAGGGCGCGGATGGTGTTGAGGACGGTGTTGCCGGTGGAGAACTCGTCGTCGACGAGGACGAGCGGGCCGTCCCTGGTGAGCAGCCGGGGGTCCTCGGGGAGCAGCAGGTGCGAGGTCGCGTGCGAGTGGGACTCCTCGAAGCCGCCGGCCCTGCGCACCGAGTCGACCGGACGGCGCGTGGAGTGGAGGTAGGGCGCGAGGCCGATGCCGTCCGCGACGCAGTGGCCGAGGCCGGTCGCCGTCTCCGCGTAACCGAGCACGACCGCGCGCCGGGCCTCCGCGTCGCCCAGGAGCGCGCGCACCCGGACACCGAGGTCGCGCCCCGCCGCGTACACGACGGACGGGAGCTGCGGCACATGCTTGCCGAGGACGTTCGACACCAGGAGGTGCGCCCGCTTCGGGTTGCGGCGCAGGGCGAGGCCGAGCAGGTCGCTCAGCCCCGCGTCTCCGGCCAACTCCACACCGAGCCGCTCGGCGACCCACGTCCCTGACCACACCACGTCGTCGTTCACAGTCCTCGCACAGTCCTTACGTTCACTCGCACAGTCCTTACGTTCAGCCGGAGAAAAAGAGAGACCCGGTGGTCAGTCGGAGAGCCCGGCGGTGAGCAGCTCCACGAAGCCGATGTCCTCGCGCGCGACGCCGAAGACCTCGGCGCGCTGGAGGGTCCTTTCGGCCCAGGCGCGGTGCGGCTTCACTTCGTTCATCTTGTTCGTGTACGCCGAGCGCATGACCCCTCCGCCGTCCCGTTCCGGGCGCAGGATGTCCTCGGCGTCGCTGAACTCCTCGTGGCTGACGACCGAGAGCGCGTGCACGGGCAGCACGTGCGAGGGGTGGATGCAGGTCTTGCCGAGCAGGCCGTTGGCCCGGTCGAGCTCGATCTCGCGCAGCAGCCCGTCGATGTCGTGCTCGATGAGTGCCTGCCGCAGCTCCTCCGCCCGGCCTTCCAGGAAGGGACTCCGGCGCAGCTGCGGCTTGAACATCCTCTCCTGGACGCGGAAGTACTCCCACACGGGGCCGGTCACGGTGAAGCCCGTGCCGTCGGCCCTGCCGAGGTGATTGACCACGTCGGCGATGACCGAGGCCACGATGTGGACGTCGTACGCGGTCATGTGCGGCGGCCTGCGCAGTCCGTACGCCGAGCAGAAGTCGGTGACGCCGAGCCGCAGCGCGAGCACCCGCTCGCGGTACTTGTCGACGGTGCGGGCGATCCCGGCGAGGGCCTCGGCGCGGCTCTCCAGGTGCAGCAGTTCGGGCGATTCGAGGACCGGCATCGCGAAGAGCCGGCGGCCGCTCGTGGCTTCCGCCACGGCGAGCGACTCCAGGAAGGCGACGCCTCGCTCCTCGGTGAACTTGGGCAGTACGAATCCGGACAGCAGGCGGATGCTGGGGCCGAGGCGGGCCGCCAGGTCGGCTATCTGTTCGGGGGCCCGGACGCGTACGAAGAGGAGCGGGGGCTCCGCGCCGTCCCGCTCGGCGAGGTCGGCGAACTGTCTGACCAGGTTCTCCTCGGCGCCGATGACCTCCGCGTCATCGATCGAGTCCTCCAGGCAGAGCACCATCGAGATCACGCCACGCCCGGCCTGCTTGAGGATGTCGTCGGCGAGGCGGGGGCGCGTGGCAGGGCTGTAGAGCGTGGCTCCCAGGGCGGCGGCGAGCAGACGCGGGGAGGAGTCCGCGGTGAAGGCGCACGGCTCCCGATGGAAGAGACGCTGTCGCACCTCTGGGGCGATATGCCCGAAATGACGCATGATTTCCCCTGTACTCGTCGGCGCGATCCGACGTGATGTGGCCGGTAATAGTACGTAGGGACGGGTGTCAAGGGTTCCCCATGGGCATGAAATTCAGGTAACCCGGCCATGTCAGACACACAGGCCACACACCGTCACCCCCGCGTTGTCCCGTCCAAACCCGGGAAGGCAGGATGACCGCATGACGCACGCGATGTTGAAGGGGTCGAACGTCCCGCTCGAAGCCACGGCAGTCCGCGCCGTGCTGCGCTGGACCCCTGGTCAGGGCGTCCCGGACGTCGACGCGTCGGCTCTGCTCCTCGGCGCCGACGGCCGCGTGCGGTCCGACGAGGACTTCGTCTTCTACAACCAGCCGCGCCATCCGTCGGGCAAGGTCTGGCGGCTCGGCAAGAAGCGCGTCTCCCAGGGCCTCTCCGAAGGCCTGACCGACACGATCCAGACGGACATGGCGAGCCTGGATCCCGCCGTGAGCCGGGTCCTGCTCGTCGCCTCCGCCGAGAACGTCGCCTTCGAGAACGTACGCGCGCTGCGCATCCTGCTGTACGACGCCGGCGCGGGCGAGGCCGAACCGCTCGCCTACTTCGACATCACCCCGCAGACGGGCGCCGAGACGGCCCTGATCTGCGGCGAGCTCTACCGCCGCGGTGACGTCTGGAAGTTCCGCGCCCTGGGTGAGGGCTACCTGAACGGCCTGGAGGGTCTCGCCGGGGACTTCGGCATCTCCGTGGACGAGTCCGAGGCGGTGCCCGAGCCGACGACCGAGGCCTCGCTCCCGCAGCCGTATCCCCAGCGGCAGCCGCTGCCCGAACCGGCCACGCAGGCTCCGGTTCCGCAGGCTCCTGCTCCGCAGCCCTTCCCCTCCCCTGCCCCGCAGCCCGCGTACGGCTACCCTCCCGAGCCCCCGCGCCACCAGCCCGCCCCGCAGCCGTCCTACGGCTACCCGCAGCCCGCGCCCGCTCATGCGGCGCCGCTCCCGCAGCCTTCGTACGGCTATCCGCAGCCCGTGGCCCCGATGCCCGACCCGAACTTCCAGCTGCCGCCCCAGGGCCCGCAGTTCCTCGCACGCTGAGGACGCGGGACAGGCGGGACAGGCGCGGCAGCCGCGGCAGGCGGGACACGCCGGGCACGCCGAGCGCACAGGGCCGTTCAGCACGCTGGGCACCCGGCGGCGTTCAGGCGCGGCCCGCGTTCGTCTTGTAGCCCCGGCCCCACTGCAGCCCCCAGCCGTACAGCCGGTCGAGCTCGGCCTGGAAGCCGTACACGAACTTCACCTCGCGGCGCACGACCAGCTCGCCCTTGACGTTCTCCAGCGTGAAGACGGCACAGGAGCGGGCCTGCGGCTGGCGCTCGTCCAGGTCGATCTCGATCCGCGGGCCGTTGCTGGGGTAGAGCGTCACCTTGGCGTGCGTGCGGTCGAAGGCCGGCGTCTGGTCGTATATGTAGGCGAAGAACAGCAGCCGCTTGATCGACTCGCGGTGGTCGAGGTTCACGTAGATCGTCTCGCCGGACGGCGAACCGAACCGGTCGTCGCCGCTGAGCTTCACGTACGGCGGGGCGTTCAGGCTGCCGAAGAAGCTGCCCAGCGGCTGTACGACGCCCTTGGTGCCTTCCACCGTCTCGTACAGACAGCCGAGGTCGAGGTCGACGTTGACCACGCCCTGGGTGTGCGCCTGCACCACGTCGGGCTGGAACATCCTGAAGGGGTGGCGCAGCAGGCCGCCGCCCTTGGGCTTGCCGATGATGTCGGACGTACGCATCTGCCAGGAGAGGTTGACCCGGAGATTGCCGGTGGCCGCGCCCTGTTTGTTGAGCGAGACCGTCGGGTTCCGCTTGGTGAGTTCGATGGAGTTGGTCGCCGCGCTGCCCGACTCGTAGTCCATCGAGCGCCCACGCCACAAACCGTCCCAGAAGGACATCGCCGCCCCCAAAAAAGTGCCGGAGCCCCATGGGCCCCTTACGAATGCCACGGGGCGGCCAGGAGGACTCGTCCTCGATGGCCGCCCCGCTCAGAAGCGTTCCTCACTCGGCCCCGCGTCACACTCCGGGAACGGGTCGGACTCTCGGTCAGACGCCGGAAGGCACCTCGGACTTCTCCGAGCCCGAGCCCTTGCCCTCCGCTGCCGCGAGTCGCTTGTTGCGGCGGACGGACGAGATGAAGGACCAGAGAATCAGGATGACACCGACCGAGCCCGTGATGACCTCGTGGATCTCGTACTGGATGGTGACGAGGAGGATCACGGCGAGGGCGCCGATCGCGTAGTGCGCGCCGTGCTCCAGGTAGACGTAGTCGTCCAGGGTGCCCTGGCGGACCAGGTAGACGGTGAGGGACCGGACGTACATCGCGCCGATGCCGAGACCGAGCGCCATCAGGACGATGTCGTTGGTGACGGCGAAGGCACCGATGACACCGTCGAAGGAGAACGACGCGTCCAGGACCTCGAGGTACAGGAACATGAAGAACGCGGCCTTGCCGACCATGACGACGGCAGGAACCTTCTTGCCGCTCCTCCTGGCCTCTTCCTCCTGCTCGTGCTCGCGCTCCTCCTCTTCCTCGATCTTGCTCTCGAAGAAGCCGGATAGGCCGCCCACGATGAGATACGTGATGAGTCCGGCGACGCCGGACAGCAGCACCGTCTCCGCCTTGTCCACGTGTGTCCCGCCGTGCTGGTGGGCGTGGGTGGCGACGGTCATCGCGGAGATCATGAGCACGATGAGCGCGACGCAGGCCGACAGCATGTCGATCTTGCCGAGCTTGGCGAGGGGGCGCTCCAGCCAGCCGAGCCACTTGATGTCACGGTCCTCGAAAACGAAGTCGAGGAAAATCATCAACAGGAACATGCCACCGAACGCGGCGATCGACGGGTGAGCGTCGGTCACCAGCTGCTGGTACCGGTCCTTGTCGTTGAGCGCGAGACGCACAGCCTCGATCGGGCCGATCTTGGCGCTGATGGCCACGATCGCGACGGGGAACACGAGCCGCATGCCGAAGACGGCGATCAGCACACCGATGGTGAGGAAGATCTTCTGCCAGAAGGCACTCATCTTCTTCAGGATCCCGGCGTTGACCACCGCGTTGTCGAAGGACAGCGAGATCTCGAGGATGGACAGGATCGCCACGACCCCGAAACCTGTCCACCCCCCGTAGAACACCGCCGCGACCAGGCCGAGCGCGGTAACCGCGAACGACCAGCCGAAGGTTTTCAGAAGCACTGGCTACCCAATCGTGTGTGTACGGGCTCCCGTTTAGCGGTCTCCCCCGCGCCGGTCCCCTGCTTTACGAAACATTGACCCCGAAGTCTAGAGCGATGCCCCGCAGACCTGACGCGTACCCCTGCCCAACGGCGCGGAACTTCCATTCGCCGCCGTAGCGATAGACCTCGCCGAAGATCATCGCGGTCTCCGTGGAGGCGTCCTCGGAGAGGTCGTACCGCGCGAGCTCCTGGTGGTCGGCTTGATTGACCACGCGGATGAAAGCGTTACTGACCTGGCCGAACGCCTGGCCGCGATTGTCCGCGTCATGGATCGAGACAGGGAAGACGATCTTGTCGCAGGTGGCGGGAACCTTGGAGAGGTCGATCAGGAGCGACTCGTCGTCCCCGTCACCCTCACCCGTGAGGTTGTCGCCGGTGTGTTCGACAGAGCCGTCCGGGCTCTTGAGGTTGTTGTAGAAGACGAACCACTCGTCGCCGAGAATCCGGCCCGAGTTGCACATCAGCGCGCTGGCGTCGAGGTCGAAGGGGGCTCCGGTGGTGGAGCGCGCGTCCCAGCCGAGTCCGACCAGGACCTGTGTGAGGTTCGGTGCGGCCTTGGAGAGGGAGACGTTGCCTCCCTTGGCGAGCGTGACGCCCATGATGTGGTCCTCCCCGTGGTTCGAGAGCAAGATTCCCCGGTCCCCCATGGTTCGGGAGCAGTGCCCGGGAGCAGGAGTTTTGAGCGCGTCCGGCGCCGCACTCGTGGTGTGCGGCGCCGGACGACAAGGCGGAGGGCGTTACTCGGCTCAGACGTTGACGCCGAAGTCCTGCGCGATGCCGCGCAGGCCCGAGGCGTAGCCCTGGCCGACGGCGCGGAACTTCCACTCCGCCCCGTTGCGGTACAGCTCGCCGAAGACCATCGCCGTCTCCGTCGAGGCGTCCTCGGAGAGGTCGTACCGCGCGATCTCCGCGCCGCCCGCCTGGTTCACGACGCGGATGAACGCGTTGCGGACCTGGCCGAACGACTGCTGGCGGGTCTCGGCGTCGTAGATCGAGACCGGGAACACGATCTTGTCCACGTCGGCCGGAACGGCCGCCAGGTTGACCTTGATCGCCTCGTCGTCGCCCTCGCCCTCACCGGTGGTGTTGTCACCGGTGTGCTCGACGGATCCGTCCGGGCTCTTCAGGTTGTTGAAGAACACGAAGTTGCCGTCGCTGCTGACCTTGCCCTCGGCGTTGGTCAGAATGGCGCTGGCGTCGAGGTCGAAGTCCGTACCGGTGGTGGTGCGGACATCCCAGCCCAGGCCGACCAGAACCGCGGTCAGGCCGGGCGCCTCCTTGCTCAGCGATACGTTGCCGCCCTTGCTGAGGCTGACTCCCACAAATCCTCCCAATTGATGTCCAGGGGCGGGGAGCCCCAGTCGTGCTTGCCATCGGATCAACGAGTGGATCCTAGTGACCGGTTCCCGGCTGCCACAGGCTCTGCACCTGAAGAAACACAGGGTGTCACCCCTGAGGAATCACAGGGTGCCGAGCGCCTTGACGTACTCGTTGAGATCGCGGGCGTCCGGCAGGCCGTTGACGACAGTCCAGCGCACCACGCCCTCCTTGTCGATGATGAAGGTGCCGCGCACCGCGCAGCCCTTGTCCTCATCGAAGACCTCGTACGCGCGCGACGCCTCGCCGTGCGGCCAGAAATCGGAGAGCAGGGGGTACTCCAGGCCCTCCTGTTCGGCGAATACGCGCAGGGTGTGGATGGAGTCGTTCGAGACCGCGAGCAGCTGGGTGTCGTCGTTGACGAACTTCGGCAGTTCGTCGCGGAGTGCGCAGAGCTCGCCCGTGCACACACCGGTGAACGCGAACGGATAGAAGAGCAGCACCACGTTCTTCTCGCCGCGGAAGTCCGACAGCCGCACGGTCCGGCCGTGGTTGTCCTTCAACTCGAAGTCCGGGGCCTTGGTGCCGGTCGCGATTCCAGCGAGCGCCATGAGTTCGCATCCCTTCGATGGGGCTGTTCGGGTGACGACCACCCTACGCAACGGGCGTTTCGTCCGATCACCCCCCAGGGCGGGCACTTCTCCGCGCCGTCTCTCGGGCCCCCACGCACGCGTGAGCCCCCACCGGCATGCGTCGGTGGGGGCTCAGCTCACAGCGATTGGCTCAGTCGACTTCCTGCTGCCTGAGCGGCAGCTTCACCGCTTCTTGGCTGCCGCCTTCGGCGTGACCAGACGGCTGCCCGTCCAGTCCTTGCCCGCGTTGATGCTCTTGGTCTGAGCGAGGCCGGCCGTCTGCGCTGCTTCGTTGATGTCGCTCGGCTCGACATAGCCGTCGCGGCCTGTCTTCGGCGTCATCAGCCAGAGGTCGCCGCCCTCTTCGATCAGCTGGGTGGCGTCTACCAGCGCATCCGTCAGGTCGCCGTCGTCCTCGCGGAACCACAGCACCACGGCGTCAGCAGTGTCGTCGTATTCCTCGTCGACGAGCTCGCTGCCGATCACCCCTTCAATGGCCTCGCGGAGCTCCTGATCGACATCGTCGTCGTAGCCGATCTCCTGGACCACCTGCTCGGGCTGGAAACCCAGCCTCGCGGCAGGGTTGGTCCGCTCCTCCGCGTGGTCCGCGGTCGCGCTCACGGCTTGCCTCCTGATCATGTTTTCGGGAATGCCTTCACCCACGCGCGTGCGCGGGACATTGGCGGTAGTCCACACGGGCGGACCGGATCGCGCAAGTACCCGGCCGTCAAGACCGCTGAAACGGTGACGTTCCCGGCCGTGTCGCCGCAACTCAAGGCCCACCTGCCAGATCCTTCTCCGCTCGCACTTCGCTCGACTTCGCTCGTACGACACCGAACGGAACTGAGGTCCGAACGGCCTTACGAACCGGCTAGGCGGGATGGGCGTATCGTTGCGATTTGGTCGAGCCTACCCCAGGGCCGCCGGGCGGACCCCTCGGTTACCTCTCAGTAGAGATGACGATTCCGCCTACGCGGTACACGATGGGGAACGTCTCACAGCCAGGCAGAACCCAGGCGAAAGCCCCAACAGCGAAGGAACAGCGTGGCTTCCGGATCCGATCGCAACCCGATCATCATTGGCGGCCTGCCGAGTCAGGTCCCGGACTTCGATCCCGAAGAGACCCAGGAGTGGCTCGACTCCCTCGATGCCGCGGTCGACGAACGCGGCCGCGAGCGGGCCCGCTACCTGATGCTCCGGCTTATCGAACGTGCGCGCGAGAAGCGTGTCGCCGTCCCCGAGATGCGCAGCACGGACTACGTCAACACGATCGCCACCAAGGACGAGCCGTTCTTCCCCGGCAACGAGGAGATCGAGCGCAAGGTCCTGAACGCGACCCGCTGGAACGCCGCCGTGATGGTGTCGCGCGCCCAGCGTCCCGGCATCGGGGTCGGCGGTCACATCGCCACCTTCGCCTCATCGGCCTCGCTCTACGACGTGGGCTTCAACCACTTCTTCCGCGGCAAGGACGAGGGCGACGGCGGCGACCAGATCTTCTTCCAGGGGCACGCGTCCCCCGGCATCTACGCCCGCGCGTTCCTCCTCGACCGGCTCTCCGAGCAGCAGCTCGACGCGTTCCGCCAGGAGAAGTCGAAGGCTCCGAACGGCCTTTCGTCCTACCCGCACCCGCGTCTGATGCCGGACTTCTGGGAGTTCCCGACCGTCTCGATGGGCCTCGGCCCGCTCGGCGCGATCTTCCAGGCGCGGATGAACCGCTACATGGAGGCGCGCGGCATCGCCGACACCTCCAAGTCGCACGTCTGGGCCTACCTCGGCGACGGCGAGATGGACGAACCCGAGTCGCTCGGCCAGCTCTCCATCGCCGCCCGCGAGGGCCTGGACAACCTGACCTTCGTCGTCAACTGCAACCTCCAGCGCCTCGACGGCCCGGTGCGCGGCAACGGGAAGATCATCCAGGAGCTCGAGTCGCAGTTCCGCGGCGCCGGCTGGAACGTCATCAAGCTGGTCTGGGACCGCAGTTGGGACCCGCTGCTCGCACAGGACCGCGACGGTGTGCTGGTCAACCGGCTCAACACGACGCCCGACGGCCAGTTCCAGACGTACGCGACCGAGACCGGCTCGTACATCCGTGAGCACTTCTTCGGCGACGACCACCGCCTGCGCTCCATGGTCGAGAACATGACCGACGAGCAGATCCTGCACCTGGGCCGCGGCGGCCACGACCACAAGAAGGTCTACGCGGCGTACGCGGCCGCCAAGGCCCACAAGGGCCAGCCGACCGTCATCCTGGCGCAGACGGTCAAGGGCTGGACGCTCGGCCCGAACTTCGAGGGCCGCAACGCCACGCACCAGATGAAGAAGCTGACGGCCGACGACCTCAAGGGCTTCCGCGACCGCCTGCACATCCCGATCACGGACAAGGAACTGGAGGGCGGCGCCCCGCCGTACTACCACCCGGGCCGTGACTCGGAAGAGATCCAGTACATGCACGACCGCCGCCAGGGCCTCGGCGGTTACGTCCCGACCCGCGTGGTCCGCTCGAAGCCGCTCCCGCTCCCCGAGGAGAAGGCGTACGCGGCCGCGAAGAAGGGCTCGGGCCAGCAGTCGATCGCCACCACCATGGCGTTCGTCCGCATCCTGAAGGACCTCATGCGGGACAAGGAGATCGGCAAGCGCTTCGTGCTGATCGCCCCCGACGAGTACCGCACCTTCGGCATGGACGCCTTCTTCCCGAGCGCGAAGATCTACAACCCGCTCGGCCAGCAGTACGAGGCTGTCGACCGTGAGCTGCTCCTCGCCTACAAGGAGTCCCCGACCGGTCAGATGCTGCACGACGGCATCTCCGAGGCCGGCTGCACGGCCTCGCTGATCGCCGCGGGCTCGGCCTACGCCACCCACGGCGAACCGCTGATCCCGGTGTACGTCTTCTACTCGATGTTCGGTTTCCAGCGCACCGGCGACCAGTTCTGGCAGATGGCCGACCAGCTGGCCCGCGGCTTCGTCCTCGGTGCCACCGCCGGCCGCACGACACTGACCGGCGAGGGCCTCCAGCACGCGGACGGCCACTCGCAGCTGCTCGCCTCGACCAACCCGGGCTGCGTCGCCTACGACCCGGCCTTCGGCTACGAGATCGCGCACATCGTCAAGGACGGCCTGCGCCGGATGTACGGCCCCGACAGCGAGGACGTCTTCTACTACCTCACCGTCTACAACGAGCCGATCCAGCACCCGGCCGAGCCCGCCGATGTGGACGTCGACGGCATCCTCAAGGGCATCTACCGCTTCAAGGCGGGCGAGCAGGGCGCCATCCCGGCGCAGATCCTCGCCTCCGGTGTCGCGGTGCCATGGGCGGTCGAGGCACAGCAGATCCTCGCTTCGGAGTGGAACGTCAAGGCGGACGTCTGGTCGGCGACCTCCTGGAACGAACTGCGCCGCGAGGCGGTCGACGTGGAGCGCCACAACCTCCTGCACCCCGAGGAGGAGCAGCGCACCCCGTACGTGACGCAGAAGCTGTCCGGCGCCGAGGGCCCGTTCGTGGCCGTCTCCGACTGGATGCGGAGCGTCCCCGACCAGATCTCCCGCTGGGTCCCCGGCACGTACCAGTCCTTGGGCGCCGACGGCTTCGGCTTCGCGGACACCCGCGGTGCGGCCCGCCGCTTCTTCCACATCGACGCGCAGTCGATCGTGGTCGGTGTGCTCACCGAGCTGGCCCGCGAGGGCAAGCTCGACCGCTCCGTACTGAAGCAGGCCATCGACCGCTACCAGCTGCTCGACGTCACGGCGGCTGACCCGGGCGCCGCTGGGGGCGACGCCTAGGCGGTGCAGCGCCGACGGGTGCAGCGCCAGCGGTGCAGCTACCGGCGAGCACTCATGGCGCAGGGGTGCCCTGTAGCACGTAGGTCGTTCGGAGGGTGGTGGGGCGGAGGCTCCCGCCACCCTCCGGCGTTTCCTACGATGCGCGCATGGAAGCGCCCATAAAGCACCAACCGGCACAGCTCCGTTGGGAGCGACGTACCCAGCGTCCGCTCCTCGCGCTCGCGGTGGCCTTCGCCGTCGCCTACGCCGTGCCCATCGTGGTGCCCGACGCGAGCAAGAGCGTCGGAACCACGTGCACCGTGGTGGAGTGGATCGTCTGGGGTTCCTTCGCCACGGACTATCTCGTACGTCTCTACCTCACCGACCACCGCAAGCAGTTCGTCCGCTCGCACTGGCTCGACCTCGGTGCTGTCCTCCTCCCGATGTTGCAGCCGCTGCGGTTGCTGCGGCTGGTCTCGACTCTGTTGCTGGTCGGGCGCCGGGCCCGGATGGCGTCTCAGATTCAGCTGACGACGTATGTCGCCGGGGCTGTCGTGGGCCTCCTCATGTTCGGTTCGCTGGCAGTCCTTTCGGTGGAGCGGGAGTCACCGAACGGCAATATCAAGACCCTTGGCGACGCGGTGTGGTGGTCCTTCACCACGATGACCACCGTCGGCTACGGCGATCACGCGCCGACGACCGGACTCGGCCGCGTGCTTGCGGTCGGCCTGATGCTGTCGGGCATCGCGCTCCTGGGTGTGGTCACCGCCAACATCGCGGCCTGGTTCATCTCGCGCTTCGACCGGGACGACGTCGAGGAACGGCGCCAGACGGCGGCGATCGAGGCGCTGACGACGGAGGTGCGAGCGCTACGAGCACAGGTGACCGCGCTGTCGGGCGGGGCGGTGCCCGGTGTGGCGGCGGGAGCAGGGATGGGTGCGGCCGGGGCGGTGCCCGGTGCGGCGGAGGGAGCAGGGATGGGTGCGGCTGGGGCGGTGCCCGGTGCGGCGGAGGGAGCAGGGATGGGTGCGGCCGGGGCGGTGCCCGGTGCGGCGGAGGTTCCGCGGCCGGCGCCGGCCGCGGATGGTCCTGACGTCCCTCCGGTCAGTTCTCCCAGACCTTGAACGCCCTGACGCGGTAAGGCGATTCGGGGACCCAGCTGCCACCCCCTGGGTATGTGTCGAACTCGCCGGTCTCGGCACACTCCGCGGATTGATACGTGGTGACCGGCCGGCCCGTGCGGTTGGCGAGTGCTTGAGCGCTGCCCCCCTCCGGCAGCGCTACACAGCTCTCGATGTCGATCTCGGACAGCTCGTACGTCTGTCGGGCGCCTTTGAACTCCGCCTTTCCCCATAGACAGAGCTCCCCCGGCCCGCAACCGGCGAGCGTGGGCGGCGCTGTTGCCCCGGCGTGCTTCGCGGGTGTCGCGAGATCGGCCTGTGTGGACGGTGCCGTGGCACCGGCCTGTGCGGGGGTGAGGATCACCGTGGCGAGTGCGGCCGCGGCGAAGGACGTGGGCATGGTCGTACGCATCTGCTTCAACTCCCGTGTCGTGTCGATCACTTGCCAGAACTGTGACCCACTCGCCAGCCCCATCGGAAGGGGTACGGATGTGCGTCACCCAGATAGGCGAAAGCCCCCCAGTTGAACCCTGAGGGGCTTTCCCTGATGCGTGAGCGCGACCGGCGTGAGCGCGGCTAGATGTGCGCGAGCGCGGCTAGATGTGTCCGACTCCGGCGCCCGCGTCGGCGTTGGCGCCTCGCTTGGTCAACGTGGCGACCAGGGCCGCGATGACCGCGACGACACCGGCGACGGTGAAGGCCAGGCCCATGCCGGACACGAACGTGTCATGCGCGACCGAGGTGATCGCTTCGGCGACCGGCTCGGGCGCCTTCGGCGGGACCGGGGCTCCGCCCATCTCGACGACGGCGGACGCCTGGTCGAGCTGGTCCGGCGTCATGGGCGGAAGCTTGGCGTCCGCCCAGTTCGCGGGGAGGTCTTCGTCTACCCGGGCGGCCATCACCGCGCCGAGTACCGCCGTGCCGAGCGCGCCGCCGACCTGCATGCCGGCCTGCTGCAGACCGCCCGCCACGCCGGACAGCTCCAGCGGGGCGTTGCCGACGATGACCTCGGTGGCTCCCACCATCACGGGCGCGAGGCCAAGGCCGAGCAGGCCGAGCCAGAGCGACATCGGCAGCGTCGCGGTGTCCGTCGTCATCGTGGACATGCCGAACATCGCGATGGCCGTGGCCACCATGCCGCCGACGAGCGGGACGCGCGGGCCGAACTTGGTGATGAGCGCGCCGGCGATCGGCGAGGCCACGATCATCATGGCCGTCAGTGGCAGGAGGTGCAGTCCGCTGTCGACCGGGCTCATGCCATGCACGTTCTGCAGATAGAACGTGACGAAGAACAGGCCGCCCATGAAGGCGAAGGCCATCAGCACCATCAGGACCGTGCCCGCGGACAGCGGGATGGACCTGAACATGCCCAGCGGGATGAGCGGTTCCTTGACCTTCGTCTCCCAGAAGGCGAAGAGCGCGAAGAGAACCACCGCACCCGCGAGGAAGAGCAGCGTCCTGGAGCCGCCCCAGCCCCACTCCGAGCCCTTGATGAGGGCCAGGATCAGCGCGAACATGCCGCCCGACAGCAGGACGATGCCGGGGATGTCGAAGGACTTCGGCGCGTTCTCCGCGCGGTGGTCCTTGAGGATCACAAGGCCGAGGGCGAGGGCGATGACGCCCACCGGCACGTTGATGAAGAACACCGACTGCCAGCTGACGTGTTCGACGAGCAGACCGCCGACGATGGGGCCGCCCGCGGTCGAGGCGCCGATGACCATGCCCCAGATGCCGATGGCCATGTTCAGCTTCTCGGCGGGGAAGGTGGCGCGCAGCAGGCCGAGCGCGGCCGGCATCAGGAGGGCTCCGAAGAGGCCCTGGAGCACGCGGAAGGCGACGACCAGGCCGACGCTGCTGGAGAACCCGATGGCGCCCGATGCGACGGCGAAGCCCGCCACGCCTATCAGGAAGGTCTGCCGGTGACCGAACCGGTCACCGAGCTTGCCGGCGGTGATCAGCGCGACGGCGAGCGCGAGAAGGTAACCGTTGGTGATCCACTGGACACCGGCCATGGTGGTGCCGAGGTCTTTCGCGATGGCCGGGTTGGCGATCGCGACGATGGTGCCGTCCAGGGCAACCATCATCACGCCGATCGCGACGGAGAAGAGCGTCAGCCAAGGGTGGCCGCGGAGCCCCTTGGCCGGGGCCGGAGCGGACGACGGCTCCGGCGCCTTGTCCGCCTTGTCGACGGTGATCTGACTAGTCATGCGTTCGAGGCTAGTGTCAGTCGCTGACAGTTGACAAACCATTTCACAAGCCGGTAACTGTCACGTAGCTCACAGGTATGGTGAGCTGGTCAGAACGGTGGAAAGAGGGCCATGGCGTGAGGACCGAGCAGCGAGCGGCGGACCCCGCGAAACCGCACGCCGAGACCTCCGGAGACATCTCTGGTGAGCCCTCCCGGCCCGGACTGCGCGAGCGCAAGAAGCAGCGCACCCGTGACGCGCTCCTGCGCGCGGCGCTCGAGCTCTTCACGACCAAGGGATTCGAGGAGACGACGGTCGACGAGATCGCCGAAGCCGTCGACGTCTCGCAGCGCACGTTCTTCCGGTACTTCACCAACAAGCAGGAGACCGCCTTCGCGGTGCAGGAGATGGTGGAGCAGCGGTTCGTGGAGACGCTGCGCGAACGCCCTGCCGACGAAGCTCCGTTCGCGGCTCTGCGCGGGGCCGTCATCGGGGCCTGGGACGCGATGGGCCGGTCCATCGAGGAGGTCGTCCCGGTCGAACTCCACATGCGGACCTACCAGATGATCGAGTCCACCCCTTCCCTGCTCGCCGCTCACCTGCGCCGGTCCATCGAGATGGAGGAAGAGATCGCGCGCGTGATCGCCGAGCGTGAGGGGCTCGACCTGGACACGGACCCCCGACCGCGCGTGGTGGTGGCCGCCTTCAGTGGAGTGATGCGTGTGACCGGGCGGCTGTGGGGCGCGGGCGAGGACTCGAGCGTGGAGTCGATCCGCGCGATCACCGAGTCATATCTCGACCATCTGGGGCCCGCGTTGGCGGAGGACTGGCGTGCGGAGTGACGGTGCGCTCACTCCGAGTCGGGTCACGCGATGGGTCGACCCATCGAACAAATCAACACGTTGAGTGATCTGTTGATGCACCGTCAGTAATGGCGCGCCCGGGTGCGCTGCGCGCACACGCCGCCTACGGAGTGTGACGGAAACACTCAGCGTGCGCCCGCTTTGCCTCAATTACCCCACAGGAAACGTGATCTGCCTCACCCGGTGCACGGTAGGCATCACGATTCTCCTAGGGTGTTCCGTAGTGACTTCCTTCGACTCCTCCCCTCAACTCAGCGCCTGGCGCACACTGCTCGCGCTCGCCGTCGTGTTCGTCATGCTGGCGACCACGGGCTGGACCGCGGTGCGCCACCACAAGGACGCCGCCTCGCCGCTCGCGGCCTCGCTCTCCGCCTGGGATCGCGGGCACATCGGCGGACGGGTCCTGCCCGACGCCAGCGCCCCGGCCGGCAAGCTCGCTCACTTCTTCACGTCGCTCAACGCGCAACAGCGCACCCGACTCGCCACCCGCTACCCCCTAGCGGTCGGCAACATGAACGGTGCCCCCGTAGAGCTGCGATATCGCGCGAACCGCATCGCCCTGGAGCAAGCGCGCAAGACCGAGCGACGGCGCATGCACGACAACCGCCTCTCCCCTCTCGGGCAACAGGAGGCGGAGCGCAGAATGAAGCGCTTCGGCGTGATGATGCACCCGGGTCGGCAGGTCCTGTCCTTCGACCCCATGGGGTCGGGGCGTATAGCCGAGGTCTTCGGAGACCTCGACCGGGCTTCCAGGGTGTCGGTCGTGGTGCCCGGGGTGGACACGAACCTGCTGACGTTCGAGCGGACGAACCGCAAGTACTCGGCACCCGTCGGCATGGCCAAGGCGCTGTACGGCGCGGAGCACTCGGCGAGCCCACGCGCGCGTACCGCCGTGATCGCCTGGGCCGACTACACCGCGCCTGTCGGCCTCGGTGTGGACGCGGCCACGTCCATGCGCGCGGATGAGGGCGCGGTCCGGCTCAACTCTCTGGTCCGCAGTCTGCCGGGTCACTCGCCGGTCGCGCTGTACTGCCACAGCTACGGCTCGGTGGTGTGTGGGGTCGCCGCGCGGCAGCTGCCCTCCCGCGTCTCCGACATCGCGGTCGCGGGCAGCCCCGGCATGCGCGCGGACACGGTGGCACAGCTGGGCACAGGTGCCCGGATCTGGGCCACAAGGGACGGCGACGACTGGATCCAGGATGTGCCAAACATGGAGGTCGGCGGGCTCGGCCACGGTGCCGATCCCGTCTCCCGGGACTTCGGCGCGCGCGTGCTGTCCGCACGGGGCGCGATCGGCCACACCGGCTACTTCGAGCCGGGCACGGAGAGCCTCAGGAACTTCGCCGACATCGGCATTGGTTCGTACCGCTCGGTGCGGTGCGCGAGCGGGGATGACGCGTGCCGGAAGGAATTTTCCGGCACGGCAGTGGCCTGACGCGCGTAGAAATCGACAAAACAGCGGCACGCCGCAGGAGGGACGGAGGCGCGCGTGCCGCCTACGATGAGCCGCATGGGTGACGTACTGGCCGGATTTCATGCCGCCTGGGAGTTCGAGTCCGACTCCGTGCTCATCCGCTTCGAACGGGGGATCCGCACGCCGAAGCTCCTTCAGGCGCTCGGCGAACGCCGCATCCCCCACGAGGCGATCGCGGCGGTGACACTTACTCCCGGCAAGCGCGGGACGGTCGTCCTGCACGCCGTGCCGAGACCGGGCGCCGATCCGCTGATGGAGGCGGCCGCGGGACAGCTCAAGGACGGCTGTGACCCGTATCGACTCGTGCTGCCCGCCGAGCGGGAGACGCTCGCCGAGTACTACGCGGACGAGCTGCGGGCCCAGCTCACAGAGGGCGACTGCGGACCTCCGGACCGCTATCTGGTGGCCCCGCCGGAGACTCCGTTGCAGTTCAAGGCGTATGACGGCAAGGCGTCCTTCGACGGCAAATCAGTGGCCTTCCGGTGGTTCTGGACGGGCGCTTCGTCCGCGAAGTGGAAAGCCGGCGACCAGAGCTTCCTGGTCACGGACCTGAGCGGCGTCGAGTGGCGCTCGCCGGAGGTCTTCGAGGGCCATCTGCGGCTCCTGCGCCGTGAGACTCCGCTCGCCCAGCCCGCGCAGGCGGACCAGGATCCGGCGGCTGTCGTCTTCGGTCTCGGGTACGGGCCAGTGCACGAGTCGCTGCCGTTCGCGGCGTCGGTGCTCGCCGCCGTGCGGGCGTCGGGCCCGGCCCTGACGCCCGGCACGGTCCCCGGCGACGCCCCGGTGGCCCGTCGCGACCCGGCCGACATCGCGGAGCGCATCCGGCACCTCGGCGAGCTGCACCAGGCCGGTCTGCTCACGGACGAGGAATTCACGACGAAGAAGGCCGAGCTGCTGGCGGAGCTGTGACCCGACCCGGCGGGGGCCTGCGTCACTGGCCCCGAGTCCCCGGCTCCGGGTCATACCTGAGTATCGAGGGAAGCCCGGTTCGTACCCAGGTATGAGGGGCGGGTCAGCTCCGCGGTACGACGCCGCAGGGCGTGCTTCATGCCTACGCTGATCAGGCCATGAGCAGCGCATCGACACCACCGGACCAGGATCCCCGCCCCCCGGCCTCCGAGCCGGACGGGCGCGGGGTCACCCTTCAGCGTGCGACGGCGGGCGTCCGCGACGGGCTCGGCAGAGCAGGGGCCTTCCTCTCCACACCCGCGGGGCGGGCCGAGCCGCTCCTCGCCCGGGCGCCCAAGCGCTGGATGCGGCTGATTCCCTTGATCATCGCGCTGGGGTTCGTCGCGGTACTCATCCCGGTCACCACCCAGGTGCTGGCGAACGACTATGGGGTGAACGGCGGTCTGGCGGGCGCACTGGGCGTCGCGCAGGCCGCGCCGCTGCTGCTGGCCATCAGCCGCCCGCTGGCCGCCTGGTGCATCGTCATCGTCGCGGATGTCATCGGGGCGATCGTGACGCTGTCCATGGGCAACGACCGCCCCGCCCCCTGGACAGCCATGATCATCGTGGGTTACGTGGTCGTGTGCCTCCTGCTGTCCCTGCGTGAGAGCCGTCGCACCCTCCTGGGGATCTGGCTGGTCACCGTCGTCGTGAGCCTCGTCCTCGGTGCGTTCCGCGACGCCGGCAGCCAGGACACCAGCGTGCTGCTGATCGTGCTGAGCGGCGTCGCGCTGCTGATGGGCGCGCTGCTGCGCGAGCGTGGCGACGCGCAGCGCAGACTCATCGAGCAGGAGACCATCAGCGAGGCCGAGCGCGCCCAGCGAACCCTCCTCGAGGAACGGGCCCGCATAGCGCGGGAGTTGCACGATGTCGTCGCTCACCACATGTCGGTGATCACGGTGCAGGCCGACTCCGCGCCCTACCGCCTCGACGGCCTTCCGGACGCGGCGCGCGAGGAGTTCGGGAGCATCGCGGCCAGCGCCCGTGAATCCCTCACCGAGATGCGGCGGCTGCTCGCGGTGCTGCGCAGCGAGGACGCACCGGGCGAGAGGGCTCCGCAGCCGGGGCTCAGCAGACTGCCGCATCTGGTGGAGGCGACGGTGCGCGCGGGCGTACCGATCGATCTGTCACGTCCTGAACTGTCGGTGCTCACACAGCTGGCCGACGTCACACCGGCCGTCGACCTGTCCGCGTACCGCATCGTCCAGGAAGCCCTGTCGAACGTGATGCGGCACGCTCCGGGAGCGCGCACCACCATCACCGTCACCCTGGACGAGGAGCATCTGCTGATCCTCGTGGTCAACGGCCCGCCCACGGAAACACCCGACTCGTTGGAGCACAGCGGCACAGGTCACGGTCTCGTCGGCATGCGCGAACGCGTACGGTTGGTCGGCGGCACGGTCGATACCGGGCCGCTGCCCGACGGCGGCTTCCGTGTGGCGGCCCAACTCCCCCTCCTCAAAAAGGACTCCGGCACCGCATGACCATCCGCGTGATCATCGTCGATGACCAGAACATGGTGCGGGCCGGCTTCGCCGCACTCCTTGCGGCCCAGAGCGACATCGACGTCGTGGGCGAGGCACGGAACGGCAAGGAGGGCGTCGACGTCAGCCGCAACACCCATCCCGATGTCGTCCTGATGGATGTCCGGATGCCCGAGATGGACGGACTCGCCGCGGCCCGCGCCCTGTTGGACCCGCCGCCCGGGGTGGTGCACGTGCCGAAGGTGCTGATGCTCACCACCTTCGACGTGGACGACTATGTGTACGAGGCGCTGCGTGCCGGAGCCTCGGGCTTTCTCCTCAAGGACGCCCCGCCCGCCGATCTGATCTCCGCGGTACGCGTGGTGGCGGCGGGCGAGGCGCTGCTCGCTCCCTCGGTGACGCGACGTCTGATCACGGACTTCGCCAAGCAGCGGCCCCGCAATGACCAGTCCCTGCGGCTGAACGGCCTGACGCCGCGTGAGACCGAGGTACTGGTGCTGATCGCGCGCGGCCTGTCCAATCAGGAGATCGCCGAGCGTTTGGTCCTCGCCGAGCAGACCGTGAAGACCCATATCGGCAAGGTGCTGTCCAAGCTGGACCTGCGGGACCGGGCGCAGGCTGTGATCTTCGCCTATGAGTCGGGGCTGATCACGCCCGGGGAGCAGTAGAACTCTCTCCCCCCATACCGCGGTATGAGCTCCACATACCCCGATACGACCTGCGAGTTGGCTCCCCAGTGTGAGGTGCCGCGGGGCACCGTCTCCCTACTTTTCCCCTCGTCACGCCAGAGCGTGCCACGAGATGGGGAGGGAGACGGGCCATGCGCCTTCGTTCTTGGAAAGCCCGCGGGAGCTGGAAGGCCCGCAGCAAGCGGACGCTGATCGCCGCGGCGCTCACGACGACGATCGTGACCGGCACGACCGGCTGGGCGGTCGGAAATGAGCAGCAGCCGCTCACGGGCCCACCGCCGGGCACACAGGCCTGGCGCGCGGACCATACGTGGGGGGTTCCGCTGCCTGATCCGGCAGCCACCGCCCCCGCCCGAGTCGCCGCGTTCTTCGACTCGTTGAGCGAGGCCCAGCAGCACAGGCTGGCCGCACGGCACCCCTCGGTCGTCGGCAATCTGGACGGCGCCCCGACCGCCCTGCGCTTCAAGGCCAACTCCCTCTCCCTGAAAGCCGAGCGTGCCCGCGAGCAGAAGCGCGAGAGCGACCCCGGTCTCACCCTCCAGGACCACGAGCGAGCCCGATCCCTCATCACGCGTTACGAAGAGCTCCTGAGCCCCGGTCGGCAGATACTCGCGTTCGACCCACGCGGCAGAGGCCAAGTAGCCGAGGTCTATGGAGACTTGGCGAGCGCCCGACACGTATCCGTTGTCGTCCCGGGCTCCGACATGGACCTGAGCACCTTCGACCGCTCGAAGGACCAGTACGGCACACCGGCCGGGATGGCACGCTCCCTGCACGCCACGGCGGGCGACGACACGGCCGTGGTGGCCTGGGCCGGGTACACCACCCCGGTCGGCCTCGGCCCCGACGCCGCCACGGGACGGCTCGCGGAGGCCGGCGCGCCACGGCTGGCCCAGTTCGTACAGGGCCTGACGGCGTCCGGCGCCCCACGCCCCGCCGTGTTCTGCCACAGCTACGGCTCGGTGGTGTGCGGTCTGGCGGCCCCACAACTGCCGGCGTCCGACCTGGTGGTGCTCGGTTCACCCGGCATGCGTGCGGACAGCGTGACCGATCTGCACACCTCCGCCCGCGTGTGGGCGGCCAAGGACGACAGCGACTGGATCGGTGACGTGCCGAACGTCGAGCTGTTCGGCCTCGGCCATGGCGAGGACCCGGCCGATCCGGGATTCGGCGCCCGACGCGTTCCCGCAGAGCGAGCCGAGGGCCACACCGGCTACTTCGCCCCGGGGACGGATTCCCTCCAGGCCTTCGCCGCCATCGCGGAGACCACTGCCCCCAGCATCCCGGACGACGGCACCGCCGGAAGCGCGCCCGCCGCCGACGCCCGCCCCATCGGAGAGCGGCCATGAGCCTCACGCCACTGACCACCCTGCGCAGGTCCGCGTCGGCGATCGACGCCAAGACACCCGCACATCGCGACCGGGCCATAGACGGGCTGCGTGCGCTCGCCCTGCTCGCCGTGCCGACCGGGCACTGGCTGCTCGGCGGATTCACGCTCGACGCGGGCGGGGCACTGCACAATGCCAGCCCCCTGGCGTCGTTCGGATTCTTCGCGCCGCTCAGCTGGGTGCTGCAGATGCTGGGCATCTTCTTCCTGGTGGGCGGCTATGCCTCCGTCCTGTCGTATCGCCGGGCGGCGGCGCGTGGCGAGTCGACGAGGCGCTGGCTTCGCGGGCGAGTGGCACGGCTCGGACGTCCGGTCCTCGGGGTGACGGCTGTCTGGGCCGCACTGATCCCGGTGCTGTACGCGATGGGGGTGCCGGGCACGACTCTGCGCACGGGGTCCACGCTGGTGATACAGCCACTGTGGTTCGTCGGGATCTATGCGGTGATCACCGCGCTCACCCCATGGTGCATAAAGGCGGCCGAGCGGCTCGGCGCCTGGGCCGCGGCGCCTCTGCTCGGATCGGTCGCCGTCGTCGACTTCCTGCGCTACGGCCCGTCCGGGGAGGCCATGCCGTCCTGGCTGAGCCTGCTGAATCTGCTGCCCGGCTGGATGTTCGCCTATCAACTGGGCGTCAGCTGGGGCGAGAAGAAGCTGGGCAGGCGCGGAGGGTGGCTGCTGCTCGTCGGAGGGACAGCCCTCTTCGCGGCACTGCTGTTCGTCCTCCACTATCCGACGTCGATGGTCGGCGTCCCGGGTGAGGCCCGGACGAACTCCCATCCCCCGTCGCTGCTGGTCCTGGCGCTGGCCGCCGCGCAGAGCGGGGCGGCGATCCTGCTGCGGGAACGCATCGGCAAGTTGCTGCGCAGGCCCGCCCTGTGGGCACCGGTGGTCGTGATCAACCTGTCGGCGATGACGATCCTGTGCTGGCACCAGACGGCGATGCTCGCGGCGGCCGTACCCGGCTCGTTCCTCGGCGCCACGGTGCCAGGGCTGACGGCGGGTCCGGACACCTGGGCCTGGATAGCCGCCCGGATCGCCTGGCTTCCGGTCTTCGGAGCGCTCCTGCTGCTGATAGGCCGCTACACCCGAGGCTTCGAGGCCCCATGGAAGCGAGCCACGCATGCACGAAGGGCACTCGCCGGGCTCTTGGCGGCCGGGTTCGCGGTCTTCGCACTGGGGCTGGCGTGAAGGAATGGGCGGCGGGGTCCCTGCGGGGAAAGGAGCTCCCGGGTGGATCGGCAGGTGTCCCCTCGGGGCGGGGCATGCGGCGCAAGGTGCGGCGCAGGGTGGGCTGTTGGGGTGTGGTCCGCCGCGCCTGCGGAGCAGCTGGTTGCGTGTTATTCGCGGCCCGCCGATGTGAACGTCATGTCGGCGTAGCGGTCGCCTGCTACCTGGGCGGCGATGGGGTTCAGCAGGGCGAGTTCGGAGGGGGTGAGATTCAGGTGGGTAGCCGCGGTGTTCTCCTCGACGCGGGTGCGCTTGCGGGTGCCGGGGATGGGGACGACGGCCAGGCCGTGGGCCTGGGCCTGCTGTTGGACCCAGGCGAGGGCGACCTGGCCGAGGCTCGCGCAGTGGGCTTCGGCGACGGTGCGGACGGGCTCGAGGAGGGCCGCGTTGGTGGCGGCGTTGTCGCCCGTGAAGCGGGGCTGCTGGCGGCGGAAGTCGTCCTCGCCGAGTTCCTTGTCGGCGCTGACGAACGAGCCGGTGAGGAAGCCGCGGCCGAGCGGGGAGTACGGGACGAGGGCGACGCCTAGTTCGGCGGCGACGGGGACGACGCCCTGCTCGATGTCACGGCTGAAGAGCGACCACTCCGACTGGACGGCGGCGATGGGGTGGACGGCGTGGGCGGCGCGGAGTTCGGGTCCTGTGACCTCGCTGAGGCCGAGGTGCTTGACCTTGCCGGCGGCGACCAACTCGGCCATCACGCCGATCGTTTCCTCGATCGGCACCTGGGGGTTGCGGCGGTGCATGTAGTAGAGATCGATGACGTCCACGCCGAGGCGTTGGAGGCTGGCGTCGATGCAGGCGCGAATGTAGGCGGGATCGTTGTTGATGATCCGCTTGGTCGGGTCGTCCGGGTCGATGGCCAGGGCGAACTTGGTGGCGAGGACGACCTCGTCGCGGTGTGCCTTGAGGAAGGGGGAGAGGAACTTCTCGTTCTCACCGGCGGCGTAGGCGTCGGCGGTGTCGTAGAGGGTGACGCCCAGTTCGAGGGCGCGCTCCAGGGTCGCCCGGGCCTCGTCGGCGTCGGTGGGGCCGTAGGCGAAGCTCATGCCCATGCAGCCGAGTCCCTGGACGCCGACTTCGGGGCCGCCTGTGCCGAGCTGCACCTTCGCGATCCGGGCGGGGGTCTTCCCGGGGGTCCCCGTCGCCGCAGCCGTCTCCGGGGTCGCAGCCGTCTCGGGGGTCGTAGGCGTCTCGGGGGTCGTAGGCGTCTCGGGGGTCTTGGGTGTCTCTGCGGTCATCAGTGTCAGAGCCTCTCCGGCGCCGGGCGGGCGTCAGCGTAAAAGTTGATCTTGTAGTCGAGTACGGCCAGCGTGTCCTGGAGCTCCGCTATGCGGGTGCGGACGTCGCGGCGGGTCTGTTCGAGGAGTTCGTGGCGCTCGGTGAAGGTGTGTTCGCCCTCGCGCACCAGCTCGGCGTAGCGGACCATGTCCGCCACCGGCATGCCGGTGAGGCGCAGCTTGCCGACGAAGGTGAGCCAGTCCAGATCGCGGTTGCGGTAGCGGCGCTGGCCCGTGTGGGAGCGGTCGATGTGGGGCATCAGGCCGATTCGCTCGTACCAGCGCAGGGTGTGCGCGGTCAGGCCGATGAAGGCGACGACCTCACTGATCGTGTAGTGGTCCTGTCCGGTCGGGCGGGGGTGCGCGGGGGGTGCCGAGGCGCAGGCGTCAGGCTTGGTGCCAACGCCGTCGGAGCTGTCGGAGCCGTCGGAGCTCCCGGCGGTACCGGCAGCGCCTGCCGTACCTGCCGCACCTGGCGTCGCTTCGGTCACGCTCTGCGTGGGGCCCTTTGTGCGGGTCTCGGTCTCCATCACCGTCATGACCACCACGCTAGAACCTTGGAGTGCGCTCTAAGCAAGCAGAACCGGGAGGGAATATGTGACGTAAACAAACCCTCGGAAAAACGGAGGACGCCGCTTCATCCGGTGACTACGGTGCCGATCATGAGTCTTGTGCGGCGCGCCACGCCAGAGGATGCCGAGGAACTGATCAGGCTGCGGCAGGTGATGATCGACTCGGTGTTCGCTACCGGGTCAGCGTCCGCCTCCGGGTCCGACACCGGCTGGCATGCCGAGTCCCTTCCTGTCGTCCGGGACAAACTGGCCGATCCGGACGGCGACTTCGCCGCCTTCGTCGTCGACCGGCCGGACCGGCCAGGGAAGCTTGCGGCGCTGGTGGTGGGGACCCTGGACTACCGCATCGGGCGGGCGGGCAATCCGCGGGGCGTCATCGGTTATGTGTTCAGCGTCGCCACCGATCCGGATCAGCGGCGGCGTGGGTATGCGCGGGCCTGTATGGAGGTGCTGCTCGACTGGTTCCGGGAGCGTGGTGCGGGGAGTGTCGATCTCAACGCGTCGGCGGAGGCGGAGCCGCTGTACGCCTCGCTCGGTTTCGTGCGCAAGCCCGACCCCTCGATGCGGCTGAGCCTGTAGGGCGCTTAGACGCCTCACGAAGCTAAAAGTCAAGCCGCAGCGGCATGCGAGCGAGGGAACGCCGTCACTTCATCGAACAACTCGTGGTTCTTCAGGCAGTGATAGAGCTGGCCGAGGAGGCGGTTGAAGAGGTTACGGAGGGCGGATGCGTGCCAGTCTCCGTGCTCGTCGCGGCGTCGGCGGTAGTGCGCCTTGGCACCCGGAGAGCCGTTCGGGGCAGAGAAGGCCCAGAGATAGCCAGCGTGGTTGAGGCGGTCGTTCTTGATCCGTCGTCGGGTGATGCTGGACTTCTTGCCAGAGGCTCGGGTGATGGGCGAGGCGCCCGCGTAGGCCTTCAGCCCACGGGCATCGGCGAACCGGGCGTGGTCGTCTCCGATCTCGGCCAGCACCCGGGCGCCGAGCTGAGCTCCAAGACCGGGGAAGCTCAGGATCACTTCAGCGTCCGGGTGCTGAGGGAAAGCCTCTTCCACCGCCTTCGCGAGGTCATCCGCGGCGGTGCAGGCAGCTTCCAGCTGGCCGAGGAGGGCGAGCATCTGCTGGCCGAGGGCATCTTCGACGAGCGGGGGCTGGTGGGCCGAGTCGGCACGGAAAGCTTCGCGGAGCCGCTCGGCCTCGGTCTCGATGCCTCGTTTGCGGCCGGCCCGTTTGAGGGCCGCGCTGATCTGCGTGCGGCTCAGTCGTGCAGCACTGGCGGGGGTGGGGGCGAGTTTGAGGAGCTCGCGGGCCTCGGGGCGGCAGAGGCCGTTCGTCCAGGTGGCGAAGGCGTCCAAGACGGCGGGGTAGTACTCACGGAGCAGAGAACGGAGTTGGTTGGCCATCTGCTGGCGGTTCCAGGTCGCATCCTGCTGGGCGCGGGCGAGGACCGCGATAGCGCGGGCCAGGTCGCTGTCGTTGGGCAGGGGCCGGTGGGCATGCATGTCGGTCCGCAGCACATTAGCGAGGACGAGGGCGTCGCCGGGGTCGGACTTCTTGCGCGAGACGCTGTGCCGGTCACGGTATCGGGCCGCGGCCATAGGATTGATCGCGAAGACCTTCCGCTTGCCTTGCCGCAGGACCGCGACCAGCAGGCCGCGGGAGGTCTCGATCGCCACCGGGATCGGATCATCTTCAGTGTCGCCGTACTCGGCCAACAGATCCAGCAAGGTCTTGTAGCCAGCGGCGTCATCGGTGATGTGCCGCTTGGCCAGTAACTCGCCTGTGTCGTTGACCAGGGCGAAATCGTGCGTCCTTTCCGCCCAGTCAATTCCGCAGTAGATCAAGGTAATCCCCTCCCCATAGTGCAGGTTCTGCGCTGGTCACGAGCGCATACGGAGCCACGCGGCGACCTAATTCCAGGACTCAACCGCTGGGGTCGGTCCGACGCCTCACTAGCCGTGTTCGTGGCACCAGCGCACCTCACGGGCCTCGGTCTATTGCGGGAGCTCAGACAGCTCAGGCGTATCGAGAGGTCACCGTGCAGTGGGCTCGCCCCACCAACACCAACGAGTGATCAAGCGAGTAGGTATTGACGCTCTATAGGTGCCGAGCGTCGTCGCTCTGGCTAGAGGCATCGAGGCCAGGTCCAGCGGAGACGTCCGCTCGGCGCCCATAGAACATCACCGCCGACCGTGGTGGCTGTCGTGAAGGCGCCGGGCGCCGCCAATCTGTCCGGAGGCATCAACGGCCAGGCCGACCGGAGGCGTCTCGGCCCGGCGCCCACACGACCACCACCACTGAGCACTGGGGACCACGCGCCGCTCTAAGCGGAGGCTTCACGAGCCCGGCTCGTACAAGGCGTCACGGCTCGCAGTAGTCGAACACCCGGGGAGATCTACCCGATGTCCCTGGGGTCCTTACGAAGGAATTAGGCTCGTACGCATGCAGAGCCTGGCGTTGATCGAGAACTGGCCGGTCCCTACCGCTGCCGCCGCCGTCGTGCGCGCGGACGGCACGGTCGTCGGGGCGCACGGGCCCACCGGGCACCGTTTCGCGCTCGCTTCGGTCACCAAGCCGCTGGCGGCGTACGCGGTGCTTGTGGCGTACGAAGAGGGGGCGATCGAGCTCGATGAGCCCGCCGGGCCCGAGGGGTCGACCGTGCGGCATCTGCTGGCGCACACCAGCGGTCTTGCGTTCGACGAGCACCGGGTGACTGCGCCTGCCGGGACGCGGCGGCTGTATTCGAACTCGGGGTTCGAGGTGCTCGGGGATCACATCGCCAAGACGACGGACATTCCCTTCGGGGAGTATCTGCGGCAGGCCGTGCTCGAGCCGTTGGGCATGGGGGCCACCTCGCTCGACGGAGGGGCTTCGCCCGCCAAGGACGGGGTGTCCACTGTCGATGACCTGGTGAAGTTCGCCGCGGAGGTGCAGGCGCCGCGGTTGCTTGATCCGCGGACGGTGGCCGAGGCGATGTCTGTGGCGTATCCGGGGCTGAAGGGTGTGCTTCCCGGGTACGGGCATCAGAGTCCCAACGACTGGGGGCTCGGGTTCGAGATTCGGGACTCCAAGTCGCCGCACTGGACCGGGAGTTCGTCTTCGCCGCGGACGTTTGGGCACTTCGGGCAGGCCGGGACGTTCCTCTGGGTCGATCCCGATGCGGGGGCGGCGTGTGTCGCTCTGGCGGATCGGGCGTTCGGGCCGTGGGCCGTTGAGGCGTGGCCTTCGTTCACCGATGCGGTGCTCTCCGAGCTGTAAGGGTTCGCTCGCGCTTTGCGGGGGCCTGTCTTCAGCTGTGCCCCGCACTTGTGCGCCGTGCCCCGCGGTTGCGCGCCGTGCCCCGCAGTTGCCGCGCCGTGCCCCACAGCCTTGAGCCGTCCCCCGCAGCACGGTTGCCGCAAGGAGCGTTTCCGCAGCCCGGCGGGGGCGGGGTGCCGCCGCTGTGCCCACCCGTGCCGCCCCAGCGGCACGATTGCCCACAGCGGGGGGGGCGGACAGCCGCTCCTCGGCGTAGGCGACCCAGCAGCGGCAGCGCGGACCAAGCGGGACCCGCCCCAGCGGCACGATTGCCCACAGCGAGGGGCGCGGACAGCCGCCCCTCGGCGTAGGCGACCCAGTAGCGACAGCGCGGACCAAGCGGGACCCGCCCCAGCGGCACGATTGCCCCCACCACAGCGGGGGGGGGGCGGGCAGCCGCCCCTCGGCGTAGGCGATCCCAGCAGCGGCGGCGGCGTGACTCAGCCTCCCGCCATCTCCCACACCAGCAGCTCCGCCGCCCCTGCGCCCCCCGCCACCGCCTCCAACCCCTCCGCGGCCGTGATCCGGGCCGCGTCGCCCGGGGTCAGGTCTTCGCTGCCCATGCGGACCTCGCCCCGCACCACATGAACGTACGCACAAGGCGCGTCCGGGATTGCCGTGCGTTCGCCTGCGGCCAGGCGCCGGACGTGGAGGAGTGCGCCCGCCGCGGGGACCGCGTACGGAGTGGAGTCCGCGATGCCGTGGACCACCTCGTAGGACGGGTCGCCGCCGGGGCTGAGCGGGGACAGCCACATCTGGACGAAGACCAAGGGGGCTGCGCCCTCGTTGCGTTCCACGTGGCGGACACCGCCTGCGGCGCTCAGGTGCTGGACGTCCCCGGGGCGCACCACCGACTCGTGGCCCGTCGTGTCGCGGTGCGTCAGTTCGCCCTCGACCACCCAGGTCACGATCTCGGTGTGGCTGTGCGGGTGTTCGTCGAAGCCCGCACCGGGCGCGAGACGCTCTTCGTTGCAGGCCAGGATCGCGCCGAAGCGGAGGTTGTCCGGGTCGTAGTGCGGCCCGAAGGAGAAGGCGTGGAAGGTCTCGATACCGGCGGCGGGCTCCCCGCCGCGGTACCGATCGCCGGAGCGCCGTACATCAATCACACACCCCACGTTAGACCCGGCACCGCACACCGCCGTCCCGATAAGGCAGTCTTGTCCCCGTGCCCGAACCCTCTGCGAACGAAGCCCGCCAGGACGCCCATCAGGCAGCCCACGAGGAAGCCGCGCGCCACGAGGAAGCCGCCCGTCAGGACGCGCACCGGAAGGCTCACGCGCACTCAGCCACGCTGAAGCGCCTGGAGCAGTCAGCCGGCAGTCTCGCGGCGCAGGCCATCGCGCGCATGGACGAGACGCTGTCCTGGTACCGGGCGATGCCCCCCGAGAACCGGTCGTGGATCGGTCTGGTCGCGCAGGCCGGTATCGCCGCGTTCACCGAGTGGTTCCGGCGTCCCGACGCTCCCCAGGCCATCTCGACCGACGTCTTCGGCACCGCCCCGCGCGAGCTGACCAGGGCGATCACCCTGCGCCAGACCGTGGAGATGGTGCGTACGACGATCGAGGTGATGGAGTCCGCGGTCGACGAGATCGCGGCCCCGGGCGACGAGTCCGTCCTCCGCGAGGCGCTCCTCGTGTACGCCCGCGAGATCGCCTTCGCCACGGCGCAGGTCTACGCGCAGGCCGCCGAGGCACGCGGTGCCTGGGATGCCCGGCTCGAGTCGCTGGTCGTGAACGCCGTGCTCTCCGGGGAGGCCGACGAGGGGGCGGTCAGCAGAGCCGCCGCGCTCGGCTGGAACTCCCCCGAGCACGTCTGTGTCGTCCTCGGCACCGCACCCGACGGCGACAGCGAGCTCACCGTCGAAGCCATCCGCCGCGCCGCACGCCACGCCAAGCTGCAGGTCCTGACCGGTGTGCTCGGCGACCGTCTTGTCGTCATCGCGGGCGGCAGCGACAATCCGCTGCATGTCGCCAAGGGCCTGATCGGTCCGTACGCGGCAGGGCCCGTCGTCGCCGGACCCATCGTCCCCGACCTGCTGGCCGCCACCCGGTCCGCGCAGGCCGCGGCCGCCGGGCTCAAGGCCTGCGCCGCCTGGCAGGACGCTCCGCGTCCCGTCCTGGCGGACGATCTCCTGCCGGAGCGCGCGATCGCGAGCGATCCCGCCGCGCGCGAGCAGTTGGTGGAGGAGATCTACAGACCACTGGAGGAAGCGGGCTCCGCGCTCCTGGAGACGCTCAGCGTCTATCTGGAGCAGGCCAGCAGTCTCGAAGGTGCGGCCCGGATGCTCTTCGTTCACCCCAACACCGTGCGCTACCGGCTGCGACGTGTGACAGACGTCACCGGCTGGTCGCCATCGGACGTACGCTCCGCATTCACGCTGCGGATCGCACTGATCCTGGGGCGTCTGGCCGACGGAGATCTCCAACCGTAGGATTTTGTCGGGCCCCTACAATTCCCCCACCGGTTCTTCGTCCCTGTCCCCACGGGCGGCTTGTACCGTCCACAAGAGAGAGTGTGAGAGTGCTCGTACTCGTCGCTCCCGGCCAAGGCGCTCAGACGCCCGGCTTCCTGACCCCCTGGCTCGACCTCCCCGGTGCGGCCGACCGCATCGGCGCGTGGTCGGACGCCATCGGGCTCGACCTTGCCCACTACGGCACGCAGGCCGACGCGGACGCGATCCGCGACACCGCCGTGGCCCAGCCCCTCCTTGTGGCCGCCGGTCTGCTCTCCGCCGAGGCACTCAGTGACGCCCTCGCCGCGAACAAGCCCGGCGCGGTCGCGGGACACAGCGTCGGTGAGATCACCGCCGCCGCGTACGCGGGTGTGCTCAGCGACGAGGCCGCGCTCGGTCTCGTACGCAAGCGGGGCCTGGCCATGGCCGACGCCGCCGCGGTCACGGAGACCGGCATGGCGGCGCTGCTCGGCGGCGACCCCGAGGTCACCATCCCGCACCTGGAGAAGCTCGGCCTGACGCCGGCGAACGTGAACGGCGCGGGCCAGATCGTCGCCGCCGGCACCGCCGAGCAGATCGCGGCGCTCGCCGAGGACAAGCCCGAAGGCGTCCGCCGCGTCGTACCGTTGAAGGTGGCGGGCGCGTTCCACACGCACCACATGGCACCCGCGGTCGCCACGCTCGAGGAGGCCGCCAAGGCCCTCGACCCGGCCGACCCGAAGCTGACGTACGTCTCGAACCGCGACGGCCAGGCCGTGGCGACCGGCGCGGACGTCCTGTCCCGGCTGGTCGGCCAGGTGGCCAACCCCGTGCGCTGGGACCTGTGCATGGAGACGTTCAAGGGCCTGGGTGCCACGGCGATGATCGAGCTGTGCCCCGGCGGCACGCTGACCGGTCTCGCCAAGCGCGCCCTGCCCGGCGTGCGGACGGTGGCCCTGAAGACACCTGACGACCTCGACGCCGCATCTGAGCTCATCGCCGACACCGCATCCGCCGCCGACGCGGCGGGTGCCTGAGAAGGAGCCAGGAGAGCATGTCGAAGATCAAGCCCAGTAAGGGCGCCCCGTACGCGCGCATCATGGGTGTCGGCGGCTACCGCCCGACCCGTGTCGTGCCCAACGAGGTGATCCTCGAGACGATCGACTCCTCCGACGAGTGGATCCGCTCCCGCTCCGGCATCGCGACCCGCCACTGGGCCTCCGACGAGGAGACCGTGGCCGCGATGTCCGTCGAGGCCTCCGGCAAGGCGATCGCCGACGCGGGCATCACCCCGGAGCAGATCGGCGCGGTCGTCGTCTCGACCGTCTCGCACTTCAAGCAGACCCCGGCCATCGCGACCGAGATCGCGGACAAGATCGGTGCGGGCAAGCCCGCCGCCTTCGACATCTCCGCCGGCTGCGCGGGCTTCGGCTACGGCCTGACGCTCGCCAAGGGCATGATCACCGACGGTTCCGCGGAGTACGTCCTGGTCATCGGCGTCGAGCGGCTGAGCGACCTGACCGACCTGGAGGACCGCGCGACGGCCTTCCTGTTCGGTGACGGCGCGGGCGCCGTGATCGTCGGTCCGGCCAAGGAACCGCAGATCGGCCCCACCATCTGGGGCAGCGAGGGCGACAAGTCCGAGACCATCAAGCAGACCGTGGCGTGGAACGATTTCCACATCGGCGATGTCTCGAAGCTGCCGCTCGACAGTGCGGGCAAGATCAAGTTCCCTGCGATCACGCAGGAGGGCCAGGCGGTCTTCCGCTGGGCCGTGTTCGAGATGGCGAAGGTCGCCCAGCAGGCGCTGGACGCGGCCGGAATCACCGCGGACGAACTGGATGTCTTCATCCCGCACCAAGCCAACGAGCGGATCATCGACTCGATGGTGAAGACTCTGAAGCTGCCGGAACACGTCACGGTCGCCCGTGATGTGCGCACCACCGGCAACACGTCGGCTGCCTCGATTCCGCTCGCGATGGAGCGGCTTCTGGCGACCGGCGAGGCGAAGAGCGGCGACACCGCGCTCGTCATCGGCTTCGGGGCGGGTCTCGTGTACGCCGCCACGGTCGTTACCCTCCCCTAGGCATCACGTCCGGATCATCCGGTCCGTACGGCTGTAAACCAACCTGCCGCTGCCGCGGCGGGCGCCACACCCTCTGGATACATAGAAGGAGCGCCAACATGGCCGCCACTCAGGAAGAGATCGTCGCCGGTCTCGCCGAGATCGTGAACGAGATCGCCGGCATCCCGGTCGAGGACGTCCAGCTGGACAAGTCCTTCACCGACGACCTGGACGTCGACTCGCTGTCCATGGTCGAGGTCGTCGTCGCCGCCGAAGAGCGCTTCGACGTCAAGATCCCGGACGACGACGTCAAGAACCTCAAGACGGTCGGCGACGCGACCAGCTACATCCTCAAGCACCAGGCCTGATAAGGCTGCTCTGCTGTCGCCACCCGGCGGTGGCGCCGCTGATCCCCTCAACACCGTGGAGAAATTTCCTGTGAACTCGACCAATCGCACCGTGGTCGTCACCGGTATCGGCGCAACCACACCGCTGGGTGGCGACGCAGCCTCGACCTGGGAGGGTCTGCTCGCGGGCCGTTCCGGTGTCAGTCTTCTCGAGCAGGACTGGGCGGCCGAGCTTCCGGTCCGCATCGCGGGCCAGATCGCCGTCGAGCCCGGCGAGGTCCTTCCGCGCCCGCAGGCCCGCAAGCTGGACCGTTCGGCGCAGTTCGCGCTGATCGCCGCCAAGGAGGCCTGGGCCGACGCGGGCTACACCGCGAAGGCGGGCGAGGACACCTCCGTGGACCCGCACCGCCTGGGCGCGGTCATCGCCTCCGGCATCGGCGGCGTGACCACCCTGCTCGACCAGTACGACGTGCTCAAGGAGAAGGGCGTACGCCGTGTCTCCCCGCACACCGTGCCGATGCTGATGCCCAACTCCCCGGCGGCCAACGTCGGCATCGAGCTGGGCGCCCACGCGGGTGTGCACACCCCCGTTTCGGCGTGCGCGTCGGGCGCCGAGGCCATCGGCTACGCGATCGAGATGATCCGCACCGGCCGCGCCGACGTCGTCGTCGCGGGTGGCACGGAGGCGGCGATCCACCCGCTGCCGATCGTCGCGTTCGGCAACATGATGGCGATGTCCAAGAACAACGACGACCCGGCGGGCGCCTCGCGCCCCTACGACGTCGACCGCAACGGCTTCGTGCTCGGCGAGGGCGCCGGCGTGATCGTCCTCGAGTCCGAGGAGCACGCCAGGGCCCGCGGCGCGAAGATCTACGCGGAGGCCGTCGGTCAGGGCATCTCGGCCGACGCCCACCACATCACGCAGCCCGAGCCGTCCGGCAACGGCATCGCGGCCGCGCTGCAGAACCTCATCGACGGCACGGACCTCAAGCCCGCCGAGATCGTGCACGTGAACGCGCACGCGACCTCGACGCCGCAGGGTGACGTCGCCGAGATCAAGGCGCTGCGCAAGGCGTTCGGTGACGACGTCGACCACATGGCGATCGCCAGCACGAAGTCGATGACGGGTCACCTGCTCGGTGGCGCGGGCGGCGTGGAGACCGTGGCCACGGTCCTGGCGCTGAAGAACCGCATGGCCCCGCCGACGATCAACATCGAGAACCTCGACCCCGAGGTCGACGCGGATGTCATCCGCGACGAGGCCCGCGCGCTGCCCGAGGGCAGGATCGCGGCGCTGAACGACTCGTTCGGCTTCGGCGGCCACAACGTGGTGCTCGCGTTCAGGACCCTCTGAGCAGTCACCTGTACGTGGCGAAGGGCTCCCACCGCATGGTGGGGGCCCTTCGCCGTATACAGCCGGAAGTACGTCAGACGACCTGGTGCAGCCACCGCACCGGAGCGCCCTCACCCGCGTACCGGAAAGGCTCGAGCTCGTCGTCCCAGGGCTTGCCGAGCAGCTTGGCGAGCTCGGCTTCCAGGTTGCTCTCGCCGGCCTGGGAGCGGGCCAGGGCGGCGCGCAGGCGGTCCTCCGGGATCAGGATGTCTCCGTGGATGCCGGTGACCGCGTGGAAGATCCCTAGTTCGGGTGTGGCGCTGTACCGCTCGCCCTCGGCAGTGGGGCACGGTTCGGACGTGACCTCGAAGCGCAGCAGCTGCCAGCCGCGCAGGGCGGAGGCGAGTTTGGACGCGGTGCCCACCGAGCCACGCCAGGAGAACTCCGATCTCCAGCTGCCGGGCGCCGCGGGCTGCCTGATCCAGTCGAGGTTGACGCGCGCGCCGAGTACGCCCGCGACTGCCCATTCGACGTGCGGACACAGCGCGCGCGGTGCGGAGTGCACGTACAGAACTCCACGTGTCGTCACCGGGACCTCCAGTGTGGGTCGAGGTTCGCCTTCCCCAGCGGCCTCGCGCCCGTGCCGAGCGTTGTCGCCCTGAATTCGGGAAACTCCCGAAAACGGGACAGATGTGACGTGATGTAATTTAGCGGAACCGGAAGAGCAGGGTGCCACTGGGTGGCGAGGCTACCGTGCGGCGGAACAAGGAGTGTGACGTACCGTCGGTCCCGAGGCCAGGAATCGCCCACCATTCACTCGCAGGGGCGCCGAAACGGCGCGGTCGGCCTACGGCAGCACAACGGCCCACGGCGACAGACCGGCGTACGGCAACAGAGGGGACCTGGGGATGCGGAACCGAAGGCACCGCTCACGTGCCGCCGTCGCCGCCGCGACGGCGGTTCTTCTCGGCGCCACCGCGCTCACGGCGTGCGACGCCTCAGGCGGCAACTCCCCCGCACCCAACGGGCCGTCCGCGCGCGACAAGCCGTCCCCCAAGCCCACCCCGACCTGGGACACGAATCCGGACTCCCTGGCGGCCATCGGCGACTCCATCACCCGCGGCTTCGACGCCTGCTCGGTGCTCGCCGACTGCCCCGAGGCGTCCTGGGCGACCGGCACGGACTCCGAGGTGCGCAGCCTCGCCACACGCCTCTTCGGCAAGGAGCGGGCCGCCGAGCACAGCTGGAACTACGCGAAGACCGGCGCCCGCATGGCGGATCTGCCCGGGCAGATGGAGCAGGCCACGCTCAAGCGCCCCGAGCTGGTCACGGTGATGGCGGGCGCGAACGACGCGTGCCGTCCCTCGGTGGATTCCATGACGCCGGTCGCCGAGTTCCGCGCGGACTTCGAGGAGGCGATGCGCACGCTGCGGCGCGAGCTCCCCAAGACCCAGGTGTACGTGACGTCCGTACCGGATCTGAAGCGGCTCTGGTCCCAGGGGCGCACCAACGCGCTCGGCAAGCAGATCTGGAAGCTGGGCATCTGCGCCTCGATGCTGGCCGACCCGGACGCGCGGGACGCGGCGGCGACGGAGCGGCGGGACACCGTGCAGAACCGCGTGGTGGCGTACAACGACGTGCTCAAGGAGGTGTGCGCGAAGGATCTGCGCTGCCGGTACGACGGCGGGGCGGTCTTCGAGTACCGCTTCGACGGCGACCAGTTGAGCCACTGGGACTGGTTCCACCCCAGCAAAGACGGCCAGTCGCGGCTCGCCGAGCTTGCCTACCGCCAGGTGAAGTCCAAGAATGCCGTGGATCCCGGGGCCTGAGAGCCACATGGCCCGGCGTAGGGTCGCGATCATGCGCAGTGAACTCTTCGGGGCGCTCCCCGACGGCACGCCCGTCCATCGCTGGACCCTGGAAAGGGGCGGGGTGCGGGTACGCGTCCTGACGTACGGCGGGATCATCCAGTCGGCGGAAGTTCCGGACCGGTCGGGGCGTTGCGCACCGGTGGCTCTCGGCTTCGACGGTCTCCAGGGCTACCTCGATCACCCTGGGCCGTACTTCGGGGCGCTGGTGGGCCGGTACGCGAACCGCATCGCGGGCGGCGAGTTCGCGCTCGACGGCCGGACGTACCGCTTGGCGCGGAACAACGAGCCCAACGCGCTGCACGGCGGCACGGCCGGTTTCGACAAGCGGGTGTGGGAGGCGGCGGAGGTCGAGCACGGGGTGCGGCTCTCGCGGGTCAGCCCGGACGGCGAGGAGGGCTATCCCGGGCGGCTCGCGGTGTCGGCGACGTACTCGCTGGACGAGTTGGGCGCGCTGCGGATCGCGTACGAGGCGACGACCGACGCCCCGACGGTCGTGAACCTCACCAACCACACGTACTGGAATCTCGCGGGGGCCGGGAGCGGCGGCGCGGGCGGGCACGAGCTGCGGATCGCGGCGGCGCGCCTCACGCCGACGGACGGGGCGCAGATTCCCACGGGGGCGTACGAGGACGTCGACGGGACGCGCTTCGACTTCCGGGACGCGCGGAAGGTCGGGGCCGGGATCGACCACAACTACGTGCTCGACAAGGGGCTCACCGCGCGGCCGGTCGAGGTGGCGGAGCTGAGCGATCCGGCATCCGGGCGCGTGCTGACCGTGTCGACGACGGAGCCGGGCCTTCAGCTGTACACGGCCGATCACTTCGAGGAGTCGCTGCCGTTCGCTCCAGGGGACGGGGTGGCTCTGGAGACGCAGCACTTCCCCGACTCCCCCAACCGGCCGGAGTTTCCGAGCACGGAGCTGCGGCCGGGTGGGGTGTACGAGTCGGAGACGGTGTACGGCTTCTCGGTTCGCTGAGGGTCAGACGACGATCGTCTCGCTCAGCCTGCGGTCCGTGATGGAACGGCCCGCCTGAATCTCGTACGAACCGCCCTGGTGTGCCCAGGAGTTGGCGTCCTCGTCCCAGATCTCGAAGGCGCGGCGCGGGAGTTCGATCCGCACCTCCACGCTCTCGCCGGGCGCGGCCTCGGCGCCCGCGAAGCCCGCGAGCCAGCGGGCAGGGCGGTTGTCGTCCTCCGCGGTCGGGGCGAGGTAGACCTGGACGACCTCGCGGCCCGCGCGCGGACCGGAGTTGCGGACGCGGACCGTGGCCGTCGTGCCCTCCACGGTGAGGGACTCGTACGTCCAGTCGGTGTAGCCGAGGCCGTGGCCGAAGGCGTACGCAGGGGTGGCGCCGGTCTTCTCCCAGGCTCGGTAGCCGATGAAAACGCCCTCGCTGTAGGCGAGTTCGCCGTCGGCCGGGGTGACCTGGGTGACCGGGGCGTCCGCGAGGGCGCCCCACGTGGTGGGCAGCCGCCCGCCCGGCTCCTGGGCGCCGAGCAGCACGTCGGCGAGCGCGGCGCCGCCCTCCTGGCCGGGGAACCAGCCCAGCAGCACCGCCGCGACGTCATCGCGCCACGGAAGCTCCACCGGGGAACCGGAGTTGACGACCACGACCGTGCGGGGGTTGGCCGCGGCCACGGCGCGCACCAGGTCGTCCTGGCGGCCCGGGAGGCGCAGGTCCTGCCGGTCGAAGCCCTCGGACTCGACGCGCTCGGTGGTGGCGACGACCACGACCGCCGTGTCGGCTGCCCGCGCCGCCTCCACGGCCTCCGCGATCAGCTCGTCGGGGTCGCGCCGCGGGCCGAGGTGCACGAAGGAGAACACCACGCCGGGCAGCGGAGCCTTGTGCTCCTTGTCGAGCGGGTGGAGCAGGGAGACCTCGACGCTCTCGCCCGCCGTCAGGCTCACCTTGGCGCGCTCGACCGGTGTGCCGAAGAACGCCTCGAAGGGGTCGGACGCGGCGCCCATCACCTCGGTGCCGTCGAAGACGACCTCGCCGTCGATCGTGAGCGTGAAGGCGCCGAGACCGCGCGTGCCGAAGGAGTGCTCGCCGCTCTCGCGCGGCGTGAACGTGCCGACGACCTCGATGGAGGCCATCGTCTCGTGGGTGACGCCGTCGGGCAGGTCGTCGCCGATCCACTGGACCTGGCCGGAGGGGAGGCTGCCCTCGCCCAGGATGTTGCCGTCCACGTCGCGGCAGATGGCGCGCAGCTCGAAGCCCTTGTCGGCGGGGGCGAGTTCGTCGCTCGGGTCGGCGCCGACGGCGTACGTCAGGGATTCCTCGCCCAGCGCCGCCGTCAGGCCGTCGAGCGGGGAGATCACGCGCGGGGGGAAGACGGTGGCGGAGCCGCCGCCCAGGACACGGGCGTTGCGCGCCGCCGCACCGATGAGGGCGACAGAGGCGGTCGGCCTGAGCGGCAGGGTGTTGTTCTCGTTGCGCACGAGGACGAGGGCGCGGCGGGCGATGTCGCGGGCGAGCGCTTCGCCGTCGATCTCGGCGGGCACGTCGGTGACCACGGGTTCGGCGCCTTCGAGGATGCCGACGCGTGCGGCGAGACGCAGGACGTTGCGGACGGCTTCGTCGACCGTCGACTCCTTGACCCGGCCGCCGCGCACGGCTTCGGCGAGGGCGGCGCCGTACACGGTCCGCGGTCCCGGCATGGCGACGTCGAGGCCGCCCTCGATGGCGCCGGTGGTCGAGCGGGCGGCCATCCAGTCGGAGACGTTGTAGCCGTCGAAGCCCCACTCGCCGCGCAGGACTTCGTTGACCAGATAGCGGTGCTCGGTCATCGTCGAGCCGTTGACCTGGTTGTACGCGGTCATGATGCCCCAGGGGTGGGCGTTGGTGACGATGGCCTCGAAGGGCGCGAGATACAGCTCGCGCAGGGCGCGCGCTCCCACCTTGTTGTCGACGGTGAAGCGGTCGGTCTCGGCATCGTTCGCGACGAAGTGCTTGACGGTCGTGCCGACGCCGCCGGACTGCACGCCCTGGACATAGCCGGTGCCGATGACGCCGGTCAGATACGGGTCTTCGCTGTACGCCTCGAAGTGCCGGCCGCCCAGCGGCGAGCGGTGCAGGTTGACGGTGGGCGCGAGGAGGACGTGGACGCCCTTGCGGCGGGCCTCCTGGGCGAGGAGGGTGCCCGCGCGGCGGGCGAGGTCCTGGTCCCAGGTGGCGGCGAGCGCGGTCGGGGACGGCAGGGCGATGGACGGGTCGTCGGCGGTCCAGCGGGTGCCGCGCACGCCGATCGGGCCGTCGGACATCACGAGGGAGGCCAGGCCGATCTCGGGCAGCGGGTGCAGCGACCACATGTCACGCCCGCCGAGCAGCCGGGCCTTGGCGTCCAGATCCAGCGCGGCGAGCGCGGCCTCCACGACCGCCTCGCGCGCCTGGTCGGCCTGCGTGGCTCCGGGGCCCTGGGTTCCCGCCATGGCGGTGCCTCCTCGTTGAAGTCCGTGTGAGATCCGTGTGAAGTCCGTTCCGTGCGTTCCCTCCATCCTGCCTCGCATACCTGTAGGTCGGTAGTTTTCGTAACCCGAGCGTTATATTTAGGGGAACATGCCGTACGGTCGTCCCGCGAGCTGGACCTAGAACGTGAAGGGAAAGACACGATGGCGACCAGGGCCAGAAGTGAGGAGCGGCGTGCGGAGATCCTCCGGGCCGCCCTGGAGGTGATCGCCGAGCGCGGCTACCGCGGCGCGAGCCTGAGCGCCGTCGCCGAGCGGGTCGGCCTGACCCAGCAGGGTCTGCTGCACTACTTCCCCACGAAGGACGCCCTGCTCGTGGCCGTCCTGGAGGCCCGCGACCAGTGGGACGCGGTGCCGACGAACGAGATCCGCCTAGACCTGCTCGGCTCGCTCGTCGAGTACAACGCGATGCGCCCCGGCATCATCCAGACCTTCTCCGCACTGCTCGGCGAGAGCGTCACGGACGGGCATCCGACACGGGAGTACTTCACCGAGCGGTACGGATCGGTGCGGGAGAAGTTCGCGGCGGTCCTGCGCGCGGAGTACGGCGAGCGGCTTCCCGGAGGTCTCACCCCGGAGGCGGCGGCGCCGCTCCTCGTCGCGGTGATGGACGGGCTTCAGTACCAGTGGCTCCTGGACCCAGAATCGGTGGACATGGCGGGGGCGTTCAGGGATTTCCTGGGTCTGCTCGGTGGCGGGAACGGAAGCGGCGAGTGATCAGGCCGCCGTCACGGCCGCCACGACGTCGATCTCGATGAGCGCCTCCGGCCTGAAGAGCCGGGGCACCTCGACCGTCGTGCTGGTGGGCGGCGTCGCGGTCAGGAACCGGGCGCGTACGGCGGCGTATTCGGGGAGGTCGCCGAGGTCCGTCATGAACGTACGGATGTTGATGACGTCGTGGAGCGTCGCGCCGTGCGCCTTGAGCAGGGCGGACAGGGTCTCGAAGATGCCGCGGCTCTGGGCGGCGACGCCGTCGCCCTCCGCGATCTGCCCCGAGAGGTACAACAGGGCGCCTCCGCCGTCCAGTTCGACGCGGGCGACCTGGGAGTAGGGGCCCAGGGGCCGGGGCGCTGACGCGGGGTTGTCGATGGTTATGTTCATGGTGAGGCTGCTGCTCCTGTTCGAGGCGGGTCTGCTACTGGGTGTTCCGGGAACGGATGTGGGCGACCGCCCGCGCGATGTCCTCGTGGACGACATCCGGGTCGGCGGCGGCAGCCTTGTAGTGGGCCAACACGGCTTCCATGGCGGGCAGTTGGGTCACTTCGGTCGCGAGCGCGACGTCCTTCACCGCGAGGTCGCTGCCGAAATGCACATCAGTGGCGAAGGCGCGGCCCACCGCGCCCCCGAGCGGCCCTCCGGCCAGCGCCCCCTTGGCCGTCCCCTCGTCAAGGCCCAGCGCGTCCGCCAGTTTCATCGCCTCCGCCACGAGGGCCACGCCTCCGATGACGGCGGTGTTGACGACGAGCTTCAGCGCCGCGCCCGAACCGAGCGGTCCCGTCCGGGTCACCGGGCCGAAGCAGGCGAGGACCCCCTCCACCCCGTCCGCATCGCCGCCCGCCAGAATGCCGAGCTTCCCCGAGGCAGCCTTGTCCGTGCTGCCCATCACAGGGGCGTCCACGAGGGTCACGCCGTCCGGCACCCTCGCCCCCAACTCCCGTACGACATCGGGCCCCACGGTGGACATCTCCACCCAGTGGGCGCCCGCCCGCAGCTCCGGCACGATGGCGTCGGTGACGGCACGCACCGCGTCGGGGCCCGCCAGCATGGTGATGACGACATCGGCGTCACGCACGGCTTCCGCGGGGTCAGCGGCGATCCGGGCCCCCTCAGACACCAGCGGCTGCGCCTTCTCGGCCGTCCGGTTCCAGACCGTCAACGGATGCCCGGCCGCGAGGAGTTGGCGTGCCATCGGCGTGCCCATGTGTCCGAGGCCAAGAAACGCGATCTTCTTCATGCCTCCGACGCTAGGGCCGGGTATGCGATGCGACAAGCGAATGTCTAGCATGCCGGCCATGCCGACTCCGCATACCGCACGGATGGACCAGATCGCACAGACCCAGGTCCAGGTCCAGACCCAGGCCCCGACGCCGCCCGACCTCTCCACCGTCTGGCTCCGCGTCTTCCTGGACGTCGCGCGGCACGGGTCCTTCACCGTGGCCGCCCGCGACCTCGGCTGGACGCAGTCCGCCGTCTCGCGGCAGATCTCCTCACTGGAGGCGGCCCTCGGCGGCGACCCGCTCTTCGACCGGCTGCCGCGGGGCGTACGCCTGACCGCGCACGGCCGTACGCTACTGCCGCACGCCGAGGAAACGGTGGCCCGACTGCGCGCCATGCAGCGGGAGTTGGCCTCCCTGCGCGACCTGACCGGCGGAACCCTGCGTTTCGGGGCGTTCGCGACGGCCGACGCGGCGCTCGTGCCACGGGCCATCGCGGCGTTCCGCGCCCGGCACCCCGGCGTGACGCTCACCCGTGAGGAGGGTCTGACGCCCGGTCTTCTCGCCCGCCTCGGGGACGGCGGCCTCGACCTCGCGATCGTCTCCTCGACGGGCGGCGCGCTGAGCGGCGACATGGACGCGTACGAGCTGCACCACATCCTGGACGAGGGGCTGTACGTCGCCGTCCCCCCGGCCCACCCCCTGGCGGGCCGCGACTCCGTACGCCTGCCCCAACTCGCCGGGGAGGACTGGATATCCGGCAGCGCACACGCCGAGGGAACACTCCTGGAGGAGGCGCACCGGCACGGCTTCCGACCACGGGTCGCCCATGTCGTCGCCGAGTGGACCGCCAAGCAGGGCTACGTGGCCGCAGGCCTCGGCGTCACCCTCGTGCCCGCCCTCGCCGCCGAGTCCGTCCGCCCTGACATCACCCTGATCCCGGTGCACGACGAGGACGCGCCACCACGCACCGTGTACGCGGCGACCGCTCGGGGCCGGGCGGCTCCACCGGCGGCGGAGCCGTTCCTGGAGGCGCTGCGCGCTCAACTCAGTTGACCCGCCGGCCCCGGCCAGCTTCGATCAGCGTTCGGCCCCCCTCCCCGCCGCCCGGAAGGCCCCCATGTCTCCCGCCAAGATGCACGCCCACGAAGCCGACATCGACGCGCGTCTCGTACGTCGCCTGCTCGCCGCGCAGTTTCCCGACTGGGCGCACCTCGCCGTCGAGCCCGTCGATTCGAACGGCACCGTCAACGCCATCTACCGTCTCGGCGACGACATGGCCGTGCGGCTCCCCCGTATCGAGGGAGGCGTCGGTGACGTGGAGCGCGAGGTGCTTCTCCTGCCGCGGCTCGCGCCCTCGCTGCCCGTCGCCATTCCCGCGCCGATGGGCAAGGGTGAGCCCGGTGAGGGATATCCCTGGCCCTGGTACGTGTACCGCTGGCTCGGCGGGGAGAATCCGGTGGTCGGCGGTCTTGTCGAACCCGGCCTGTTCGCCGCCGACTTGGCCGCGTTCGTCACGGCCCTGCGGGGCGTCGATCCCGCCGACGCTCCTGCCGCCTACCGCAGCGGCCCCCTCGCGCCCCGTGACGCCGACACCCGCGATGCCATCTCTCAGCTGCGCGGCGTCATCGACACCGACGCCGCCACCGCCGCCTGGGACGCCGCCCTGCGCGCGCCCCGGTGGGACGGGCCGCCCGTCTGGGTCCACGCCGACCTGCAACCGGGGAATCTGCTCACCGCCGACGGCCGTCTCAGCGCCGTCATCGACTTCGGGTGCATGGGGCACGGCGAACCCGCCGTAGACCTGATCACCGCGTGGAGCCTGCTGTCCGCCGACGCGCGGGAGAGTTTCCGCGCCGCCCTGGACGTCGACGACGCGACGTGGGCGCGTGGCCGTGGCTGGGCCCTTTCGATCGCGCTCATCGAGCTGCCGTACTACCGGACGAGGAACCCCACCATCGCGCGGATCGCCCGCCACGTGATCGGCGAGGTCCTCGCGGATCACGCCGCCGGGGGCCGCTGAGCGCTCCGCTGGAAATGCGGTGATGAAATCCGCGGGCCGGTGGGGGCTGGTCGCGCAGTTCCCCGCGCCCCTTACGGGCGCGGGCCGGGCGTCGCGGAGCAGGCTGGACTTTGCGGACACGCTCTGGCGGGCGCCGCCTTCCTGCCGGGATACTGCGGCCACCCCACCGGCCACGGAAGGACTCCTGTGTCACTCGCGCCCAACGCCTCCACGCGGCTCGCCGCAATCGGCGTCACCCTCCTGCTGTCCCTCGCCGCCGTACCCGCGTCGGCGGCCACCGCACCGGCCGGCACCGCCGAGGAGCAGCGCCTCGACCGGGCGGCCCCGCAGGAGATCCTGCGCCGCAGCGGATTCGACGCCGTGGCCCCGGAGTTCGCGCGGGCCCTCGACCGCGCCCACTCGTACGGCGAAGCCAAGCGCATCGTCGTACGCCAGGGAGACGCACTGTGGCGGCGTGCCGTCGAGCGGGCGCAGGGGCGGGGGACCGGGGCGGGGGATAGCGGGGACCTGAGCCGGGACGACGACCGGCCGCTGTACTGGGCCCGGCTCGGGATGACCCGGGAGCTCGGGCAGTGGGAGCCAGGCCGCTTCGGGGTGAGCGAGTCCCAGCGCGCGCGGCTCATAGGGGAGTTGGAGGACTCCTCGCGCGGGCACGACTCCATCCGCTATCCGAAGAGTCACCCGAAGCAGGACAGTGCGGGCCACCGCCTCAAGCGCGTCCTCGTCACCGGCTTCGACCCCTTCACGCTCGACCGGGACGTCCGCATCAGCAACCCTTCGGGCGCCACCGCCCTCGCGCTCGACGGCACCGTCATCCAGACTGCCGACGGACCCGCCCGCGTGGAGGCCGTCGTCTTCCCCGTCCGCTGGGACGACTTCGCGGAGGGAACGGTCGAGCGCACCCTGCGCCCGCACCTCCCCCGCGTCGACCTCTTCACCACCATCAGCCAGGGCCGCGCGGGACGCTTCGACATCGAGCGGACCAACGGGGCCTGGCGGGGCGGCTTCCCCGACAACGAGAACCTCTCGCGTACGGAGACCGTCCCGGTCGGCGACCCGGCCACGCAGCCCCAGTGGACGTCCACGACCCTCCCGTACAAGGAGATCGTGAGCGCCGGGACCGGCCGCTTCCCCGTGTACGACAACACATCGGTGACCGAGATCCCGGCGGGCCAGAGCGCCCCCGTGGTCCGCCCGGACGGGCCCACCGCCGGATCGACGGCCCGCGAGGGCGGCGGCGGCAACTACCTGTCGAACGAGATCGCCTACCGGGCGACGCTCCTTCGCGACCGCCTGGGCCTTCACGACCGCCTGCCCGGCGGCCATGTGCACACGCCGATCCTTCAGTTCGGGGCGGGCAACACGGACCCCGCGACGGGCAAGATCACCGATCCCGAGTTCGTGCGCAACCGCCTCGACATCATCGCGCAGGTACGGCAGATCCTGACGGCGGCTATGGACGCCCGCCGGTAGCGGCCGACGCCGGGTCGTCCGCCCCTTCCCCGATCTCCTCGCCCACCAGCTCCCGCGCCATGAGCGTCGCGCCCGCGACCGCTCCCGGCATCAGGAACACCGCGACGAACGGGACCAGGAAGGCCACGGCGAGCGGGGTGCCGAAGCCCCACGCCAGTTGCCTGCGGCCGCGCAGCAGCGCGAGGCGTTCGCGGGCTTCGACGCCCCGGCGCTGCAGCGCGACCGCCGTCAGCTCCTCGACGAGGAAGAAGCCCGTCACGCAGAAGCCGACCACCGGGACGACGGTCTGGCCGACGACCGGGATGAAGCCGAGGGCGAAGAGCAGCACGCCCCAGACCGCGGCCCGCAGGACGATGCGGAGGCTGTCGCGTGCGGAGATCCACAGTTCGCGCCAGAGCGGCAGGCCCGACTCGGGCGCGAACCCGGAGACGGAGATGTCGACCTTCTCCGACAGCGACTCGTAGAAGGGCTGACCCACCAGGAGCGTCACCGCGGTGAAGGTGATCACCGAGAGGAGGAGCGCGAGCGCGAAGAGGAGCGCCGTGAGGAAGCCGCGGAACAGGCCGAGCCACGGCGACGACCAGTCGTCCGCGAAGGGCGTCGCCCAGCCGACGAAGTCCGTGCCCCAGAGGGCGAGCGCGACGAGGGCCGCCGCGTAGAGCACCAGGGTGATCAGGCCGGGCAGCAGGCCGACTCCGTACTGCTTGCCGTGCTGGGCGACCCAGCGCTGGCCCTTCATCAAATAGCCGAAGCCTCGTCCCAGATCACGCATGCGGCACAGCCTATCCGCCGGTCGCGGCCCTGCGGTCCACGGGACGCGTGATGCTGAAGGCCCTCTTGTTGCGCGGGGGTTGGCAGGGTAGACCACGCGTACTGACATCTCTCCAGGAGGTACGTATGGGGATATCCCGGCCATCGAGACCCGTTCTGCTCACCACCCTCGCCTCGGCGGGGGCTCTTGTCCTCACCACCCTCGCCCCCGGCGCCGCGACCGCCGACCCCCGTCCGGGCGGCCGGGACATCCTCCGCGAGGGCTCGCCCCTCAGCAGTACGGAACGGGCCGCAAGGACCCCTCAGAGCGCCGCCGACCGGGCGCTGGGGGCTGCGGAAAGCCCTGGTCTCGACTCCGGTCGCGGCAAGGACCGCGGCAAGGACCGCGGCTACCCCCGCGAGCAGAAGCTCACTCCCCCTCCCGCCAATCCTGACGACAAGTCGATAAAGCTGGGTCTTGCCCCCTACCACTCCATCGCCCCGAAGCTGAACGACATCCAGGGCATCGGCGACCGCGTCAGCGTGGAGATCGCGGGCCGTTCTGCGGGCGGGCACCAGCTCTACCTGGTGACCGTCACCGCCCCCGAGTCGGCCAAGGAGACCGCCAGGCAGGAGCGGATGCGCGAGCTCATCGAGAACGCTCCGGGCGCCGCCGCGAAGGATCCGGCGGTCAAGTCCTCGTACAAGACGCCGGTCTTCATCAACAACAACATCCACGGCAACGAGTGGGAGGGCACGGACGCCGCCCTGAAGCTCATCGAGAAGCTCGCGAAGGCCAAGGACGGCGAGACCAAGGACCTGCTCGCGCGCAACCGGCTGTACTTCAACGTCACGGCCAACCCCGACGGCCGCATCGCGGGAACCCGCGCCAACGCCAACGGCTTCGACCTCAACCGTGACTTCATCACCGCGTCGCAGCCCGAGGCCCGCGCGATGCGGCAGATCGCGATCGACAAGCAGCCCGCGGTCATGATCGATCTGCACGGGTACGTCAACGGCACGCTGATCGAGCCGACGACTCCCCCGCACGGCGAGAACTACGAGTACGACCTCTTCCTCAAGAACACCTACGCCAACGCCCTCGGCATGGAGGCCGCGGTCAACGGCCTCGGGTACACGGAGGAGAAGGACGGCGTGCAGCCCGCCGTCATCCCCTTCCGTGACCAGGAGGAGGGCTGGGACGACTGGCCGCCGATCTTCACCCCGCAGTACATGCCGTTCCACGGCACGGTCGCCGCGCACACCATCGAGTTCCCGATGGCCGTCAACAACGACGAGTACGACGAGCTGCCGGTGCCGGAGCTGCGGCGGCGGTCCGCGATCAACGTGGACATCGCGGGCGCCGCGATGTCGGCGACGCTCAAGTACACGCAGGAGCACCGCACTTCGGTGATCGCCGACCAGATCGAGACGTTCCGGCGGGGCGCGGCGGGTGCGGCGCAGGTGCCGGTCTCGCCGGAGACCGTGCCGGGTGTGCCGGGCATCGGTCCTGAGGACGTCTACACGACCGAGTTCCCGCGTGCGTACGTGATTCCGCGGGGCGAGGCGAAGGGGAACGGGAAGGGCGGGCGCGGCCAGCGCTCGGAGGCCGCCTCCTCGCGCCTGGTGGATCACCTGCTCGACAACGACGTCGAAGTGCGGCGCGCGACGCGGGACTTCAGACTCGGCGGCACTTCGTACGCAGAGGGTTCGTACGTCATCGACATGCACCAGCCCAAGCGCGGGCTCGCCAATGTGATGCTCGCCGACGGGCGGGACATCAGCGACAAGGTGTCGACCATGTACGACATCTCGGGGTGGAGCCTCGGGCGGTTGTGGGGCGCGACGGTGGACTCGGTGAAGGGCGGCTCGCTGTCCGGTGTGCGGACGCGCGTCGTGGACGCGGCTGCACGGGTCGGTCATGTCGCGGGGCGGGGGAATCTCCGGCTGCGGCTCGATGACGCGCGGGAGGTGGCTGCGCTCAACTGGCTGCTGGCGCGGGGCACTTCCGTGCGGGCCGGTGACGGTGACGGCGACAGTGACGGGAGTGTGATTCTGCCGTCGTCGGCGCGGGGTGCGGCGGTCGTCGCCGCGAGGAAGTACGACGTCGCCTTCGACGCGACCAAGGCGAAGGGTGGCGCTGTCGTGCGGGCCACGCGGGTGGCGGCGGCTGTCACCCCCGGGGAGCTCTTCGCGCTGCGTGAGATGAACTTTGACGTGGTGCCGGTTTCGACTTCTGTGCTCAACGCGGGCTTCGACTGGAAGAAGTCGGGTGCGGACGCTTTGTTCGTGTCGGCGGGGCTTTCTTACGGGGAGCTGAACGCGGGGGCGCGGGCCGGGCTCGACGCGTTTCTCGCCGGGGGCGGTGGACTGGTCGGGCGGGGCGCGGAAGGGGTCGCGCTGAACTCCGACGCGAAGCTGCTTGCCGTGAAGGCGGTCTCTGGGAACGGGGATGCGAATGGTGTGGTGCGGGTCGTGAATTCTGGCGGTCCTGTTACTGGGGGTGCGCCTTCGCATTCGTTCGTGTACGCGCCCATGTGGTTCACGGGGCTGGGGAGTGGGGTGCGGGTCGAGCAGTCCTATGGGGGTGGGAATCCGCTGGTGTCCGGGCACTGGCGTCCTGCGGAGGGCGGAGCGGGTGGGCCCTCTGACGCTGCGGGTCAGGCTTCCGTGGTGAGTGGGTCCGCTGCGGGGTCCCGTGTGGTCCTGTTCGGCACCGAGCCGCTCTTCCGGGACCACCCCAAGGGGGCGTTTCCGCAGGTGGGGCGGGCTTTGCTGAGTGTGAGCTGAGGTTGGGGGCGGGGGATTTTTCCCCAACCCCGCCCCTTCCCGAAAACCCGCTCGGCGCGGGGGCCTTTCGAGGCCTTGGTGGCCGTCATCACCGGCTTCGCCGAGTTCGGGGGTCTGGGGGCGGAGCCCCCTGCGCGGCGGAGCCGCCAATAGATACAGCCGGGAAGGGGCGGGGTTGGGGAATTGTCTTGGTCTTGGCGGTAGTTGAAGCACCCAGGGAGGCAACGAATCCACATGACCCGCGAAATCAAAGTCCAAGGCACCACCGCAGCCGGATACGAAGCCGTGCGGGACGAGTTCACCACCATGCTCGCCCAAGAGAAGCCCGACCATGCCGCGCAACTCGTCGCGTACGTAAAAGGAAAGCAAGTAGTCGACCTGTGGGTGGGCCCGGACACCGATGGCGACACGCTCTTCGGCGTGTACTCGTCCACGAAGGGCGCCGCCCACCTCGTCATGGCGCTGCTCGTCCAGGACGGCGCCCTGGAGCTGGATCGCGAAGTGGCCCACTACTGGCCGGAGTTCGCCGCCGGGGGGAAGGGGGACGCCACCCTTCGGGAGCTCCTCTCGCACCGCGTCGGCGTCGTCGGCGCCGACACCGGCTTCAGCCCCGAGGAGATCGCCGACGACCGCGCCATCGCCGCCCGCCTCGCGCCCCAGCGGCCGTACTGGCGCCCCGGTACTGCCTTCGGCTACCACGCCCTGTCCATCGGCGCGCTGGCCGGCGAGGTCGTCCTGCGGGCCACCGGGCGGACGCTGCAAGAGTTGTACGAGGAGCGCGTCCGTGTCCCCTACGGGCTCGACTTCTACCTCGGGCTCCCGGAAGCACTGGAGCCCCGCTTCCGTTCCGTGCTGCCGATGATGGCGTCCCCCGAGGAGCGTGCGTTCCTCGACGCGCAGCCACCTCAGCCGGGAACCCTGAACTCCATCGCCTTCAACCGCAACGGCGCGCAGCCCACCGACCTGGAGTCGATCCCCAACTCCCTTCCTGTGCGCGCCCAGGGGCCCGCGTCCGTCGGTGGGGTCGCCTCCGCGCGCGGGCTCGCCACGATGTACGCGGCGGCCGTCGGCGGGCTCGACGGGCGGGAGCCGCTCCTGAAGGCGAACACCGTGGCCGAGTTCGGGCAGATCCATTCCAACGGGTACGACCTGGTGCTACGGGCTCACAAATCGTTCGGGGTGGGGTTTCAGAACGTCGCCGAGGCTTGGTACCCGTTTCTCGGCGCGGGGTCCATCGGGCACAAGGGCGTGGGCGGCTCCCAGGCGTTCGCCGACCCTCGCAGCGGGCTCGCCTACGGGTACACGCGGCGCCGCTTCCCCTTCCCCGGCGGACCGGCCCCGGAGGACGAGCGTCTCGTGCGGGCCATCCACACGGCGGCGGTCGGCCGCTGACCGGCATGACGGAGGGCCGCACCCCTGCTGCGGGGTGCGGCCCTTCGTCACGTAGGAGAGGAAACGGTCAGGCGACCGCGAGCTCCACCTTGATGTTGCCGCGCGTGGCGCTCGAGTACGGGCACACCTGGTGGGCCTTCTCGATGAGGGCCTGCGCGGTGGCCGCGTCCACGTTCGGGATGGAGGCGGTGATCGCGACCTCAAGGCCGAAGCCGCCGGCCTCGGTCTGGCCTATGCCGACCTTGGCGGTCACGGTCGAACCGGAGACGTCGGCGTTCTCCTTGCGGGCGACCACGCCGAGGGCGCCCTGGAAGCAGGCGCTGTAGCCGGCCGCGAAGAGCTGCTCGGGGTTGGTGCCCGCGCCGCTGCCGCCCATCTCCTTCGGCGGGTTGACGACGACGTCGAGCTTGCCGTCATCGGTGGCGACGCGGCCGTCACGGCCGTTCTCGGCGGTGGCGACGGCGGTGTACTTGACGTCGATCTGCTGGATGGACATAAGTGCCGGTTCCTCCTGAGATGTTCCGCGATGCGCGCCCACAGTCGCGAGAATGTGGAATCACTTTATCGGATGCCGGAAAATCACCGGCCGCTGCACCTCGGGTGCCCGCACCTCAGGCCAGGGAAACGATCATCTTGCCGGTGTTCTCGCCGCGCAGCATGCCGAGGAAGGCCTCCACGCCGTTCTCCACGCCCTCGACGAAGGTCTCGTCGTACTTGAGCTCACCGGAGCGGATCCACGCGCCGACCTCGGACACGAACTGCGGCTGCAGGTCCTCGTGGTCCCCGACGAGCACGCCCTGCAGACGCAGGCGCTTGCCGATGATCATGGCCATGTTGCGCGGGCCCGGCGTCGGCTCGGTGTCGTTGTAGCCCGCGATCATGCCGCAGATGGTGGCGCGGCCGTGCACGTTCATGCGGCTGATGGCCGCTTCGAGGTGCTCTCCGCCGACGTTGTCGAAGTAGACGTCGATGCCGTCGGGGGCCGCCTCCTTCAGCTGCTCCACGACCGGGCGCGGGTCCTTGTAGTTGAACGCGGCGTCGAAGCCGTACTCCTCCACGAGCTTCTTCACCTTCTCGTCCGAGCCCGCCGAGCCGATGACACGCGAGGCACCCTTGAGCCTGGCCATCTGGCCGACCTGGGAGCCGACCGCGCCCGCGGCGCCGGAGACGAACACCGCGTCGCCCTCCTTGAAGGAGGCGACCTCGAAGAGGCCCGCGTAGGCCGTCAGGCCGGTCATGCCGAGCACGCCGAGGTACGCCGACAGCGGCGCGGCCTGCGCGTCCACCTTGACGGCGTGCTTGGCGGGGACGGTCGCGTACTCGCGCCAGCCGGCAAAGTGCAGGACGTGGTCGCCCACCACGAGGCCCTCGGCGTTCGACGCGATGACCTCGCCGACCGCGCCGCCCTGCATGGGCTGGTCCAGCTGGAACGGCGGGGTGTACGACTTCACGTCGTTCATCCGGCCCCGCATGTACGGGTCCACGGAGAAGTGCAGGTTGCGGACCAGGACCTGGCCGTCGGCCGGGGCGGACACCGGGGTCTCGCGCAGCGCGAAGTCCTCCGGGACCGGCCAGCCGTGCGGGCGGCGCACGAGGTGCCACTCGCGGCTGACGGCGGGGAGCTTCTGGGACCCGGGGGCCTCGGGGGTGACGGACATGCGGGCGTCCTCCTCGTACTCAGGCTGCCGTTTCCAGCAGGCTGCTGTCTCGGAAATGCTTCACGTTGTGAAACAACCATGCTCCTACATATTTCATGATGTCAAGTATCGGGGTAGCCTGGAGCGCATGGCCACCACCAGCTCCCGCACCCCGCGCACGGACCCCCTGACGCTCGAAGTCGTCGAGCTCATCGGGACGGTCGTCGCGCGCTACCACGAGGAGTACGACGCCGCGGCGGGCAAGCACGCCCTCACCGGAGCGCAGGCACGCGTACTGGGTCTGTTGTCCCTCGAGCCGCTGCCCATGCGCCGGATAGCCCAGAAGATGAAGTGCGAGCCGTCGAACATCACGGGGATCATCGACCGGCTCGAGGCGCGCGGTCTCGTCGAGCGGCGGCCCGACCCGGCCGACCGCCGCGTGAAGCTCGCGGCTCCGACGGAGGAGGGCCTGACGGTCGCCCGCAGCCTGCGCGAGTCCCTCGACTTCGCGCGGGAGCCGCTGGCCGAGCTCTCCCGCGAGGAGCGGCTCTCGCTGCGGGGGCTGCTGCGGAGGATGGTCGGCGAGGACGCGGGCTGACCGCTCGCTCACCTCAGGGCTACGTGCACCACCACAGGAACCGGTCGCACGTCTCCGAGGGCTCCGGCTCGGGCGTCGGATCCGGCTGCCGCGTGGTCGGCGGGGGCGTGGGGCGCGTGGTCCCGGGGGTGTCCGGAGGGCTGTCCGGGGCATCCGGCGCGGAGGTCGTGGCCGGGGCGGCGGAGTCGGGGTCCTTGGCGGCCTCGTCCGTCTTCTCGCCGCCCTTCTTCTTGTCCTCGTCCTTCTTCGCCTCCTTGGACGCCTTGGCCTTCGCGGACGCCGAGGCCGAGGGATCGGCCGACGTGGCCGACGTGGACTCGGCGCCCGTCGCCGCGCCGCTGTCCGGGTCCGGCGACTTCCGTGACGCGGGCTCGCCCGCTGCCCCGTCCGGCGAGGCCGCGGCCGTCGGTTCGTCCGAGGGGCCCTCGATGCCGAGTTCGGCCAGGCTCAGGCCACCGGCCGCGAGCGCGAGCCCGGCGGTGATCAGCAGGATCTTGCGGCGTCTGCGCCGGTGCGCCCGGCGGCCGCGCTCCCGGCGGCGGCCCCTGGCGCGGGGCACCTCGTCGTCGTACGTGGGCTCGGAACCGCCCGGCTCGTCCGGCGCGCCGACCGCCTCCGCGTACTCACGGCAGGCTTCGGCCGGGGTTCCGCACCCCGGGCAGGCCAGGGCACCGTTGAGGTGCCTGTGGCACGGGTGGCAGTAGTCCATGAGGCATGGAGGCTAAGTGAGCCGCGGGGAACAGAGGAAGCCGCTGTCGTGAAGGTTGTGTGCGGAATCGAATGTTCCAGCCGTGTCGGCTTCCCCTATGGGGCAAACCACCTGTTCCGCTCAGGACGCGGGCCCGCCTACCCGGCGAACGCCGCCTGTTCCACGCCCTGTCCGGCGTCCGGCAGCACGAGCACGGAGCCGGACAAAGGGTGCGGCGCCTCAAGTCCCGTACAGGCGGAAGTGATGTAGAGGTCGCGCAGTCCCGCGCCGCCGAACGCGCACGCGGTCGGGCGGACCACCGGCAGTTCGATCACCCGGTCCAGGGCGCCGGACGGGGTGTAGCGGCGGATGGCTGCGCCGTCCCACAGGGCGACCCAGACGCAGCCATCGGCGTCGACGGTGAGGCCGTCGGGGTATCCGGCGTCGGGCTCGAAGGTGGCGAACGGCCGCCTGGCTGCCGGGAGTTGGCCCTCATCCATGTCCAGTACGTCGATGCGCCGCGTCAGGGTGTCGATGTAGTACATGGAGCGGCCGTCCGGGCTCCACCCGACGCCGTTGCTGACGGACACGTCGTCGAGGACCTCGGTGACGGTGCCGTCGCCGGTCAGGCGGATGAGGTTGCCGCCGCCCTCCCCCTCGTCGTAGCGCATCGTGCCCGCCCAGAGCGCTCCGTCGGGGGCGACCGCGGCGTCGTTGCCCCGGCGGCCCGGCACGACCTCCCGGTGCAGCCAGCGGAAGGCGCCTCCGTCGGCCATGGAGTCGTAGAGGCCCACGCCGTCCCGGAGGTTGACCACCAGGCCGCCGCCCGCGCGCGGTTTCGCGGCGCCGACGTGCTGCTCGGTGACCAGGACCGAGCGGTGCCCGGTCGACGGGTCGTACGTGTGGACGCGTGAGCTCAGGATGTCGACCCAGATCAGCCGCTGGGCGGCGTGGTCCCAGGTGGGGCCCTCGCCGAGTGCTGCCTGCGCGCGTACCGCTATGTCCATTGCGGCAGGCTACCCGTACGGCTGTCCGAACGCCCCCGGTCAGCCCACCCGTCCCAGCTCTCCTCTCAACCGCCGCGCCCTGAGCACCAGTTCCAGCTCGAAGCGGCGGTCCGGGTCGTCGACCTCGTCGCCCCACAGTTCCCTGATCTGACGCAGGCGGTAGCGCACCGTCTGCGGATGCACCCCGAGCCGTGCCGCGACCTCCGGCGCGCCGCCCCGCGTCTCCAGCCAGGCGAGCAGCGTCTCGGCGAGGCGGCGGCCGTGCGCGGGCCCGCAGTGCGCGAGCGGAGCGAGGCAGCGGCGGGCCAAGTCCTCGATGAGCTCCTCGGGCTGGAGCAGGACCAGGGCTTCGGTGTGCTCGGTGCAGTGCAGGACCTCGCCCGAGGGCAGCAGTCCGCGTTCCATCAGGCGGACCGCGGCCTCCGCCCAGCGCAGCGACTTCGCGGCGTCGGCGAGCGGCACGGGCGGGCCGATCGCGCCGGACCAGCCGGCCATGGCGCGCCGCAGCAGTTCGGGACGGCCCGCGGCGTCCGGGTCGGGGACGACCATGCGGGGCTGTTCGGTCTCCATGTCGAGCAGGACGCCCTGCCCGACGGCGGGCGCCACGGCTTCCCGCGCGGGGCGAAGCAGGACGCCGACGGCTACCCGCTCGGGCAGCTGCCAGCCGACGCGGGCGGCCCGTTCGTCGAGTGCGCTGCGGGCGGCGGGCCGGCCTGGCGCGGAGCGCGAGCCGGAGCTGTGGCCGAAATCGGTCGGCGCGTCCGCCCCGGGGTCCCCGCGCCGCTCGGAGAGCAGCAGCTCCATCAGCTTCCGTTGCAGACGCAGGCGCTCACCGGCCTGCCGGGCCGCGGCCTCGGCGTATCCGCGGACGGACTGGTCGACAAGGCCGTCCAGATACTCGAAGCCCGACTCGGCGAGTTCGTACATGGCCGGTGGCGGGATCTCGATCTGCTGGCCTATCTCGGCCAGGCGGCGCCAGGCGAGCCGTACGCCGAGGCGGTAGATCGCCTGGAGCGAGTCGAGGCTGCGGCCGTGCAGGCCCTCGCCCCTGCCGAACTCCTGGAAGACCTCCAGGGGGTAGCAGGGGCGCCCACCCTCGGCGGCCGCGATCTGCTGGACGAACCCCTCCAGAGCGCGGCGTATACCGATGAGTGCCATGGGTTCGCCCGAGTCGTCGAGGACGACGGGCAGGCCGGGGTACTCGGCGCGGATCTCCCGCAGGATGTCCTGGGCGAGGGCGGGCACTTCGTCCAGGGCGAGCGCGGCGAACTGCCGCACCTGTATGGGAGGCACGTCGCGCCAGGCCGAGCGGACGGACAGCGAACCCTGGCTCTCGGTCACGGGCACGGTCACTCACTGTCCCCGAGGGGCAGTCTCGTAGTGCACGAGGGGAGTGTTGGGTTGCTCCGGGGTCGCGTTCAGGAGCGCGACGATGCCGAACGCGGCGGCCACGGCGAGTGCCGCGGCGGCTACGACGGTCAGACCAGCGGCAAGCAATCGGTGCATGTCAGGGTCAGCCTCTCTGCTGGAGGTCGTCCCCACCCAGGTCGCGCGGATGGCGCTCGCACAGTCCTTTACCGGCCCCGTCCGGTAGGTGCACAGTTTCATCAACGCATTGACACTTAGTCAAGGGTCCGCCTAGCGTTCCGGCCCCTACGGCTCGGTAACACTTCTCACCCGCCCCAGGAGTGCCGGATGCGCCGCACAGCCTCGCCCCTCTCGCTGATCCTCCTCGGACTCGGCGTTTTTCTGCTCGTCCTGGCCCCGATGCTCGCGTGGTACGTCGAGCCGCGCGCGAAACGCACGCCCGTCGACATCGACACCATCACCGTTTTCAAGGGCAAAGGCAGCTATTTCGACACCGAGAAGATCAAGACGGTGCACGACAAGAACCTCACGGTCACGCGCCAGGTGCGCGGCGACGTGGACGACAGCAACAGCGACCACGCGGTCTGGGACGTGGTCACGTCCGTCGACCCGGACAAGTCCCTGCCGGCTTCGGACCCGCACGATTCGCTCCAGTTCACGACGGAGCGCTGGGTCACCGACCGCGAGACGAACAAGCCGGTGCACTGCTGCGACGAGAAGCCGTACTTCGAGGGTGAGGCCTACCTCAAGTTCCCCTTCGACGTCGAGAAGCGCTCCTACACCTGGTGGGACAACACCCTCGGCGCCACCGTCCCGCTGACCTTCCGCGGCACGAAGAAGATCCAGGGCTACGAGGGCTACCGCTTCACCGCCAAGGTGAAGCCCGCCAAGACCGGGACCCGTCTGGTGCCCGGCCGCCTGGTGGGGCAGCCCAAGCGCAGCAACGTCCTCGCCGAGGAGTGGTACGCCAACCACGGCGTCGAGCTGGTCGCCGACAAGCGCACGGGCCGGATCATCTACGCGGCGATCGGCCCCCGCAAGACGCTGCGCGCGCCCGGCTCGGACAAGGACGCGACGGTGCTGCTCGACAGCGAGCGCATCGCGTTCACGACCAAGACGCAGAAGGCGCAGGTCGAGCTCGCCGACGACGACAGCAGCCGGCTGAAGCTGGTGGGCGAGACGCTGCCGGTGGGGACGGGTGTGCTGGGTGCGCTGCTCGCCATCGCGGGAGGCGTACTCGTCGTACGCGGACGACGGTCCGACAAGGGGGCGCAAGGGCCCGGAGGGCCGGGTTCCGCGGCGGAGCCGAGCGGTCCGCATAGCGGTACGTCGCCAACCGCGCTGCAACCCACCACGATGTGATGAGACGTCAGCTGTTGAAACCCCGAAAGTTGTCACTTCGGTGAGTAGCGGGGTCGAACACGGCGGCGAAAACTAACGACCCCACCCGAGCACAGTCCCCGCACCGCCCCCGCACCACCCCCGCACAGTCAGAGCACAGCACCTCCGTAAGCGACCCCGAACGGTGCAACCCCCCTATAGCGACCTCACGGTTCCGCACCCTGACGAGTTGGAGCACGCATGCCCCAGCACGTGCCTTCTCCGCTGCGCGCCGCAACCCCGCGGGTCGCGCAACGGCTACCGGCACCTCCCCCGCAGCCGCGCCGGATCGTATTCCTCGCCCGCCGCGACCTCGCGAACCCGGCCGCGGGTGGATCCGAACTGCTCGTCGACCGTCTTGCCGACGGCCTGAGCAAGCTCGGCCATCAGGTCACCCTCCTGTGCGGGGGCCCTGCCGCCTTCCGCGACTACCGCGTCGTCTCGGCGGGCGGTGACCTCGGGCACTATCTGCGCTCGCGGTCCGCCTTCACCCGGCAGGTCGGCGACTGCGACCTCCTTGTCGAGGTCTGCAACGGCATGCCGTACCTGGCGCCGCTGTGGCACCGCGGTCCCACGCTGTGCCTGGTCAACCACGTCCACACCGATCTGTGGGGGATGCGCTTCCAGGGTGCGCTCGCCCCCGCGGCCCGGCTCGGCCGAAGACTCGAACACTGGTCGCTCTCCGGTGCCCAGCGCGGCAACCTCCTGGTGGCCGTATCGCCGTCGACGGCCTCCGCCCTGCGCGCGATAGGCGTCGAGCGTGAGCGAATACGCATAGTCCACAACGGGGTCGAGGAGCCCGGCCCGCTCCACCCCCGCTCCGACGAGCCGATGTTCCTGGCGATGGGACGGCTCGTCGAGTACAAGCGCATCGACCTGCTCCTTCGCCTCTGGGAGCGGGTCAGGCCCGTCACCGGCGGACGCCTGGTGATCGTGGGCGACGGACCCGAGCGCGAGCGGCTGCAACAGATCGCCGGGCCCGGCGTCGAGTTCAAGGGCCATGTCTCCGAGGCCGAGAAGCACCGGCTGCTCTGCGAGGCGTGGATGCTCCTTCACCCCTCCGCAGTCGAGGGCTGGGGCCTGGTCATCACCGAGGCGGCGACCCGCTCGACCCCGGCGATCGGCTTCGACGTACCGGGCGTACGTGACTCCATCGAGGACGGCGTGACGGGGCTGCTGGCCCGCGGCGAGAGTTCCTTCGCCGCCGCCTGGTGCACCTTGGCGCTGAGCGCCGAGCGCCGCAGGGGCCTCGGCAAGGCCGCCGGTGAGCGGGCCACCAGCTACCGGTGGGCCAATTCCGTACGCGAGTTCCAGGCGGTGGCCTCCGAGGCGATCGTCTCGCACCAGACAGCCCAGGGGTCCGCGTGAAGGATCCGTCCCTGCGCCGTTCCGTCACCCTCTTCCGGGCCTTCCTGCGCGAGCAGCAAGAGCCCGAGCGGTGTTACACCCTGCTCGCCCGTGACGCCGCCGACCAGGTCGAGGCCTATGGACCGGTCAAGGGCCGTGTCGTCGTCGATGTCGGCGGCGGCGGTGGCTATTTCACCGAGGAGTTCCGGCGGCGCGGCGCGCAGAGTTTCCTCTTCGAGCCGGACCCGGCCGAACTGGGCGCCAAGCCGCCGGAGGGCTCCGTCGTCGCCGACGGGTATCTCCTCCCGCTGGCGGACGGCGTCGCCGATGTCACGTTCTCCTCCAACGTCCTCGAGCACGTGGACGATCCGCAGACGTTCCTCAGCGAGATGGTGCGGGTGACCAGGCCCGGCGGGCTGATCTATGTCTCCTTCACCAACTGGTACTCGCCGTGGGGCGGCCACGAGTGGGCGCCCTGGCACTACCTGGGCGGCGCCCGTGGGCGCGCCCGCTATGAACGACGTACAGGCAAGGCAGCCAAACACACGCTCGGCGAGAACCTCTTCGCTCACCACGTCGGCCCGACCCTGCGCCAAGTGCGGGCGAGGGGCGACGTGTCCGTCGTGTCCGCGCGGTCCCGCTACTGGCCGTTCCTGGCCAGTGGCATCACCAAAGTGCCGGGTGTACGCGAGTTCGCCACCTGGAATCTCCTTCTCATCCTCAGGCGGTGTCCATGACCACGGTCCAGGCCCCACCCCCGGCGGCAGTCCGGCCAACGGCTGACGCCCCCGAACCCGGCAGAGGCCCGCGCTCCAAGCGCTGGCTGCTCGGGTTCTGGGCCGTGGTCTTCGTCCTCTTCCTGGCCGTGAAGCCAGGGCGGATGACGTTCGACACGAAGCTGGGGGTCGCCGTCGACCCCTGGCAGTTCCTCTCCGACCTCGGCCAGCTGTGGCACGACCGCGGCGGATTCGGCGGCATCCAGGACCAGTACGTCGGCTATACGTGGCCGATGCTGCCGTTCTACGGCCTCGCGGACCTCGTCCAGCTCCCCATCTGGCTCGCGGAGCGCCTCTGGCTCTCGCTGATCGTGGCGACCGCCTTCTGGGGTGCGCTGCGGCTCGCCGAGAGGTTGCAGATCGGCAGCGGCACCAGCCGGCTGCTCGGCGCGGTGGCTTACGCCCTGTGGCCGACGTTCACCGTCGTCGTCGGGTCGACGTCGGCGGCGGCGCTGCCCGGCGCCCTCCTGCCCTGGGTGCTGCTCCCGCTGACGAACGACCGCATCAGCGCGCGGTCGGCGGCTCTGCGGTCCGCGCTCTTCATCCCCTTCATGGGCGGCGTGAACGCGGCGGCGACGCTGGCGTCCCTCCTTCCTGTGGGCCTGTATCTCCTGTCGAGGCCGAACGGCCCGCGCAAGCGGAAGCTGATCACCTGGTGGGTGCCCGGCGTCATCCTCGCCACCGCCTGGTGGGTGGTGCCGTTGTTGATGCTCGGTATCTACGGCGAGAACTTCCTTCCGTACGTGGAGAATTCGGCCACCACGACCGGCACGATGTCCGCCACGGAGACGCTGCGCGGCGCCGGCAACTGGGTCGCCTATCTGAACTTCGGCGAGGCATGGCTGCCCGCCGGCTGGACCGTCGCGACGTCCGTGATCGTCGTGGTCTGCTCGGCGCTCGCCGCCGCCCTCGGCCTCGCCGGGCTCGCGCGGCGTGATCTGCCCGAGCGGCGCTGGCTCGTCCTGACCGTGCTCTCGGTCGTGCTGATCACGCTCGCCGGTTACGGCGGCGCGTTCGGGGCCCCCTTCCACGAGACCGTGCAGTCGTGGCTGAACGGCGGGCTCGTCCCCTTCCGGAACATCTACAAGTTCCAGACGGGCCTCGCGCTCGCGCTGGTCCTCGGCCTGATGCACCTCGTGGGCGTGGCCTCGCAGGCGCGCGGGGCGCGGCCGGTGCGGGGGCGCAAGTTCGCCCCGCTGATCGCGGCCCTGCTCGTGCTGCCGGGTCTCGCCTTCCCCTACCTGAACGGCTCGATCCTCCAGCCCGGCTCCTTCCAGAAGCTGCCCACCTACTGGGAAGCGACGGCCGACTGGCTGGAGAAGTACTCCCCCGACTCCCGCGCGCTCGTGGTGCCAGCCACCGCGCACGGCATCTACACCTGGGGCTCGCCCATCGACCAGCCCCTCGACGTGCTCGCGGAGTCGCGCTGGGCGCAGCGGGACTACGTCCCGTTCGGCACGGCAGGCAACCGGCGCGCGATGGACGCGGTGGAACAGGCGCTCGCGACCGGCGGCGAAGTCCCCGGTCTTCGCGACTACGTGACGCGCGCGGGCATGTACTACGTCGTCGTACGCAATGACCTCGACCCCGACCAGGTCGGCAACGTACCGACCGCGACCGTCAAGCGGACCCTGGAGGAGTCCGGCTTCGAGCGGGTCACCGGCTTCGGTCCGAAGGAGACCGGCGGGAAGATCCCCAACGACACTCCTCTCCAGGTCGAGGGCCTCTACCCGCGCCAGCGCGCGGTCGAGATCTACGCACCGGGGTCGGGCGCCGAGCGGCCAGGGCAGGCCGGGATCAAGCCGGTCTCGAACACGGCCGTGGTGAGCGGTGGCCCCGAGTCGCTGCTCCAGCTGTCCGCCGACCCCTCGATGCGGGACCGCCCCTCCGTCCTGACGGGCGACAACCACCCGGGCGTCGGAACTCCCGGATTGCAGGCGGTCGGTGACGGACTGCGCCGTGCCGACACGCGCTTCGGCCTGGTCAACTCCAACACCTCTTATACGTACACACCGGGCGAACGCAACGCGAGCGGAGCCCTTCAGGACGCGGGAAAGAAGCCGCACCAGATCCTGCCCACCTCGGGGATCGAGCACCAGACGACGGCTCAGCTGCGCGGCGCGAAGTCCGTGACGGCGTCGAGCTACGGCAACTGGCTCTTCCACCTGCCGCAGTACGACCCCGTGAACGCCTTCGACGGCAATCCGGCCACGGCATGGGCCGAGGGCAGCCCCGGAAAGCCCGACGGTGCCTGGATCAAGGCCGAGTTCAGGTCCAAGGAGTCCGTCCCGTCCTCGATCCGGCTCACGCCACTGCCGCAGGAGGGCGTGCGGGCCGCGCCCACCCGGGTGCGGGTGGAGACGGAGCAGGGCAGCCGTACGAGTTCGCTGCAGCCCAACGGCATGCGCCAGAGCGTCAAGGCACCTGCGGGCGACTCCAGTTGGCTGAAGGTCACCATCCTGGACGCGCAGATCGGCAAGGCGGGTCTGACGGGCGCCGGGTTCTCGGAGATCACCGTCCCGGGCGTGCGCGTGACGAAGCTGCTGCAGCTGCCCACGGACACCGGGTCCGCCGCCAGGACGCCCGCCGAGGGCGCCGACGCGACGACGTACTCGATGCACCGTTCCTCCGACCCGAGCGCCCTGTCGCCGGTGAACACCGAGGCGGGGCTGCACCGCCGCTTCACCACTCCGGCCGAGGCCGAGTACGAGGTGAAGGCGAGCGCGGTCGCCGTGCCGGGGTCCGAACTGGACAAGCTGCTCTACAAGGTGGCGCCCGAGCAGAAGGACCAGATCGTCGCGAGCGCCGACTCCACGTCGAAGCTCGGCGGCGGCCTGTCGCCGCGCAATCTCACGGACGGCGACCTGACTACGGCCTGGATCGCCGGTGACAGTCCCGTGGTCCATCTGAAGTGGAAGGGCAAGGAGGCGATCGACGAGATCGTCCTTCCCGCGGCGGGCGGGCTCTCCACGCGCCCCGAGAAGGTCGAGATCAGCTCGCCGGACGGCGCGGCGATCGCCGGCGTCGACGAGAACGGCAACGTCCGGTTCCCGCCGATCACCACGGACGAGCTGACCATCACGGTCACCAAGACCGCGCCGCTGAAGGTCCACAACCCGGTGGCGGACGACGAGTTGCAGCTGCCGGTGGGCCTCACCGAGGTCTACGTCCCGGCCCTGGACAAGTACCGGACGAAGCAGCCATCGGCCTCGTCGACCTTCGAACTCGCCTGCGGTGAAGGCCCGGAGCTCGCCGTCGACGGCAAGCTCCACGCGACGAGCGCGAAGGGTTCGGTACGGGATCTGGTCGAGCGGCGGGCCATCGAGGTGACGCTCTGCTCGCGCGGCTCGGAGAACACGGCCCTGTCGCTCGGCGCGGGCAAGCACACCGTCGAGGCCGGGGACGCGGGTCCGCTCGCCCTCATGGACGTCTCGCTGACGCAGGGGACGCCGGGCGCGATCGACCGCGAGTCCCGTTCGCTGAACATCAAGGACTGGCTCGGCGACCGGCGCGAGGTGTCGGTGGGCGCGGGCTCGGCCTCGTACCTCTCGACCTACGAGAACATCAACGACGGCTGGAAGGCCACGCTGAACGGCAAGGAGCTGTCGTCCGTACGCCTCGACGGCTGGCAGCAGGGCTTCCTGGTCCCGAAGGGCGAGGGCGGCACGGTCAAGCTGAGTTACGAGCCCTCGCGGATCTACGAGATCGGCCTGATCGGCGGCGGGGTCGGGGTGCTTGCCCTGATCGCCCTGGTCCTGATCCGGCGCCGCGAGCCGAACCCGGACGGCCCTGACGTGGCGCCGCCCGCGCCGGGTCTGATCCTGGGCACGGTGGCGCTGACGCTGGTGGCCGCGGTGATCGCGGGCTGGTTCGCGCTGCTCGTGCCAGCTCTCGCCCTCCTCGCCTGGCGCCGTCACTCGCTGCTCGTCCCGCTCGCCTTCGTGGCGATGGCCGGGGCGGGGATCGCGGCGGCGGTGGGGGCGGGTGAGCCTGCCACGGCGGACGAGGGCGCGTTCAGCCCTGCCGCCCAACTCCTTGCGCTGATCGCGCTGTTCGCGGCGCTGGTGAGTGTGCGGGGTGCGGCTCCGGCTGCGCCGGCAGCTTCCGGGTCCGGTGACACCGGTGGAGAGGCCGCTCCGTGGGGGCCGCCGCCTGCGCACCAGCCGCCGCCCGCGGCTCCTCCGGCGGCTCCTCCGATGACGCCGTCGCCGGGTCCTGACCGGGACCTGGGTACGACTCCGCTGCCGCGCCGGAAGCGCGGGGAGAGCGGGGAGAGCGGGCCGGGCTCCGATGCGGACTCCGGTGGTGGCGCCCCGCAGGCGGCGACCAGCTCGACCATCTCCGCCAGGGGCCCCGCGTCGGCCCAGCCGGAACCGGCAGCGCCGGGTACCCGGACCGCGCGGACCACGCGCTTCAGGCGGCGCAGGCCAAGGGCGACGGACGGGCCCGTGGGAGCCGCGGCGCCGTCCACCCCCGGGGAGGACACGGACCGATGACCGCACTCGATCACCCGGCACGTCACGCGGACGGACCCGAACGGCCCCCGGAGCGCGTGCCGTTCCCCGTCGTCGACGAGGTCGCAAGGCACTGCCTCCAGGAGGAGGAGCCGGAGACGGTACACATCGAGGTCCACCTGCCCGGCACGCCGGACCCGGACCGCCTGAAGGCCGCGTTCACCGAGGCCCTGCGCCGCCACCCGCGCATCCTGATGCGGGAGGCGCGGGGGCCTTGGTACCGCCGCCGCTACGAGTGGGAGCTGACGGCGGAGCCGGACGTGGAGGTCGTGACGTTCCCGCCCCCGGAGCGGGACGCCTTGAAGAAGGCCCGCACCCGCTCCCTGTCGGAAGCCCCGCCCCTGTCGGCCTCCCCACCGATCCGCCTGGAGGTGATCGCTTCCGGCGGGGACGCCGACGCGGTCGCCTCCGGCGGTGGTAACGGTGCGGGGGGCACGCCCACCGGCACCCCAGATACCGACGAGACAAGCGCCGAGTCACCCGCAGGCACGAGCCCCACCGACGGCCATGCCGCCAGTGTCCTCTTCCTCACCATCAATCACACCGCCCTCGACGGCCCCGCCTGTCTCCGTGTTCTCGCCACCGCCGCCGAGCTGTACGGCGGGCAGGACAACTCGCCCGCCGCGCCTCCTCTGCGTACGCCTTCGGCCCCCGCGCCCGAGAGCGCGGACGTCGTCGGTGACGCGCCCTCCGGCTGGGCTCCGCCTGCCCGTGTCTCGCGCGGGGCCCCCGAGCCCTCCCCCGGCAACGGCATGCTCGTCGCCGAGTTGCCGGTGCCTCGGCGGCCCAAGGGGGCGCCGTTCACCGTGAACGATCAGCTCATGGTGGCGACCGCGCTGATGATCGCGCACTGGAACCGGGAGCACGGGGCGCGGCCAAGGCCCTTCCGGATCACCATGCCCGTCGACGACCGGACCCGGGACATGGACATGCCCATCGGGAACGGCACCCGTCTTGTGGAAGTGCCGTTCAATGCCGCCGAGTTGACCTCTGAGGAGTGGGGGCCCGACGACATCGGGGCACTCCTGCGCCGCACCGCCGACCGCACCCGCGCCCTCAAGGCCCTCTCCCGGCCCCAACTCGGCCGCGGAGCCGCCCTTTTGACCTCCCCCGTGCTGCCCGTCACCCTCAGAGCCGCCGTCACGCGCGGCCTGCGCAGAGCCGCCGCGCCCTGGACCTCCACCACGCTGCTCAGCAACATCGGGCGCGTTCCGTACCCCCTCGACTTCGGTGACGCCGGCCGCGCGTACGCCGTCTGGTTCTCCGCGCCCGCCCGGCTGCCCCGCGGTCTGACCGTGACCACGGCGTCCACCGCGGGCCGCCTGCATGTCGCCCTGCGCTGGTCGAAGACCCTGCTCAGCAGCGGCGACGGGGCACATCTGCGCGACCTCTTCGAGCACTACCTCCACGCCACCGAGCACACGGAGGAGGGGAGTACGCCGTGACCAGTACCAGTACCAGTACCAGCACCGCGCCCCGCGACCTGCGGGACTTCTACGAGGACCCCTCCGTCCCCGTCGCGTCCGGCGACGCCCGCAGCCTCCGCCAGGCCCGGATGCTCGCCGACGCCCTCGGCCCCGCCACCGCCCGCACCGCCGTCGTCCTCGACATCGGCTGCGGCGACGGCACCGCGGCGGCGACCGCCGCCCCGCTCCTCGCCGGGCATCGCGTCATCGGCGTCGACTGGTCCCAGGACGCCCTCAAGCGGGCCCACGCGCATCTGCCGTACGTCGTACGCGGTGAACTCACCGATGGAGGGCTGCCGTTCGGCGACGGGTCCGCCGATGCCGTGCTCTTCAGTGAAGTCATCGAGCATCTCGTCGATCCCGACAGCGCCCTCGACGAGCTGCGGAGAGTGCTCAGGCCGGGCGGGCATCTGATGCTGTCCACACCCAACCTCGCCGCCTGGTACAACCGCGGGCTCCTGCTCGCGGGGGTGCAGCCCGTCTTCTCCGAGGTCAGCCTGCGCGGCATCCACGGACGGCCGGGGAGCGAAGTCGTCGGGCATCTTCGGCTCTACACCGCCCGCGCGCTGCGCGAGTTCGTCGCCGCGTCCGGCTTCGACGTGGTGCGCCTCGCCGGTGCGCCCTTCCACGGCGTACCGCGTCCGCTGCGCGCCCTGGACCGGCTCGCCTGCGCCGTGCCGAGCGCCTCGTCGATCCTGCTGCTGCACGCCCGAAGGACGTAAGGACATGTGGTGGGGTGTGGCCGCCGCCCTGCTGGCGAACGTCCTCTACAGCACGGGCTTCGTCCTGGAGAAGCGGGCCCTGACCGCGATGCCCTCCGTCAGCGTGCGCAGCCCGGCACGGCTGCTCAAGCAGGTCATCTCCAGCCCGCTGTGGATCGGCGGATCGCTCGCGCTCGCCGCCGGGTTCGGCGCGCAGCTCGCCGTCTACCGGACGCTGCCGATCGCCGCCGCGCAGGGCATCTTCGTCTCCGGGCTCGTGCTCCTGCTGCTGCTCTCCTCCGTGCTGCTCGGCGAGCAGACGTCGGGGCGCGAGCGGTACGCCGTCGGGGCCATCCTTCTCGCGCTGCTCATGGTCGTCCTCTCGCTGAGCGAGGAGTCGGACACCGTCAGCCGCAGCGCGCCCGTCCCGCTCGTCCTCACGGTCTGCCTGCCCTCGCTCGCCGCGGGAGTCCTGCTGTACGGATCGGCCGAGCGGCGCGCGAAGCACCGGCACCGGCTGCCCACGACGGGCGTCGAGTACGGGGTCGCCGTCGGGCTCCTCTACGGCGTCAGCTCGCTCGCGATCAAGGGGGTGTCGAGCTATCTGACCACGGACGAACTCGGCTCCGCGCTGCTCGACCTGCTGCGCTCCCCGTATCCGTATCTCCTGCTCTTCACGGGTGCGTTCGGCCTGATCATGTCCCAGGCGGCGCTGCAGCGCTGCCGGGCCTCGCTCATCGTCCCCGTGTGCACGACGGTTACCGCGCTGTTCACCGCGGTACTCGGCACGCTGGCCTTCGGCGAACCGCTGCCGGAGGAACCGCTGCGGCTCGCCCTGCGGATCGCGGGCACGGCGCTCGCGGTCTCCGTCCTCCTCGCCATGCCCAAGCATGACGCGCCACCGCCCCAAGCAACGCCCCCGACCAAGGAGTTGACGAGCTGATGAACCCCGAAGACCCCCTCCTGAAGATCCTTGCCTGTCCGCTGGACAAGGGGCCGCTGCATCTCCTTGAGCCCGCGGAACCCCTCGTACCGGAGGAGGTGCTCTACAACCCGCGGTTGCGCCGCCGCTATCCGATCATCGACGGCATACCGCAGCTCCTGCCCTCGTCGGGCGAGCAGATATCGGAGGACGAGCACGAGCAGCTCCTGAAGCGGATCTCCCCGTGACGGGCCCCGAGAGGTCCGTCCCAAAGCCCCACAAGACCGTGGCCGCCCGCCTCGCCCCGCACCTCCCCGCCCGCCTCATCGGCGCCCTGGCCCGCCTCGTCTACCCCCGCTTCGAGCCGGAGCTGGCCCGCCTCGCCGACCTCTGCCCGCGCGGCTGCGGCACGGCGGTGGACGTCGGCGGCTGGTACGGCCCCTGGTCGCGCCGCCTGGCCTCGCGTGCGCGCCGCGTGGTGACGGTGGAGCCCGTCCCGCATCTGGCCCGGTTCCTGGAGACCTCCACGCCCGGCAACGTCCGGGTGATCCAGGCCGCGGCGACCGACCGCCCCGGCACGGCCAGGCTCTGGCTGCCGCAGGGCGACCGCGGGGACCGCGGGGTCTCCTCGCTCATCCGCAGGGACATCCACGCCAAGGCGGTCGAGGTGCCCTGCCTCACCCTGGACGGGCTCGGCCTGCGCGACGTCGACTTCATCAAGATCGACGTGGACGGCAACGAACTCCAGGTCCTGCACGGCGCCCACGATCTGCTCACCCGGGACCGGCCCGCCCTCTTCATCGAGCTGGAGTCCCGCATCCAGCCGATCAAGCCGATCATCGAGCTGCTCACCCGGCACCACGGCTACCAGGGCTGGGTCCTGCCCCACGACACCTGGGTGCCGCTCGACGGCTTCGACCTGGAGGCGCACCAGAACGACACGTCGTACGTCGTGTCGCAGGGCCTGCTGCGCAGGGTGCTCACGCCGCGCAGGCCCCGGTACGTCAACTCGGTGCTCTTCCTTCCCGGCGGGCGGCGCCCGGGAGCGGCGGCGGTGCGCGACCATGGAGCGCATGTCCGCTAGCTCCGCCTCCGGCCCCACTTCATCGGGCCCGTTCACTCCTCTCGACTTCCAGCTGGTCCTGTTGCGCCGCATGGCCGACCACAACCCGGACCTGGTGGAGGCGGCCCGCCACGGGCTCGGCGTCTCCATCGCGGACATGCGCGAGGCCAACCGCCGCTGGCAGGCGATGAGCCGCTCCCCCCGTTCACGCGGCGCCGTCTCCCGCTACCGCTCGGTGCTCGGCGCCCCCGAAGCCACCGTGGCCCGGCAGATCGGCGACCTGGAGTGCGAGGCCCTGCTGTGGCCGGTGCCGCTCTGGCCGGACCTGCGCTTCGAGGTCCTGCGCGCACCGAACGGCGCGGTGTGGAACGAGTGGCTGATCCGCGCGCCCGGCGCCCCGGGCCCCGCACTCCGCACCCTGGACGACCTCACTCCCTGGTCGTGCACGGTCGACGAGGCCGCCCGCGCGTTCGCCCCGGCCCGCCCGATGGAAGGCACGGCACCCACGCGCTGGCGGCTCGCCTTCACCGCGCCGGACGGCTCGGGTCAGCCGCGGCGCTGCGTCGCGGAGTTCACCTGGGGGCTGCTCCAGCGGCTTTCGCTTCCCGACGGCGGCTGACGCCTGCTACGGAGGAGCGCCACCGCCCCGACCGCGAGGGCAAGGGCCACCAGCAGCGCGCTGACCCACAGCGGCGAGCGGTGGCCGAGCCCCGCCGAGAGGGCGATGCCGCCGCCGACGGGGCCGATGGCGGCGCCCACGTTCAGCGCGGCCGTGGCGAAGCCGCCCGCGAGGGTGGGGGCGCCGGTCGCCGCGTACAGCGCCCGGGTGATGAGCGCGGAGCCGACCCCGAAGGACAGCGCGCCCTGGACGAGTACGAGGACGACCGCCGCCACGGGATTCCCGGCGGTCAGCGCGAAGAGCACCCATCCGGCGAGCAGCGCGACCGTGCCCGTGAGGAGAAAAGGAACGGGCCGCGCGTCCGCGAACCGTCCCGCGACCGTGACCCCGATGAACGACCCCACGCCGAAGAGCGCGAGCAGCGCGGGCACCCAACTCTCCGAGAAACCAGTGACGTTGGTGATCACCGGCGAGAGGTAGGTGAACGTACAGAAGGTCGCGCCGTTCACCAGCGCTCCGAGGAGCAGGGTGACGACGAGGCGGGGTGCGCGCAGCGACCGCAGTTCCCCGCGCGCGCCACCCGCCCCCGCGGTGTCGGCCGTACCGGCGGGCACGGACCGCAGGATCGCGAGGACGGCGGGCACCGAGACGAGGGCCACCGCCCAGAAGGCGGACCGCCACCCCCAGATCTGCCCGAGCAGCGCGCCGCCCGGGACGCCGGCGACACAGGCGAGGGTGACGCCCCCGAGCAGCACCGACGTGGCGCGCCCCTTGGCGTTCGGCTCGACCATGCCGATGGCGGCGACCAGGGCCACCGCGAGGAACCCGGCGTTGGCGAGCGCACCGACGACGCGGGTCGCGAGGAGCACGGCGAAGCTGGTGGTCAGCGCGCCGACGACATGGACGAGCAGGAAGGTGACCAGGAAGGCCAGCAACGCGGTCCTGCGTGGCCGGCGGCGGCCGATGACGGCCATCACCGGCGCTCCGATGACCATCCCGACGGCGAAGGCCGAGGTCAGGGTGCCGGCGGTGGAGAGGGACACATCGAGGTCGGCGGCGATGTCGGGGCCGAGACCGGAGAGCATGAACTCGGAGGTTCCTTGCGCGAAGACGGCAAGGCCGAGCATGTAGAGAGCAAAGGGCATGAGGGAACTCCGCACCCACGTCATGGGTCATGGGTCGACAAGGCGGCGGTTCAGCCGTGCGGCTGCCGCGCCAGGAAGAAAAGGGGGATGTCGGTCCGCGCTTCGGCGATCGATCCGGTGACGTGAGAGAGGGCCACCGGGCATGCCGGCCGGTGGCTAGAGTCTGTCGGACTCGGGACTGGACATGGCGGCAGGCTAATCAGGCCCCACGCGCCACGTCCACCCGATTAACTCGCGGCGGTCAGTATCTCCTTCGTCACGGCCGCCAGCGAGGCCGGGTGCAGGGCGAGGAAGAGGTTCGGCTCGACGAGTTCGAGCTCCATGACGCGGGGCGCGCCTTCGTCCGCGTCGTCGACGAGGTCCACGCGTGCGTACAGCAGCTCGGGGTCGCCCGGCACCGCCGCCAACGCCCGGTCGGCCACGGCGAGTTCGGCGGGGGTCGGCTGCCACGGCCGGAGGTCGGGGTGCGGCATCTTCTCGTCGTCGTACGCCGCGCCGGGCGCCAGCACCGCGCCCTTCTGTATGGCGTGCAGGAACCGCCCGCCGACGAAGACGAGCGCGCGCTCCCCGGTCTCGTCTATGCGCGGCATGTACGGCTGCACCATCGCGGTCAGACCTTCGCCGTGCATCCGCTCGATGTGCGCCGCGGCGGCCTCGTACTCGCCCTTCTCGTACCGGGCCGCGAAGCGCGCGCCCGCCCCGTACGCGGGCTTGACGACGAACGGGCCGTCGTCCGGGATCTCGATCGCCTCGCCGGGCGCCAGATAGGCGGTCGGCACGACGGGCACCTCTGCCGCCGCCAGCTCCTCCAGGTACCGCTTGTCGGTGTTCCACCGCACCACGGACGCCGGGTTGGCCAGGACGGTGAGCCGCGCGACCCGTCCCGCCCAGGCCACGAACTCGGCAACGCGCTCGCTGTAGTCCCAAGCGGACCGGATGACGACGAGGTCGAACCCTTCCCAGTCGACCCGCGGGTCGTCCCAGGACACGGTGGCGACGTCGGCGCCCGCCGCGCCGAGCGAGCGCGCCAGCTCGGGGAGGTCACGGTCGAGGCCGGTCTCCAGCTGAGGCCTGCTGGTGACCAGGGCGATCGTGGGGCGGTCGGGTGACACGTGGTCCTCCAGGGTTCGATGATCCGCCCCGCAGGATCTCATTCCTTAGGCCTCGGTAGTGATTCGTCTTTTGGTGGCGTCCGTGCGTGCGGTGCCGTATGTGGGTGCGAGGGTCGATTGTGTGACCTTTGCGCGGGGTGTGTCGTTGATCGGATGACAGCATCATGGCGGCGAGGGGGTATCGGTGAGCCGGAAGCTGCCGCTTGCCGAGGGCGAGACCGCTCGCATCGCCTGTGCCCGTGGTCTGCTGCGTACGGGTGTGGAGGAGAAGACCGGCGAAGTGCTGTCGGCTGCAACGCTGGCGGAGCGGGTGGGCTGGGCTGCTGATCTGGTGTCGGGCATGGTGGCCGGGCTGCTGGCCGAGCACTGGCACGCAGCCGATGTGGACCTGCTGGCCGCCGGTGAGGACGCAGCGGGGCGCGCGCTGCCGTCAAATGCCTGGATGGCTCTGCGGCGTCTTGGCTGGACCGTCGCGCCACCCGGGGGAGTTCGGGCCAACGACCGCATCGTACGCATGGCCCAGGAACAGGCCGGGCGCACGCTGCGCTCGGCGACATGGCGCGCCGATGTGATCGCTGGTGTCCTTGCGACCTGGCCCGATGAGCCCGCTAGGCGCACCGCCAGGGAGTGGGACGCGGTCCGTGCGACCGTGGCCGGGGGCCACCATCTTCCTTCCGGCGTCATCAAGTCCCGCACCCGGCAGATCATCACGTTCGTTACCCGGCACGGGCGGATGCCTGACGATGTGTTCGAGGTGGAGGCCGTGCCACGGGTGGCGCGGATGTTGTTGCTGTCTGCCTGTGACGGGCAGCAGGCCACCATCGAACGTGCCGACGAGCCGGGCCGGGCCCTGCTGCGCCTGCAGGTGCCGACCCGGCCTGATCCGCGGTGCTATACGGACTGGACGTGGGTGGCCTGCCCGCTCAGGCTGCCGCCGACGGTCCCTGCCGCCGTGGTGTTGCACCTGCCCACCCTGCGCGTCCATCAGGGTCGGGTGCGGGTCGATCTCGCCTACTCCCACGCCGTCCCCAAGGCACGGTGGAGCGGGCATGTGGTCGCGCTGGGCGTGGACTGGGGCCTGAACACCCTGCTGTCCGCCGGAGCTGTCCGTCTGCAAGAGGACGGAAGGATCACTGCCCTGGGTAGCGGTGGCATGTTCCGTGCGGCCGGAGTGCTGGCCAAACAGCACCGGCTGCGCCGTCACGGCGAGCAGTTGCACGCGAAGATCGCCCGGTACCAGCGGCTCACCGGCGGCAACGAGCAGCACGCCCTGGTGGCCAGGCAGGCGGTCCTGACCCAGGAGATCAGACACGTCAGCGACCGGCGCTCGAACCTCAACGACGCGTTGGCGTGGGCCGCCGCCCGCTGGGCCGTGGACCAGGCCATCGCCGCCGGGGCGAGCGTCATGTACATCGAAGACCTCCGCTCGATGGAAGCCCGCGGCATGGGCCGCACCCACAACACCCGCATGTCCCAGGCCGTGCGCGGGCAGATCGTGGCGCGGATGCGGCACCTGGCCGCCGAAAGCGGTATCGCCGTTGTCACCGTCCCGGCGCGCAACACTTCCAGGCACTGCCCGCAGTGCCTGGAAGTGTTGCGCCACCGCAAGGCCCCCGACAGGCCCACCACACCGGGCTGGAAATGGGCGCTGTGCGGCTCCTGCGGCTGGCAGGGCGACCGTGACACGGGTGCGTGGCGGCGTATCGCCGCACGTGGCCTGACACACCAGTCCAAGACCGCCACCGACCGCGCCACCCATGCCATGGTGATCCGCTCAGTGGTGGACACGCTCGAAGCGGGTGCGGTCATCACACCCCCCGCGCCCAAGACCAGCCGGACGGACCGGTCCAAGACTGGACCCACCCGGCGGCACACCACACGTCCGACGCCCAGGCGACGCCGGACACCCTCCCCCGCCAGGCCGCAGGGCCTGGCGGGCAAGCGTCCGGAGGGACACGCCCACACGGGCCGGAGACGGCTGCCCCGCGCAGCCCACCGGAACCAGGGCGTGACAACGATCAGCACACCCACCACAGCCGGTCAGCGGCCACGAGGAACGGCACTCGGCGCTGGATTCCACCTCCACGCCCACGCCACCCCTCCACGATGGGCGAAACCCGAGCCAGACCACCACGTCTGACACGGGATCTCGAAGCTGATCAGAGACGCTAACAACTTGTCGACGTGCTCCCGGCCAGGCAGCGCATAGGACCGCAGTCCCGCACCCGCGGCCCCGCCGTCCTTGGCGGGGTGGTCACCGACCATCAGGGTGTCCGCGTAGGGCAACCAGTACTCGGGGGAACGGAGTTGTTCGTAGAGGACGTCGGCGACGGGGGCGAGCGCCGGGGCCGATGCGTACCACGTGGTGAACGCGTGGCGGTGGGCCCTGGACGAGACGTCGCGTGCGTGCTGGGCCTCGATCACGGCGGGGTCCGAGAGGCCCGCCTCCAGGGAGGTGAGGATGGCGTACATCGCGGGCTCGTCCACCGGGTCGGGCAGTGCGGCGCGGATGCGGTCCTCGTAGGGCTGGATCTGGAACAGCGTCCCGGAAAAGTCGACGAGCACCGCCCTGGGGCGCGCTACAGGGGCGGGGGCGGTGGCGCGGATCGGACACTCGGGGCCGCAGACAGGCAGGAGCTGGGGAGTTGGCACGGGATCTCCCTGTCGACCGTCGCGTAATGCCGCGATGAGGATCTGTCGGCACGCGGCGCCCCGCGGAGGCGGGGCGCCGGTGTGGCACTTTCTGGCCGGCTCGGGCAGGTCAGAGGATGAAGACGCTCTGGGCGGTCTCCGTGTAGTACGTCTCGCCGGGATGGACGAGCCGCTCGACCGGGCCGCCGCAGCCCGGGCCGGAGTGCACCTCCGCGATAGCGTCGGTGTGGTTGGTCACCGAGGACGGGAACCAGTCGACGGGGTAGCAGCCGCTCGGGTCTTCGTACGCGTTGCCGTTGACGATCAGGACACCTTCCGCCGCGTACGCCGAACCCGGCACCGCCACCGTCAGAGTCACGGCCGCCGCGATCGCCCCCAGGGTCACGGCCATGCGTCGTCGCATCATGTTGAGATCCCCTCCACCGTGCGGGCCGCTCCCGACGCGACCCGCTGGAGTCACCCACCGTAGTCGATCAGGCACGCCACGTATCCGGCGTGCGGTTGCACCTGCCGTCAGCGTGTGCGCCGTTCACTTCTCTTCACCGCTCGGTCACGCCACTCACGCACCACGGTCACCAATCGGCCCAACTGGGCCTTATGCAACGGGAGTTCGTATGATGCGGCCATGGCGAGTCACGGGGATCTCATAGCGGGGCGCTACCGCATCACGACGCCGCTCGGGCGCGGCGGCATGGGCACGGTCTGGCGAGCGGAGGACGAGCTCCTGGGCCGTGCCGTCGCGGTGAAGGAGCTGCACGTCGACGCGGGCCAGTCGGCCGCCGACGCCGCGGGCAGGCGCGAACGCACGCTGCGCGAGGCACGCTCGGTCGCGCAGGTGAAGCACCCCGGCATCCTGGTCCTGCACGACGTCGTCCAGCACGACGCGCAGCCCTGGCTCGTGATGGAGCTGATCGACGGCCGCTCGCTCGCCGACCGGATGGCCCTGGAGGGACCGGTCCCGCCCGCCGAGGCGGCCCGCATCGGCCTCGCCCTGCTCGCCGCGCTGCGCGCCGCGCACACGGCCGGGGTCCTGCACCGCGACCTCAAGCCCGCGAACGTACTCCTGGAGGCGGGGACGGAGCGCGTGGTGCTCTCCGACTTCGGGATCGCGCAGGTCGCCGGGCAGACGACGCTCACGGAGACGGGCGCGTTCGTCGGGTCGCCCGAGTACACCGCCCCGGAGCGCATGTCGGGGAAGCGCACGGGCCCGGAGTCCGACCTGTGGTCGCTCGGGGTGCTGCTCTGCGCGGCCGTCGAGGGCGAGTCCCCGTTCCACCGCGACTCGGTGGCGGGGGTCCTGCACGCCGTCGTCATGGACGAGATCAGGGTCCCTGACTCCGCCGGTCCGCTGACTCCCGTCGTACGCGGTCTCCTTGAGCGGGACCCCGAGCGGCGGCTCGGCGCCGACGAGGCCGAACAGGCCCTGCGCGGCTTCCTGGTGGAGGAGCGGATGCCCACCGTCCCTCGCGCGCCGGTGGCCCCCGGGCCCGCGGCGCCGCCGCCGTCCGACGACGCGATCGTGCTCGGCTCAGCCCCGGCACCGGCCGCGCGCCCCCGGATCCGTACGGCGCTCCTGGCCGGCGCCCTGGTCCTCGCCCTCGCCGCGGGCGGCACCGGCGCGTGGATCATGACGCGGGGCGACTCCAGCCCAGGGGCGGAGGCGACGGGACGCGGCGGCGCCGCTGACGAGGTGCGCGAGAAGCCGGAGACCGAGAAGCCGGACAAGACGCCGTCCAAGAGCGCCGACAAGCCGAAGAAGCCCGGCAAGGACGGCAAGAACGGCAAGAAGAGCCCGGCCCCCAAGCCGTCCCCCGAAGGCACCGGCAAGCCCGCCCCGGCCGGTACGGCCGCCCCCGACAAGCCGGACAAGCCCGCCGACGACGATCCGGCCCCCGCGGGCTACCGGACGGTCTCCGACCCCACCGGCTTCAAGATGGTGACGCCCAACGGCTTCGCCCGCTCCGCCGAACCGCCCCGCGTCTACTACAACTCGGCGGACAACGCCTTCCGCATCGGCGTCCACCCCCAGCCCCTGGACCCGGAAGGCCCCCTGGCGGTGATGCGGCAGGCACACAAGGACGGCCCCTCGGACTATCCGGGCTACCGCGACGGCTCGGTCCGTGAGACCACGCACAACGGCCACCCCGCCGCAGTCTGGGAGTTCACCTGGGACGGCGGCTCCGGCGACGGCGGGCCGCGCCGCACGTACGACCTGAGCTGGGACGAGGGCGGCAAGATGTACGACCTGTGGGTCTCGGCACCCGCCGGGCGGGCGGCGGCGGGCGAGCGCCACTTCATCGAGGCGCACCGCTCCTTCACACGGACAGGCTGACGGGTTCGAGGGCTCGACTCCGGGCCCGCGAGCCCGCTCCTTGGAGACGCCGCGCGGCCAGAGCCGGTCGACCAGGACGCGTACGCCGTCCGAAAATGCGAACAGGGGAGCAGTTGTTCCCTGGAACAGGTGATCGTCGCGTCAGGGATTGCATGTGACGCAAGTGATTGACGATGATTACGGAACGCAAGCAACGGGCTGCAGACCGTAGTTGCTGCTTTCCCGGTCCATGTCCCGTACGGGGTCCGGGAGTTGGAACATCCGAAACATCCTGAGAAGTCCCACAAGGAGAAGCACCACCATGAACCTCATCACTGACGTCGTCGCCGGTCTCGCCCACTTCCTCGGCTGGCTGGTCTGACGTCACCCGAAGTGCCCGCAGCGACGCCGCCTCCCCCGTCCCACGGGAGGCGGCGTCGCCGCGTCGGAGCACGTCCGAGGAGAAGGTCAGCGCGTCCGGTCCGGGTAGAAGTCCCGCGTCGCGCCCTTGCCGTCCTTCGCCTTGCCGAGCAGGCCCGCCGGATACTCCACGAGCCAGTAGCTCGCCGCCCCGACCGCCAGCGCGACCGCGAGGACGATCAGCGCCGCGAACGGGAAGCCCGCCCGACCGGCGGGCACGAGGCCGGACTTGATGAGCTGCAGCATGACCGGCTCGTGCCAGATGTAGACGCTGTAGCTGATGAGCCCGACCGCCGTCACCCAGCGCGCCCTCAACAGGCCGTGCCAGCGCACCTGTTCCCGCGGGCGGACGTGCAGCGTGGCATGGAGCAGCGCGAACCACAGCAGGGCGGCGATCGGGTGGTAGAAGGTGTGGGCGAAGCTCTCCGCCTCGGAGAAGTACGACAGGGCGTAGAGCCCCGCGAGCGCCGCCACCGCGAGCGGCACCGTCGCCCGCGCGCTCAGCTTGCCCCGCTCGCCGAGCGCCACGAGCAGCACCGCGAGCGCCATGCCCGCCGCGAACCCCCCGAAGCGGGCCTGCGGGCCGAAGTACACCGGCCAGTCGGTGTGCGGCACCCCCACGACGTAGTGCGCGACGGAGATCCAGACCACCGGCAGCACGAAGAGCGCCGCGCACCCCGACAGGCACACGGCGACCCGCGCCCGCCGCGTCGCGAGCCCCCGGCACACCCGCACCGCGAGCGGCCCGAGCGCGACGAGCGCCAGGTAGAAGGCGACCTCCAGGGAGAGGGACCAGGTGGGCCCGAGGGTGTAGAAGATCCGCTCCTGGTCGAAGACGTGCGTGAAGGTGAGGTGCTCGACCAGGTCGCGCCAGTCGCCCGGCAGCGTCGGATTGCGGCTCGCCCAGACGACGAGCACCGCCAGGAAGTACAGCGGCAGAATGCGGATCGCCCGCCGGAAGAGGAAGGTCTTCCCCGTACGGACCGAGCCTCCGTCGATGGCAGCGCGGGCGTACGACAGCGTGAGCAGATACGCGGACATCACGAAGAAGAGGTCGATCACCTCCAGCGAGACCAGCGCGCCGAGCCAGGGGCTTTCGACGGGCGGGTGCGATCCTGCCGCGTCGTAGGTGTAGTACTCCTGCCACACGTGGAAGAGGACCGTGCTCAGGGCGGCGAGGCCGCGGTATCCCTGGAGTTCGAGCGCGCGCCCGCGGGTGGCGGGTGGCGCGGGGGCCGCCGCCTCGGGGGGCCGGGCGGCGGTCAGGGTGCTCGTGCTCATGTCCGCACCGCCGGCTCCGCGACGACCCCTGGTTCCGTGGCGGCCGCGCGCGGCGTGACCCGCCACTGCCGGTCGCCGAGCGCCTCCTTCAGGTGCGCCTGGCGCGCCACCATGTTCTTGAAGTGGGAGTAGAAGAACGTCGAGACGAGCAGGTAGCGCCAGAACCACGCCTTGCGGCGCCGCAGTTCGGGCACCGCGAGCCGCCACGCGAAGGCCGCCTGCACCACCCCCGCCGACAGGGTGAACGCCGCCGCCATCAGGCAGACCGGCACCGCCCAGTCCAGGCGGTCGGCGCCGCCCGCGCGCCACGCCGCGTGCAGCAGGATCGGCAGGATCTGGAGCGTCAGCCACGGCTGGACCTCACGCCAGCCGAGCAGCACGAACAGGCCCGTCTTCTGGCGCCGCGAGTACACCGGCGAACGCAGCGCGCCCCACAGGTGCCGCAGCGAGACCTGGAGCCAGCCCTGCGCCCAGCGCGAGCGCTGGTTCCACAGCGGGCGAAGCAGCGTCGGCGCGAGCTCACGCGAGATGAGCGTCCGGTCCATGGCGATCCGCGCGCCCTCGTTCAGGGCGCGCAGGGTGGAGTCGATGTCCTCGGTCAGCATCGAGCCGTGCATCCGGGTCCTGGCGAGCAGATCCGTGCGCCAGAAGCCGTTCGAACCGCCGAAGACCCCGAAGCCGTACATCCTGGTCCGTCCGGGATGGCTGACCGCGTAGATCGTCTCGAACTCGACGCCGACCGTCCTCGCGACCCACGAACTGTCGCCGTTGCGGATCACGCAGTGGCCCTGGACGACGTCGTAGCCGTTGGACAGCCAGTCCCACGCGTGCCGGAAGGCGTTCGGGGCGGGGTGGTGGTCGGCGTCGAAGATGCCGACGAACTCGCCGTGCACCCGCGTCACCGCCGCGTTGATGTTCTGCGCCTTGGACGTGCTCCCGGCCACCGGAAGCAGCACGAGCCGCGGATCGCGGGCCGCCATGTCGCGCAGGGTGTCCTCGACGGGCAGCGGGTGCGGGGTGTTGTACGCGAGGACGATCTCCAGGTCTCCGGGGTAGTCGAGCCGCAGGAACGACTCGACGGTGTCGACGATGGTCGCGGCCTCGTTCGGCAGGTACGCGGCGATGACGGCGCTCGCGGACGGATAGGGCTGGCCTGGCCGGTCGGGCCGGGACGTCGCGTCCAGCGAGAACAGGCACTCCAGCATGATGAGCAGGGCGGAGAGCACGAGCCCCGCCACCACCACCCAGTACGCGAACCCGGCCGCGTCCCAGCCCAGTTCGTACGCCTGCTGGTAGAGCAGGAACGGCACGCCCACGCCGAGGACCAGCGGAAGCACGGGCGAGAGGATACGGGTGGTCCAGGTGAGCAGCGCCCGGAGTCCGGCGCGGGCCCTGCGGTGGCCGTGCGGGGCGCTCGTCCGCATCCACGGCTCGTAGCGGACCGGGCGCAGATCCCGGTGGCGCACGGCCTCGGCGACGGCGTCCCGCGCGTGTTCGGCCGCCCGGGTGTGGTCGGCGTACTCGGCGAGCGGGGTCCAGCCGACCGCCGGGGTGAGCCTGACGTTCTCGTCGGCGACGACGAAGCGCGTCCCGGCCACGGACACGGCGAACTCCCGCAGGCTCCGCGTTGCGGTCTCCTCGTCGACGCCGGGCATGAGCACGAGGAGCTGCCCCGCCTCGTCCCAGCCGAGCCGGTCGCAGACACCGCCAAGTCGTTCCGCGACCCCGGCGAGGCGCTCGGCGACCTCGCGGCGCACGCGCGGTCCGAGCCGTGTCTCCAGGGCCGCCATCTCGGCGACGCCGACCACGGCGAGGACGCCACCGCGCCGGGCGGCGGACGGGCGGCTGAGCTCGCGGTCGAGTTCGTCCATGAAGTGCGTCCCCGAGTAGAGGCCGGTGCGCGGATCGCGCAGCAGGTTCTCCACCGGGACCGGGACGCGGTGCAGTTTGGCCGCGATCCGCGCAGACAGCTCGCGCGGGTCACAGGCCTCCGGCAGGCAGTCGTCGGCGCCGTGCCGCAGCAGGTCGGCGACGGTATCGGGGGCGTGGGTCCTGGCGCCCGTGACCATGAGCAGCGGTAGCGCCTGCCCCGCGGGATCGGCGCGGACCTCGCGTATGACGTCGAGGCCCTGCCGCCGCCCGTCCGGGCCGTCGTCGAGGGCCACGATCGCGTCCGGTGGCGCCTGCCTGACCTGGCGGTGTACGTCGCCGGGGACGGCGTGGGTGACGTCGTACCCGGTGAGTTTCAGCGTCCGGGTGAGCAGTTCACGGCTCGGCCCGGGTGAGCCGACGGCCAGGACGTGGCCGTTGTTCGGTGGTGTGGCGGAAGGGTGCGGTATCAGCACCGGTGTGACGGACATCTGTGTGGTCCCATCCTGTTCGGATTGTGGGGGGAGGACCGCTTCGGTTTTCGTTGGGCCACCAACTACCCCTGAAACAGGGCCAATCGGTCACACCAGCCTCAACGATCACTGTGACACCGCACCTTCACTGACGTAACGCTCTCATTACGTCCCTGTGCCGAGAGTGAGCAGGCCGGGCCGGCTGTCCGGCCCGGCCTGCGTCGCGGGTGACCCCTACCGCACCCCTACCGCCCGAATGATCTCCTGCGTGACCGAACCACCCCGGTCATCACTCGCAGAGGCCCGCAGCGAAATGAATCCGGCAGAAGCCGGCACCCTCAACTTCCCGCCCCAGGCGGCCTTGTGGCCGTCCCGGTCCAGCTCAACGCCCCTCCAGCTCTTCCCGTCGTCGTAGGAGACCTCCAGCTTGCCGCCCCCGATGACGCCCGTGTCCACCGCCCCCTTGACGTACTCGGAGAAGATCCCGACCTCCACGGACCGCCCGCCCCGGACGTCACCCGCGAGATCCGTGTCCACGTCGAACCCGAGGTTCAGCAAGGGCAGGAAACTCTTGCTGTCGCTCGCCGTCTCCTTCGACTTGAAGGTCCACTCCGAGTGGCCCTTCGTGGCGAGCCGCCACCGCTCGGGGTCCAGGGTCGTATCCGTCACGACCTTGTACGTCGTCAGCGCCGGATTCGCGTCCCACACGTACACACCCGAGCTCTGCCGCCGGTCGACCAGCTCCCCGTCCGCGTACACCTCGGTGAACTGCGTCATCGAGTCGTCGTTCCACACGTCACCGAACCCCGTGTGATCGGGACCGGAATCGCCCCACCCGGGCACATTGAATTCCAGCGTGTTCCCATACCGCTGCTGCCCCCAGCCGAGGCCGGTCCCCAGCCACGGGTGCCACACAGGCTTGAACCAGTTCAGCTCGCCGCGCTTGCCGCCCTTGTAGCTGACCAGACCACTCCGCTCCTCCAGGGCCCCGGGCCCGACCGACACCGACTCGTGCCACAGCTGACCGGCTCCCGAGGACGCGTAGTCCGTCCGCTCGACGGGGTGGTCGATCTTCTCCTGGAAGCCGATCCCGACCTCGAAGGTGTCCGTGAGGGAGTAGCGGAACTCCCCGCCCGCCACCGGCTTCACCGCGTGGAACTTCGTCTCCAGGACGGCGAGTTCACGCCTGGATGGCTCGTACGTCAGGTCACCGCGGGGCACCGCTCCCTTGTGGCCCTCCGACACGTCGTAGACGTAGGGCGTGCGGGATGTCGCCGTCGTCTCCACGGCCCGCCCCGCCTTCGCCGCCGCGAGCAGCCGCGCACCGTCCGCCGCGTCGACCGTGCCGATCTGCAGCGGCCGGTCCGCGTTGTCCTCCGTACCGAACCAGGCGTTGAGCCTGCCCGGCGCGTCGTCCGTCACGAACAGCGCCTTCACGCCGGCGTCCTGGGCCGCCTGACCTAGCTGAGACGGCGTCACATCACTGTCGCCGGACCGCCGCACGATGACGGCCTTGCCCTTCACGTCCTTGCCCGCGTACTCGGCTGCCGTGCCGCCGCCCACGTTCACGACCGGCAGCTTGGTGCGGCCGTCGCTCACCGTGCCGCCGGGCTGCGCGATCACCTGGCCGATGCCCTTCACGTCCAGGGTCGGCTTGCCTAGGCGCCAGACGGTGCGGTACTCGAAGCTGCCGTCGGTCACCTTGGCGGTGGGTGCCGCGAAGACGCTGTCGTACTTGACGGGCACCTGGACCGCGCCCATCAGCTCGGCGCCGTTCGCCTTGCGGTCGTACTCCATCAGAAGCTGGCGGGTCTCCGTCCGCTTGCCGACGTCCACGCCCACCTCGCGCAACTTGCGCCCGTCCAGGGTGACTTCACGGTCCCGGTCGAGGACGACCTCGGGCGCGGCGAGGAAACCGAGGCCCAGGGAGTCCTCGCCCTTGCTGCCGCGCACGTCGAGGAAGGAGGAGAGGGCGTACGTCCCGGGCTTCAGGCGCAGCTCCAGCGTCCCGGAGTCGCCGACCTCCGCCTGGACGGGGTCGACCTGCTCGGCGAGCCGCTGGAAGACCAGTCCGGCACCGGTCGGCGCGCCGTCACGGTCCTTGACGCGGACGGTGAGCGTGTACCGCTCCTCCTCCTTGACCAGGCCGAACGCGGTGTGCGCGACGGGCTTCCCGGCGGCGCTCGCGACGATGCGGCCACTGGTGTTGCCGACGGGGGCCTTCGCGCCGTCACCGGTCACCGTGGTCGACGCGGTGCCGTGCGCGGGGACGGTGAGCGTCTTGTCGGCGAGGGTGGCGACGCCATCGGCCGCGCCCTCGACGGTGAGGCTCAACTCCACGGCCGTGTCCGACGAGTTGGTGTACGTCACCGTCTTCGTGACGGGCTTGTTGTCACCGTACGGCCAGGAGTAGAAGCCGAGATCGGCGCTTCCGGTCGCGGTGACCCGCGCGTCGACGGCACCGGGCACGCTGACCCGGCCCGCGCCCAACTCGTAGGCCGACACGTCCAGTTGCTCGGACGACGACATCAGCGCGTCTTTCAGGCGCGCCCCGCTCCAGTCAGGGTGCTTCTCGGCGAGCAGGGCGGCGACGCCCGCGATGTGCGGGGTCGCCATCGACGTACCGCTCATCTCGGTGTAGTAGCCCTCACCGGAGACGAGCTGCGAGCGAGCGGCGAGGATGTCGACGCCGGGCGCTGACAGGTCGGGCTTGAGGGCGTTGTCGCCGTACCGCGGGCCCTGGCTGGTGAAGTACGCGGCCTTGTCGGCGGAATCGACCGCGCCGATGGTCAGCGCGGAGTCGGCGGCTCCGGGCGAGCCGATCGAGGAGGGGGCGCCGGTGTTGCCCGCGGCGACGACGAAGAGGGCGCCGGTGTCCTTGGAGAGGGTGTTGACAGCGGCGGCCATCGGATCAGTGCCGTCGCTCGCCTCCCGCGAACCGAGGCTCATCGACACGACTTTGGCGCCGACGTCCTTGGCCGCCCACTCCATTCCGGCGATGATCTGCGATTCGCTGCCGGAGCCCTCGTCGCTGAGCACCTTGCCGACGGAGAGTTCGGCGCCGGGCGCCACTCCCTTCTCCTTGTCGGCCTCGGACTCCGCGCCGCTGCCGCCGACGGTCGACGCCACATGGGTGCCGTGGCCGTTGCGGTCGGCGACTTCCTCGCCCGGGATGAAGCTCTTGCTCGTGCCCACCCGGTCCTTGAGACCGGGGTGGGAGGCGTCGACACCCGTGTCGAGGACGGCGACCTTCACGCCCTTGCCGGTGAGCCCGGCCTCCCAGGCCTTGGGGGTGCCGATCTGCTCGTTGCTCCGCGCCATGTCGGCCTCGACCCGACCGTCGAGCCAGATCTTGTCGATGCCGTCGGCGAGGCCACCGCCCGAACCAGCCTGCCCACGCCGGGACTTGACGGCACCCGGCGCGACGTCCCGCCAGAACGTGTCCGCCTTCTCCGCCTTCACCGCCACGCCGCCCACGCTGGGCAGCGCGCGCACCTTGTCGGCGCCACGGGGCGTCGCCGGTCCCGCGCTGTCGCGGCGCGCGCTCTTCTCGTACGTGACGATGAGCGGCAGCGCGCCGCCCTTCGCGTCCCCGAGCCCCTGGCGTATCAGCTCCGTCACGTCGAAGAGCCGCTTGTCGAGGGTGCCCGCGTTCAGGTAGGGGCGCGCCTCGTCCGGTACGACGGTGATGCGGTCACCCGCTATCTCGCTCCGTACGGCTCCGGTGGCTCCGACGGGCCGGTCGACGGTGACGGTCTTCTTGCCGCCGCCGAGTTCCGTGACGGTGACCTTGTCCCCGGTCACCAGGGTGACCGTGTGAGCGGTGGGGGTGGCAGGGGTGGCCCGCCCTTGCGGGGCGTCGGAAGGAGCCGCGGTAGCCGCGTGCCCTGCCGGCAGCAGCACGAACGCGAGGCCGACGGCCGGCAGCAGCCTGGCTCTTCGCCACGCGGGTGATCGGGTCATGGGTGCCCTCTCTTCGTCGGACCCGGGCGGGGGTGGTTCCCGGGTGCTGCGAAGAGTGTCGGGGGGCTTGTGTTGCAGGGGTGTTGACGGGTGCTGGCGGGAAGCCGCCAGGGCACCTTCCCGCCAGCCTCACCCGTGCGCGTCCGTTGCCCGGGACATGGATGACAGCCGCGAGGACCTTCCGTAACAATGCGGTTGGCAGGTGCGGCGAGGGCTCGACGGGGGCATTGATGGACGATCTGGTGGAGTTCACGACCGACGACGGCACGCGGGTCGTCATGGCCGACGTGGAGGACACGCACGGCTCCCACCTCATCTCCCGCGGCGACGGTCCCGCCCGCGCGGTCCGCACCTTCGAGGAGTCGCTCGCCGGGGCGCGCGCGGCCGCGGAGTCCGCGCTGCGGGTGTTCCGTGACGGCAGCCTTCGCCCGGACTCGGTGGAGATCGAGTTCGGCGTGCGGATGTCGGCGGAGGCGGGCGCGGTGATCGTGAAGGGCACGGCGGAGGGCCACTTGGTCGTACGCCTCGCGTGGACGCCTGACGGGCCCGCGGGGCCGCGGGGCGCGGCATGAGCCTGAGAACGGGCCCGCCGCTCCGCGGCGGATCTCTCCCACCCACCCACCCACCCGATTGCCCCGCAGCGACCAGCGATCAGCCGCAGTCGGCACCGAGACGCAAGGGGACGTGCCGGTATGTCTGCCCGGAGCACGGCTCCCATCGCTCCGGAGCCGAAGCAGCCCCACGGCCACCGGACGACAGCGAGGACGGACATACCGGCACGTCCCCCGCAGCCCGCCCCCCGCAACGCCCCGGAGGCCACCCCCACCCCATGAGCAGCGCATCGTGGCATGCCCGCATCGTGTGCGGGAGCGAGGTCGGCGCCGGGTTCCTCGTGTCCGAGCGGCACGTGCTGACCTGCGCCCACGTCGTCCGCGGCAGCGGAACCGGCAGCGGCGCCCGCACAGCCCCCGTCACCGTCTCCTTCCCTCACCGCGAGGACCTCGGCGCGGTGAACGCCGCCGTCGGGGCGCACGGCGGCTGGGACGGGCGCGGTGACGACCTGGGCGACCTCGCCGTCCTGGAGCTTGAGCACCCCGTGCCGCTGCGGCCCGCCGAGTTCGCGGCGCCCGACGACGCGTACACCGAGCCCCGCCCCCGCCTCCTCGTGTACGGGTTCCCCAAGGGCTACCGCGAGGGCACCCTCGCCGAGTACCGCGCCACCGCCGCCCAGCGCATCGCCGACGAGTGGGTCCAGCTGGAGGCATGGAGCGCTCACGGCCAGCCCCTGGCGCCGGGGTTCAGCGGCGCGGCGGTGACCCTCGCGGACAGCAACCGGGTGGTGGGCATGGTGTCGGCCGCCGCCCGCGCTTCCAGCGGCGTACGCAACGGACGGATGCTGCCCACCTCCGTCATGGCCCGCTACTGGCCCCCGCTCGGCGACCTGATCCCCACCCCGGGCCACCAGCGCGCCGCGAAGGAACGGCTGCGCGCCCTGGTGGACCGGGCGGCGGACACCGGCGCCGCCAGCGACCCGGAGCGTCTCTACCGCGACGCGGTGGGCCCGCTCGGCCCGCCCGTGCCGCCGGAGGGCTTCGGCTCGCTGTGGTCGGCGGCCTGGTACGTGCTCTCGGAGGTGGACGACCCGGAGGCGGTGGAGCGCCTCGCCGACCGCCTCGCGGGCCTGCTCGAAGCCCCCGCGTCCCCCGCCCCGCCGAAGCCCGGCGAGTTACCGGCCTGGTCCCCCATCCTCATCGAGATCGACCACAGCGGGGCGGGCGACGACCAGCTCCTGGTCGAGGTCTCCGCGTACCGCGAGGGCCTGCGCCACCCCGTCGGCTCGCACACCCTGGCCGCGGGTCACGTCCGCGCCTACGTCCAGGAGCGCGTCGACGACGCCTTCTCCCATCTCACCCCTGGTACGGACGAGTTGCTGGCCTTCGTGCTGCCCCGAGCGCTGCTCAACTGGCCGGTGGCCCACTGGGAGTGCGGCGCCGACGACCCGACCCCGCTCGGCTGCTCGTACCCCCTGGTCGTGACCGACCGCTCCCGCCGCAAGGGCGGTCTGCGCCACCGTCTCGCCCGGAAGTGGGAGCACTTGGACGACCGGCCCACGGCCGTTCTGCACCGCGTCGAGTGCGGCACGCAGGAGAAGCCGAACAAGCTGAGGTTCCGGCTGCGGCGCGACGGCGCGGACCTGGCGGGCTTCGCGGCGCCGCCACGCGCCGGCCGCGGCGGGCCCGAAGCCGACGTGACGCACTTCGACGTCTCGCTCACCGCGCCGGTGCCGGTCCTCCTGTGGCCGCGCACGGGCTGCGAGGACCCCGGCCACCGGAGCGACAAGAGCTGCGCGGGCTCCGACTTCCTCGACCGCATCGCCGCCCACATCGAAGGACACCCGCCCGCCGAACTCCCCCGCACCATCCTGACGTTGCGCGAGAGTGCGGAGGCGTCGGACGAGCCGGACACGCACTGGGCGAGGGACGTGCAGCTCCTCTGGGACGACCCGCGCTGTTTCCCCGACGCACCCGCCGCCCACCGCCGCTCCCCCGTCGCCTGAGCCCGACGTACGAAATCCCTACGTACGAATACGGAGAACCCCGATCATGTCCCTGTGGCCCGTCTACACCGGCACGAACGAGCCCCACGACGGGATCACCCGGCTGCCCCCGCCGCCGCCCTGGCGCGCCTTCGACGGCGGCCCCGTCCTCGACACGCCCACGGACGACGGCTCGGCGACATCCCCGGACCGCGTGCACCGTGCGCATACCTACCGGGCCACGGAGACCTGCGTCCAACTGGTCAACGCCGCCCTGTACTTGCGGCGCCCTCTCCTGGTGACGGGCCCTCCGGGGAGCGGCAAGTCGAGTCTCGCGTACGCGGTGGCACGGGAGCTGGGCCTCGGTCCCGTCCTGCGCTGGAACATCACGAGCCGCAGCGCCCTGCGCGACGGCCTCTACCAGTACGACCCGCTGTCGCGCCTCTACGCCGCGGGGCGCACGCCCAGGTCGAGGGCGCCGCGGGACGGCGCGGGCGTCGAGGACCACCTGCGCCTCGGCCCGCTCGGCACCGCACTCCTCCCCTACGACCGCCCCCGCGCGCTCCTCATCGACGAGATCGACAAGAGCGACCTCGACCTGCCCAACGACCTCCTGAACATCCTGGAGGAGGGGCAGTACGAGATCCCCGAGCTGGTACGGATCGCCAAGCAGACCCCGAAGGCGGACCTCCTGACCGACGGCTCGGACGACCCGGTGACGGTCGAGCGCGGCCGCGTGCGCTGCCGGGCCTTCCCCTTCGTCGTCCTCACCAGCAACGGCGAGCGCGAGTTCCCGCCCGCGTTCCTGCGCCGCTGTGTCACGCTGCGCCTTCGCCAGCCGCGCGACGAGCACCTGGAGGAGATCGTCCGGGCCCACCTGGGCGAGCCCGACGCCTACGCCCGCACTCTCATCGCCCGCTTCCTGGAGCGCGGCACGGGCGGTGAACTCGCCACGGACCAGCTCCTGAACGCGATCTACCTGACGGGGGCGGCGGGCGTCGACGCGGGCTCGCGCGACGAGCTCGCGCGGCAGTTGATGCCGTATCTGACGCAGGCCGCGGATCCGGGCCCCGATGCACTCTGACGCGCCCCGGCACCGGGGCCCCGTCGCGCGGCTCGCCGATCTCCTCGCGGAGGCGGCGGACGGCTCACGGCCCACGTCGATCGAGCTTGCCGAACTGCTGTGGCTGGCACGGCAGATGGACGGTGACGCGCCGGAACGGCAGGAAGCCACCGCCGTCGTACCGCCGACGGAATCCACGCCACCGCCGGTGAGCCCGTCGCCGACGGGCGCGGAGGAACCGGCCGAGGCCGCTCCTGCGCCCGCCCCGGACGACCGGGTGCCGCTGCGGCTTCCGGCTCCTGCGGGCGGTGACGTTCCGGCGACGCCCGCCACTCCAGAGGGCCCGTCGAGCGCCACCGATTCGCCCGGCATGGCCGGTCACACCCCTGTCCGGGTCCCCGTGCCCCCGATGGTGACGCACCCCCTCACCCTGCAACGCGCCCTGCGCCCCCTCAAGCGCCGCGTCCCCTCCCCGGTGGGCCAGGTCATCGACGAGGAGGCCACGGCCCACCGCATCGCCCGCCTCGGCGGCCACCCGCGCGGCTGGCTGCCGGTCCTGCGTCCCGCCGACGAGCGCTGGCTGCGCCTGTGTCTGGTGTACGACGCGGGCCCCACCATGCCGATCTGGCGCCCCCTGGTCCACGAACTCCACACGGCGCTCGCCCAGTCCGGCATCTTCCGCACGGTGGAGCTGCACCGGGCCGAACCGGACGGCACGGTGCCACCCCAGGCTGCCCACGCACCCGCTTCGGGCCGCACGGTCACTCTCGTGATCAGCGACTGCATGGGCCCGCAGTGGCGGGACGGCGCGGCGGGCACCCGCTGGTACCGCACGCTGCGGCGCTGGGCGGAGCAGCTGCCGGTGGCCGTGATCCAGCCACTCCCCGAACGCCTCTGGCGCACCACGGCCCTGCCCACGACCCCGGGCTCGCTCTCGGCCACGCACCCGGCGGCACCTTCCGCGGCTCTCGCCTTCACGCCGTACGCCGCCTCGGAGGCGCCGCCCGCCGGGGCGGTACCGATCCCGGTGCTCGAACCCGCCGGGGCGTGGCTCTCCCACTGGGCGGCGCTGGTGGCGGACGCGGGTGGGGCGCGGCTGCCGGGGGCGGTGGGGTGGCTGGGCCACGGCCCGCCGCCGCCGGACCTCGATGCCGAAGCCCCGGGAAGCACGGACATCACGGACCTCACCCCCGAGGACCTCGTACTCCGCTTCCGCTCCACGGCATCCCCCGAGGCGTTCCGCCTGGCGGGCCATCTGGCGGTGGGCGAGCCGCAGTTGCCGGTGATGCGGCTCGTCCAGGCCGCGGTGGAGGAGCGCCCGCGCCCGCAGCACCTGGCGGAGGTGATTTTGAGCGGGATGCTTTCTTCGGGCGGGGCCGCCGGGGCGTATCAATTCCGGGACGGTGTACGGGAGTTGCTGCTGCGCACGCTGCCGCGTACCGCGCGGGGGCGTACGCGGGAACTGCTCGCCCGGGTGGGCGGTCTTATCGACGAGCGGGCGGGGGTGGCGCCGGGGGTGCTGCGGGCGGTGGCGTCTTCGCCCGGCGGGGGCGCGGCTCCTGCCGGGGAGCCTTTCGCGACGGTCACTCCGGAGAGTGTGCGGCAGTTGGGGGGAGCTTCGTCCCTGGTCGGGGGGCGGTACCGGCTAGTAAGAGCGACCGGACGCTTCTCGGCATGGCTCGCGCAAGACACCCGGCAGGGCGGTCAGACAGTGCTGGTGCAGCGCTATCCGCAGCCTGCGCAGTGGCTGCGTCTGAGCTTCGAGGGCCGCGCGCGCGAGCTCTCCCGGTTCCGTCACGCGAACGTGGCGGCCGTTCTCGACTTCGGCGTCGAGGACGACGTGCCTTACCTGGTCAGTGAGTTCGTCGACGGGCACAGCCTGCGCAACCGACTCTCGCGCTCTCCGTACGGCCTCCCCCCTGACCAGCTCCTGGCACTGATCCCCCCGCTGGCCGGGGCAGTCCGTGCCCTGCATGCCGCAGGCCTGCCCCATGGCGCCATCTCCACCTCGTCCGTCATCGTCACAGCGCGCGGCCCGGTACTGACCGGCCTGGAGGTCTCCTCCCCCGAGCACTCGAGTACCAAGTTCGACCTGCGCGCCCTCAGCCGCGTCGTCGGCGCGATGTGCGGCGGACTCAAGCATCAGGTGGCGCAACAACTCCCCTTGGCGCTCGACGGCCTGGCCCTGCCCGAGCACATCGAACAGCGCCTGCAGCACTCCCTGCGTGACCTCGCATCCGAGGAACCGGAGCGCCGGCACCTCGGCATCGGCCAACTGATCAACCTCACTACGGAGCCCCCGCGGCAGGACCGTTCCTACTCCCTCCTGGGCCCCCTCCAAGTCACCCAGTACGGCCACCCTTTGGAAATCGACTCCCCCGAAGAGCAGGCACTCCTGTGCATGCTCTTGCTCCAGCGCGGCCGGAACGTGCCGTACGGCGAACTGACGGAGGGGATCTGGGGCCCCTCCGCCCCCGAACGCGCCGAAGGCGACCTCCGCGCCTGCGCGCACCGCCTGGCGAACACGCTGGCCCCCGAGACCCTGATCGCCGACGACGACGGCTACACCCTGCCGCTGCCGTCAGGGCCCGACCGCGTCGACCTGTTCCACTGCCAGCGGCTGGCGGCGGACGCCCAGGGCGCGTATTTCGCGGGGGACTTCACCCGCACCCGAGAGCTGGTCCGGGCCGCCCTCGGCCTGTGGCGCGGCACCCCGTTGATCGACGTCCCCGGCCCGGCGGCCCTCGCGACCCGCGTCGCCATCGCCGAACTGCGGCAGACACTGCTGCGTATGTGGGACGACCTGAACCGGCAGCAGGGCACGGCGGTGCTGGACGACCCCGAACTCTCCGCGCTCCTACAGGAGTTCCCCTACACCGAGGACGAGGTGATGGCCCCCCAAGAGGAACTCCCCAGCGACCAGCTGGACGACCTGGGTGTCCACCGGGAGACCGAGGCCGACCAGCCGGTCGCCCCGCCGACCAGCATCACCTTCGAGTACCTGGCCCGCCCGGCGGGACGCCAGGAGGACGTACGGCAGAACCTGGGCCGGGAGATCTCCCACCTCCTCATCCGGGGCGGCATCGGCCCCGACCTGTTCGAGATGCGGGCAGGACCGCGGGGCTGGGAGGTGGTCGTGGCACCCGAGGTGCACGTCCTGCACGTACTGACCACGACGGTCACCGAACTGCCCGCCGCCCTTGACGTCTTCCCCGTACTCGGGCTCGGGGTCACCCTCACCCACGAGCCGGACCCGACGGTCTCGGCGCCCGCGTTCCCCTCCGGCCTCCGGCATCTGCTCGGGCGCGACAGCAGGCGCGCCGTCGTGATCGTCTCCAGCGACCTGCACGAGCGCCTCAACCGCTCGGGCCGCCTGCAGCACCGGTTCCAGGCGGTGCCTCAGTCCGACGACTGGTACTGCGAGGTCACCACCGAGCCGCCCCCCGCCCCGGTGCCCGCCACCATCGAATCCGTCCTCCTCGGCTTCGACGGAACCCTCGCCCAGCTCTACACGGAAAAGTCGGCCCGCCACGCGGCCCGCGCCCTCACCGCGCTGATCGCCGACCGGCGCGACCCCGAGGCCGCACTGGCCGGCATCCCTCTCCTGTCCGAGCCCGGCCCGGCCGGCGGCACGGCGGACCGCATCCACCCCATGGACGTGCTCCGCGCCTTCGCCCGGCGCCGCACGCTCTCCCAGGAGCTGCACACGCGCCTGGAGGAGATCGAGATGCAGGCCGCCCTCACCGCGAAGCCGTCGCCCCACGTCGCGAACCTCCTGCACACCCTGGCCCGGCCCGCTGAGACCCTCCGCCTGGCCATCGTCACCGACACCTCGCCGCGCGCCGTGACGGCCTATCTGGGCGCCAAGGGGCTCCACCTCCCCGGCGCCGGGATCCACGGCCGCACCCAGGACCTCACCCTCCTCATGCCCGACCCCGACTGCCCGCGCCGGGCGCTGGAGCAACTGGGCACCCCGGCGGACCGCTGCGTCATGGTCGGTTCCTCGCCGGAGGAGGCGGCCGCCGCCCGGAGTCTGCGCATCGCGTTCATCGGGTACGCACCGGGCCGCACGGCCCGCGAGCGACTGGCCGCCGCCGGAGTGCGTACGACGGTGAGCGATCTGTCACGCCTTGTCGACCTGCTCCACGACCGGTGAACTCCCGCGCCGCTACGCCTCCGGCGCCTTCGCGTCGTACCGGGCGAACCCCCGCCACTTGACGGCCAGGAGCCCCACGGCGACGACGCACGCGGCGCCGCCTCCCACCACCGCGAGGCCCGGGGACCCCAGGTCTCCCACCGACCCCGCGATGAAGTCGCCGAGCCGGGGCCCGCCCGCCACCACCACGATGAAGACCCCCTGCAACCGCCCCCGCATCTCGTCCGGCACGGCCGCCTGCAGCATCGTGCTCCGGAACACCATCGAGATGGTGTCCGCACAGCCCGCCACCGCGAGGAAGAACAGCCCCAGCCACAGGTTCCGCGTCAGACCGAAGACGGCGATCGCCGTGCCCCACCCGGCCACCGCGAGCAGGATCGCGAGCCCGTGCCGCCTGACCCGCCCCAGCCACCCGGAGAACACCGCGCCGAGCAGCGCCCCCACCGCGGGCGCCGCGACGAGCAGCCCCACCGTCTTCGCGTCGCCCCCGAACCACACCACCGCCACCGCGGGGAACAGCGCCCTCGGATGCGCGAGCACCATCGCGCACATGTCCGTGAAGAAGGTCATCCGCAGGTTCGGCCGCGTGGCGAGGAACCGCAGCCCGTCGAGGACCGAGGCCCGCTTCCTGCGGACCCCCGTCTCAGCTCCCTCCGGCCGCATCGCGGGCAGCCGCCACATCGCGTACAGCGACGCGCTGAACGCCACCGCGTCGACCGTGTACGCCGCCTGATAGCCCCACAGGCCGACGATGAGTCCGCCCAGCATGGGGCCGAGCATCGTGCCCCCGGTCGTCGTGATCGACGACAGGGCGTTGGCCGCGGGCAGCTGCTCCGGCGGGAGGAGCCGCGGGATCATCGAGGAGCGCGCCGGCGAGTTCAGCGCCCCGCAGACCGCCTGCAGCGCGACCACGGAGTACAGGAACCACACGTGGTGGAACCCCGCGAACGCGCCCGCGGCCAGCACGACCGAGAGCCCGCACGAGCCGAGCGACGAGTAGAGGCCCAGCTTCCGCCGGTCCACCGTGTCCGCGATCGCGCCCCCGTACAGGCCGAAGACCACCAGCGGTACCAGCGAGAAGAGCCCCACGAGGCCGACCGAGAAGCTGGAGTGCGTGATGTCGTAGACCTGGAGGGAGACCGCGAGCGCGGTCATCGCCTGCCCGATCCAGGAGATCGTGTTGCCGGCCCAGAGACGGCGGTAGTCGACGGACGTACGCAAAGGCGTCAGATCGGCGAGTATCCGCCTTTTCGCGACGGGCCCCCGGGGCTCCACTGGTAGCGGGGGCAGCGGGGGGTTGTTGTCGGCTTCGGGTATGTGGGGGCCGTCGGCTTCGTCTTCTTCCGGGGGCGTATGCGTCACACGGGATGCTAACTGCGCCGCCCGAGACGCGATCAAGACCACCCGTGCGGCGGCACCCCGCCCGGCTCAGCCCAGCGCGCGCGCCGCCCGCGGCCACCGCACGATGCGAGATGGGACCGTCGTCCGGCGGTCCGTACGGTCTGCGCTCTCGGGAGGATCTGCCATGACCGTCAGTCTGGAGCAGTTGCGCCGCTGCCACATCGCCGTCGACCTGGGTGCCGCGAGGACCCGGGTGTTCGTGAAGGGCGCGGGTCTCGTCGTCGACGAACCGAGCGCCGCCGCCGTGAACACGCGGACGGGCGCGCTCATCGCGGTCGGCCAGTTCGCCGAGCAGATGACGGGACGTACGCCGGGATACATCCGGGTCGTACGGCCCGTCTCCGGCGGCACCGTCGTCGACATCGAGATGGCCCAGCGCATGCTGCGCCACCTCCTCGGCGAGAAGCTCCGCCGCACCCTGCGCCGCAAGCCGCGGCTGCGCGCGGCCGCCTGCACGCCGCACGACGCGGACCCGCTGGCCCAGCGCGCCGCCGTCGAGACGATGGTCGGGCTCGGGGCGCGCAGGGTCGAGCTCGTGGACACGCTCATCGCGGCCGCGGTCGGCTGCGGTCTTCCCGTCGAGCGGCCGGAAGCGACGATGATCCTGGTGTGCGGGGCCGCGACCACGCAGGTCGCGGTCCTTTCCCTCGGGTCGATCGTCACGGCCCAGCGGATCCCGGTCGGCGGCGAGGCCATCGACCACGCGATCGTCCAGCACCTGCGCCACCATCACGAACTGATGCTGCCCAGCCAGTCGGTACGTCCGCTCCAGCTCGCCCTGCGCGGCAACGGCCTGACCCCGCACGGTCCCGAGTCGACCGAGATCCACGGCCGCGACGTCGCCACGGGGCTCGCCCGGTCGGTGCACGTCGACACCGCCGCCGTCCGCGACGCGATCCACACCCCGCTCACCGCCGTGCTCGACGGCATCGGCAAGGTGCTGCGGGACTGCCCGCCCGACCTGGTGGCCGACCTGGCCGATCGCGGGATCATGATGGTCGGCGGCAGCGCGCTGCTCCCGGGGCTCGACCAGATGCTGCGGGACGCGACGGGGATGCCGGTGGCGATCGCCGAGCGGCCCGACGTGTGCGCCGTGCTGGGGCTCGGGGCGATGCTGGAGGGCAAGATCCAGCCGTTGGTCCTCAATCCTCTGTCCGGCTGATCTGGCTGAACTTCGCCGGGTCAGGCCTCACCTCGGGCGATGCTCTCCACGAACGGCAGTGGGGTTCTCTGGTTCTGGAGGGGCGTGGATGGTGGTTTCGTTGCTGAGCCTGGTCGAGAAGGCGCGAGGCGGCGGGGCAGGACGGGACGCGATCGGCGCCGCGCGATGAACGGCGACGACCTGCCCCTCCCCCTCGTGCCCCTCCTGGACGCGGTGCTCGGCGTCGGCACGGACCTCGAACTGCACACCACGCTCCAGCACATCGTGGAGAGCGCGACGGAGCTGACCGGCGCCCGGTACGGCGCGCTCGGCGTCATCGACCCCGGGCACGGCAAGCTGACCGACCTGTTCACCGCGGGCCTGACCGCGGCCGAGCGGGAGCGCATCGGCCCCCTGCCCGACGGCCGCTCGGGCCTGCTCGGCACCCTGATCCGCGAGCCGAAGCCGCTCCTCCTGGACGACCTGACGGCGGACCCGCGCTCGTGCGGCGTACCGCCGGGACATCCGGAGATGCACAGCTTCCTGGGCGTTCCGGTGCACGTCCACGACGAGGCGTTCGGCAATCTCTACCTCACCGAGAAGCGCGAGGGCCGCTTCACGGACGAGGACCTGCAACTGCTCCGCGTCCTCGCGAGCCAGGCGGGCATCGCGATCGGCAACGCCCGCCTGTACGAGGCGGCAAGGCAGCGCGAGCGGTGGATCGACGGCGCGGCCGCGGTCACCACGGCCCTGCTCACCGGCGAACCGGCGGCCGACGCGCTGATGACGGTCGCCGAGCAGGCCCGCATCCTCGCGAACGCGTCGGCGGGAGTGATCCTGCAGCCCACGGACCAGGGCGGCATGCGGATCGTCGCGGCGGCCACGCAGGACGACGGCTCCGAACCTCCGCGCGAGGCGCGGGCCCACCCCCACGACCTCCAGAACGACCTCATCGGCACCACGATCGAGCCCGGCAGCGCGGTCCTCGAGCAGCTGCTCGGGGGCGAGCCGGTGTTCGTCGAGGACTCCGCGACCGACCCCCGGATGACCACGCACGTACGGACCAACTTCGGGCCCAGCATGATGCTGCCGCTCCAGGCGGGCGGGCGGCTCATCGGGACGCTCGCGCTGCCGCGGCGCAGGGGCGAGCGCGCCTACACCTCCGTGGAGCGTCTCCTCGCCACGCAGTTCGCCTCGCAGGCCGCCCTTGCCCTTGTCCTGGCGGACGCCCAGCAGAGCCGGCAGCGTCTCGCGGTGTTCGAGGACCGCGACCGCATCGCCCGCGATCTGCACGACCTCGTCGTCCAGCGGCTCTTCGCCACCGGCATGATGCTGGAGTCGACCCGGCGCAGGGACCGCTCGCCGCAGGTGGAGTCCACGCTCGACCAGGCCGTGGACGAGCTGGAGTCCACCATCCAGGAGGTCCGTACGGCGATCTTCGCGCTCCAGCAGCCGCCGGCCGACGCCCCGACCACGTTCCGCGGCAAGGTGCTGCGCGAGACGGCGGGCGCGGCGGCCGTGGTCGGCGTGCAGCCCTCCGTGCACTTCACCGGCGCCGTCGACGCCCGCGTCACGGAGCCCGCGGCGGGCCATCTCCTGGCCGCTCTGCGCCGCGCCCTGGCGACCGCGTCACGCCGTCCCGACGTGACCCGCATCGAGGTGGCGGTGGACGCCCGTGCGACGCTGCCGGACGGCCGGACGGGCGTACGTCTGACGGTCTACGACGACGGCACGACGGACGGCGTCGGCTCGGGCACGACGACGACCTGGCAGGCACCGCTCTAGGAGCCCCTGCTGCCCCGGACCGCGGGCCTGAAGCTCACCCGCATGTCACTTCACAGAGAAGGACGGGGAGGTTTGCGCTGCTGACGCAGGTGGAATCGTTCCTGCGCCCCAGCGCTTCGGTGGGGCGGGTGGGACTCGAACCCACGGCCGACGGATTATGAGTCCGCTGCTCTAACCGGCTGAGCTACCGCCCCTAACGGCGCGTCGCGCACATTTGTGCGCGCCGTCTGCCGCAGCATAGCCGCTCATACGATCTCCTGCTTCGGATGGTCGGCATCGCTCGACCATGAGGACCTCAGTGCTGCCCGCATGGTTCCACCAGGCACGAAAAAGGGCCCCTGAGGGCAAACTCAGGGGCCCTTCCTCACAGCTCTCCCGACTGGACTCGAACCAGTAACCTGCCGGTTAACAGCCGGCTGCTCTGCCAATTGAGCTACAGGAGACCGAGCTCCCCCGACTGGACTCGAACCAGTAACCTGCCGGTTAACAGCCGGCTGCTCTGCCAATTGAGCTACAGGGGATCGTCTCGTTGCATCGAACGCAGCTACCTGGGAACTCTCCAGGCGGCGGGCGGTCGCTGCGACACATACATTAGCGCAAGCAGGGGGGTGCTCCGCCAATCGGTATCCCCACCGCCCACACAGGGCAGCAGACGAGCGAACAGACGATCGATGCCGACGCAAGGGAAGGGTGGCAGCCATGCGCTACCGGCTCACATTCGTCGCGGGAGTGGCTCTCGGGTACGTGCTCGGTACCCGGGCAGGCCGCGAGCGCTACGAGAAGCTGAAGAAGTCCGCCCGCGAGCTCGCGCAGAACCCCGCCGTGCGCAACACCGTGGAGTCCGCGACACAGCAGGGCCGCGACGTGGCGGGCAAGGCCTTCCACACCGTGTCCGAGAAGGTCGGGGACCGGGTCCCGGACTCGGTGGCCGACCGGGTGCGGTCGCTGCGCGAGCGCGGGCAGGGCGGCGCCGAGGACGACTGGGGCACCAGTAATACGTAGCCGGGGCTCCTCCTGGGAGCTGAGGTACGGGACACGTCGCGTGGTGCGGCAGAATTCCTGACATGGGGATAGTCGCAGGGTTGGACAGTTCGCCCGATTTCACGCGCATCGTGGTCTGTGACGCGGACACGGGCGCCGTACTCAAGCAGGGCTATGCCCCGCATCCGACGGAGGGCCCCGACGGAGGCGGCCGTCCGTCGGACGTGGATCCGCAGGCGTGGCTGCTCTCGCTCGGCGAGGCGGCCGGGGGCGGGCTGCTGGAAGGCGTACAGGCCATCGGCGTCTCCGCGCAGCAGAACGCGGTCGTCCCCCTGGATCAGCACGGCAACACCGTGCGGCCCGCGCTCGTCGGCAACGACCGGCGGGCGCAGGTCGCGGCCGCCGACCTGATCGACGGGCTCGGCAGCCGCGAGGCCTGGGCGCAGGCCGTCGGATGCGTCCCGCAGGCGGCGCACCCCGTGACGAAGCTGCGCTGGCTGGCGAAGAACGAGCCGGAGGCGGCGCAGCGCGTGGCCTCCCTCATGCAGGCGCACGACTGGCTGGTGTGGCAGCTGCTCGGGCGGCCCGCGCGGCGCACGAGCGACCGGGGCGGGGCCTCCGGGACCGGCTACTGGTCGGCGGCGACGGGTTCGTACCGCCCCGATCTCGTGGAGCTCGCGCTCGGCCACCAGGCGATGCTGCCCGAGGTGATCGGTCCCGCGGAGGCGGCGGGGACGACGCCCGAGGGGCTGCTGATCTCGGCGGGGACCGGCGAGACGATGGCGGCGGCGTTCGGGCTCGGGGTCCAACAGGGCGACGCGGTCGTGTCGTTGGGGGCTTCGGGGTCCGTGATGGCCGTGCACCACGAGGCCCTGGTCGACGCGAGCGGGATCATCACCTCGCTCGCGGACGCCACCGGCATGCATCTGCCGGTGGTGCACACGCTGAACGCCGTGCGGGTGCTGCGGGGCGCGGCGGAGATGCTCGGGGCGGCCGACCTCGAAGGGCTCTCGGAGCTGGCCATGAAGTCGACGCCGGGCGCGCACGGGCTCGTACTCCTGCCGTATCTGGAGGGGGAGAAAACGCCGAATCTGCCGCACGCGGCGGGCACCCTCACCGGGCTGCGGCGTGAGTCGATGCGGCCCGAGCATCTGGCGCGGGCGGCCTTCGAGGGCATGCTGTGCGGGCTCGGGGACGCGCTGGACGTGCTGCGGGGCCGCGGTGTGGAGGTGCGCCGGGTCTTCCTGCTCGGTGCGGCGGCCGAGCTGCCGGCGGTGCAGGCCGCGGCGCCGATGCTGTTCGGTACGCAGGTCGTGGTGCCGCAGCCCGCGGACTACGCGGCGATCGGCGCGGCGCGGCAGGCGGCCTGGGCGCTGAACGGCCAACTGCCGTACTGGCAGGGGGCGACGGCGCAGGTCTTCGAGCCGGGCGAGGAGCACGCCGTGGGCCAGGCGGTACGCCAGCAGTACCGGACGGTGCGGGAGCAGTCGCATCCGGGAGCGTTCAACAGCGCCCCGTAAGGGGCGCGGGGCTGCGACATGTGCGGCTCCGCCGCGTGGGCGCGGCCAGCCACGACGAACCCGCAGAAGAAATGCCTAGTTCTTGACTCGGGCAAACAATTTACCGGGTCATGGCTTAATCGGTTGCACACGCCGGGGTGCGGTATCGGAGTATGGGTGGCGCCCACGCCAGAATCCCCGCCCACGCCTCTCGAGAGACCCCGTGCTCATACGACTCCTGCGGGCCCACCTGGGTCCGTACAAGAAGCCCATCGCCCTGCTGGTGCTGTTGCAGTTCCTGCAGACCTGCGCCTCTCTCTATCTGCCCACGCTCAACGCCGACATCATCGACGAGGGTGTCGTGAAGGGCGACACGGGCTACATCCTGTCGTTCGGCGGCATCATGATCGCCGTCACGGTCGCCCAAGTGGTCTGCAACGTAGGGGCCGTCTACTACGGGGCCCGCACCGCGGCCGCGCTCGGCCGCGACGTCCGGGCCGCCGTCTTCGACCGCGTGCAGTCGTTCTCCGCCCGGGAGTTGGGGCAGTTCGGCGCGCCGTCGCTGATCACCAGGACCACGAACGACGTCCAGCAGGTGCAGATGCTGGTCCTGATGTCGTTCACGCTGATGGTGTCGGCGCCGATCATGTGCGTCGGCGGCATCATCATGGCCCTCGGCCTCGACGTACCGCTCTCGGGTGTCCTGATCGCGGTCGTGCCCGTCCTCGCGATCTGCGTGAGCCTCATCGTGAAGCGGCTGCGTCCGCTCTTTCGCACCATGCAGGTGCGCCTGGACACCGTGAACCGCGTGCTGCGCGAGCAGATCACCGGCAACCGCGTCATCCGCGCCTTCGTCCGCGACGCGTACGAGAAGGACCGCTTCCGGAAGGCCAACGCCGAGCTGACCGAGGTGTCGCTCGGCACCGGCAAGCTGCTCGCCCTGATGTTCCCGATCGTCATGACGGTCGTGAACATCTCGTCGATCGCCGTGGTGTGGTTCGGTGCGCACCGCATCGACAGCGGCGGCATGCAGATCGGGGCGCTCACCGCGTTCCTCGCGTATCTGATGCAGATCGTGATGTCCGTGATGATGGCCACCTTCATGTTCATGATGGTGCCGCGCGCCGAGGTCTGCGCCGAGCGCATCGAGGAGGTCCTTGACACCGAGAGCAGCGTGGTGCCCCCGGCCTCCCCCGTACGGGAGTTGAGGCGCCACGGCCACCTGGAGATCCGCGACGCGGGCTTCCGCTACCCCGGCGCCGAGGAGCCCGTCCTGAAGGCCGTCGACCTGGTCGCGCGGCCCGGCGAGACGACCGCCGTGATCGGCTCGACCGGCAGCGGCAAGTCGACGCTGCTCAGCCTCGTGCCGCGGCTCATCGACACCACCGAGGGCGAGGTCCTGGTGGACGACGTGCCCGTGCACACCATCGAGCCCGCGCTGCTCGCGCGGACCGTGGGTCTGGTGCCGCAGAAGCCGTACCTCTTCGCCGGCACGGTCGCCACCAACCTCCGCTACGGGAACCCGGACGCGACCGACGAGGAGCTCTGGCACGCCCTGGAGGTCGCCCAGGCCAAGGGCTTCGTCGAAAGCCTGGAGGAGGGCCTGAACGCGCCCGTCTCGCAGGGCGGCACGAACGTCTCCGGCGGTCAGCGCCAGCGCCTCGCGATCGCGCGGACGCTCGTACAGCGCCCCGAGATCTATCTCTTCGACGACTCCTTCTCGGCCCTCGACTACGCGACCGACGCCGCCCTGCGCGCCGCGCTCGGCCGCGAGACCGCGGAGGCGACCGTCGTGATCGTCGCCCAGCGCGTGTCGACGATTCGTGACGCCGACCGCATCATCGTCCTCGACGAGGGCCGGGTCGTGGGGACAGGTAGCCACCGCGAGCTCATGGCCGGCAATGAGACCTACCGGGAGATCGTGCTCTCCCAGCTGACGGAAGCAGAGGCCGCGTGATGGCCGGTCCGGGCGGACAGATGATGGGGCCGGACTCCCGGTCGATGGATTTCAAGGGGTCCGGCAAGCGGCTCCTCGCGCAGTTCAGGCCCGAGCGCTCCACGATGTACGGGATGCTCGCCGCCGGAGTGCTCAGCGTGGCACTCACCGTGCTCGGCCCGAAGATCCTCGGCAAGGCGACCGACCTGCTCTTCGCGGGCATCGTCGGGCGTGACATGCCGGACGGCGTCACCAAGGAACAGGCCATCGAGGGCCTGCGCGACAAGGGTGACGGCGGCATGGCGGACATGCTGACCGGCGTCGACTTCACGCCGGGCGAGGGCATCGACTTCGGCGCCGTCGGCGAGGTGCTGCTGCTCGCGCTCGGTGTGTTCCTGGTCGCGGGTCTTCTGATGGCGGTGGCGACACGGCTGTCCAACCACGCCATCAACAAGACCGTCTTCCGGATGCGCGGCGACGTACAGGAGAAGCTGTCGCGGCTTCCGCTGTCGTACTTCGACAAGCGGCAGCGCGGTGAGGTGCTCAGCCGCGCGACGAACGACCTGGACAACATCGGCCAGACCCTGCAGCAGACCATGGGCCAGCTGGTGAACTCACTGCTCACCATCGTCGGCGTACTGATCATGATGTTCTACGTCTCGCCGCTGCTCGCCCTGGTGGCGCTTGTCACCGTGCCGCTGTCGTTCTTCGTGGCGACGAAGGTCGGCAAGCGGTCGCAGCCGCAGTTCGTGCAGCAGTGGAAGTCCACCGGCAAGCTCAACGCGCACATCGAGGAGATGTACACCGGGCACAACCTGGTGAAGGTCTTCGGGCGCCAGGAGGAGTCGGCGAAGGCGTTCGCCGAGCAGAACGACGCGCTGTACGAGGCCGGGTTCAAGGCGCAGTTCAACAGCGGGGCCATGCAGCCGCTGATGTTCTTCATGTCGAACCTCAACTACGTGCTCGTGGCCGTGGTGGGTGGCCTCAGGGTCGCGTCCGGCGCGCTTTCGATCGGTGACGTGCAGGCCTTCATCCAGTACTCGCGGCAGTTCTCGATGCCGCTCACGCAGGTCGCGTCGATGGCGAACCTGGTGCAGTCCGGTGTCGCATCGGCCGAGCGGGTCTTCGAGCTGCTCGACGCGCGGGAGCAGGAGGCCGACCCGGTGCCGGGGACGCGTCCCGACCAGCTGCGCGGCCGGGTCGAGATGGAGCAGGTGTCCTTCCGCTACGAGAAGGACAAGCCGCTCATCGAGGACCTGTCCTTGAAGGTCGATCCCGGCCACACGGTGGCGATCGTCGGGCCGACAGGCGCGGGCAAGACCACGCTGGTCAATCTGCTCATGCGCTTCTACGAGGTCACCGGCGGGCGCATCACGCTCGACGGCGTCGACATCGCGAAGATGTCGCGCGACGAACTGCGGTCCGGCATCGGCATGGTGCTCCAGGACACCTGGCTGTTCGGCGGCACGATCGCGGAGAACATCGCGTACGGAGCGGCCAAGGACATCACCCGCGAGGAGATCGAGGAAGCGGCGCGGGCCGCTCACGCCGACCGTTTCTGCCGCACGCTGCCCGACGGCTACGACACGGTGATCGACGACGAGGGCACGGGGGTGAGCGCGGGCGAGAAGCAGCTGATCACGATCGCGCGGGCGTTCCTGTCCGACCCGGTGATCCTCGTCCTCGACGAGGCGACCAGCTCGGTCGACACCCGTACGGAGGTGCTCATCCAGAAGGCGATGGCGCGGCTCGCCCACGGGCGGACCTCGTTCGTCATCGCGCACCGGCTCTCCACGATCCGCGACGCGGACACCATCCTGGTGATGGAGGACGGGGCGATCGTGGAGCAGGGCACGCATGACGCGCTGCTGGCGGCGGACGGGGCGTATGCCCGGTTGTACGCCGCGCAGTTCGCGCAGGCGGTGGCCGAGGTCGACTGATGCCGGTTCAGTCGAGGTAGCCCCTGAGCTGGTCCGCGAAGGCGTGGTCCCGCAGCTTGTTGAGGGTCTTGGACTCGATCTGGCGGATGCGTTCGCGTGTCACGCCGAAGATCCGTCCTATCTCCTCCAGGGTGCGGGGCCTGCCGTCCGCGAGGCCGTAACGCAGCTGGACGACCTTGCGTTCGCGCTCGCCGAGCGTGGAGAGAACCGCCTCCAGGTGCTCGCGCAGGAGCAGGAAGGCCGCCGACTCGACGGGGCTCGTCGCGTCGCCGTCCTCGATGAGGTCGCCGAGCGCGACGTCGTCCTCCTCGCCCACGGGCGCGTGCAGCGACACCGGTTCCTGGGCCAGGCGCAGGACTTCGCTGACCCGCTCGGGTGCCAGGTCCAGCTGGCCGGCGACCTCTTCGGGGGTCGGTTCGTACCCCCGCTCCTGGAGCATGCGGCGCTGGACGCGGACGACGCGGTTGATGAGCTCCACGACGTGTACGGGGACGCGGATGGTGCGGGCCTGGTCGGCGAGGGCCCGCGACATCGCCTGGCGGATCCACCAGGTCGCGTACGTGGAGAATTTGTAGCCGCGTGCGTAGTCGAACTTCTCGACTGCCCTGATCAGGCCCAGGTTTCCCTCCTGGACGAGGTCGAGCATGGTCAGTCCGCGGCCTACGTACCGCTTGGCGACGGAGACGACGAGGCGGAGGTTCGCCTCGATCAGGCGGCGCTTGGCCATCCGGCCCATGACGACCAACTTGTCCAGGTCGAGGGCGAGTTGCGAGTCCAGGTCGATGGCGAGGCGCAGCTTCTCCTCGGCGAACAGGCCGGCCTCGACCCCCCGGGCGAGCTCCACTTCCTCGGCCGCCGTGAGCAGGGGGATACGGCCGATCTCCCGCAGATACTGCCGGAACAGGTCGGAGGAGGGGCCGCCGGTGTCGGCGCGGCCGCGGGAGGCGGGCGGCGGCAGGGGCAGCTCACCGCTGTCCGGTTCGAGCGCCTCCGGGGCGTCCGGGGGTTCGGGGGCCGCTTCCGCCCCGGGACCTTCGGGGCCCGCCTCCGGGTGCCGTGCGGCGCGGCTCTGCGACGGCACGGCCGCGATGACGTCCGTATCCGCCGCCGTCTCTGCTTCCGCTTCCGCTGCGAGGGCGGTCTCGGTCTGACTGAGGGTCTGGGTCTGCACGGGGGCGACCTCCATGATGATCGCTGCTGAGGCGTGCGGCAGCGGTACAGCGGGATCGGCTTCGACGGCCTCGCCGCTGTCCGTCCCGAACACGATGTGTGGAATCGCGGGTGTACCGGATCCGCATCCGCTGTCTGCGGGCCGGCCGCGCTCCGAGGACTCAGGCACCGCAACCCAGTGTGGGGTACGACACACGGCCGCCACGAGGGGCGTGCGGTGACTTTTTGAGTCCGGTGCGTGACCGTGTGGTTACCCGACGGGTAACCAGCCGGGAGCCGGGTGAACCCTCGCGCCCCATCCGAAGGAGGCTCCCGCCTGCCGGGGCGAACCTCAGCCGGCACGCGAGGGGCGACTCAGCACTTGCCGGGGGGCGGGGCAGCGCTTGCGCGAGGGGCGGGCAACGCCTGGGAGAGGGGCGAGGCAGCGCTTGCGCGAGGGGCTGGTCAGCGCTTGCGCGGGAGGGGGCTCGGCGCCTGCGCAAAGGGGCGGGCCGGCAACCCGCGCGAAGGGCAGGGCGGCGTGCGTGAGGGGCAGGCCAGCGCTTGTGTGGGAGGGTGCTCGGTGGGTGGCTTGCTTCGCCGTCGGCGTGCGCTGTGGGCGCTCTGCTCCCGGCGGGGCCGTGGAGCCCGGGTCCCGCTCGTGCGGAGTTTCAGTGCTGCCCCGAGCGGGAGCTCAGAGCGCGTCGGCGCCGCGCTCGCGCAGTGCCCTGCCGTACTGCTGGAGGACCCACAACTCGTTCTGGACAGCCGTCAGTTGCGCGGAGTCGCCCTGTGCGCTCAGGCGGGCCAGGCTGCCCTGGACGTCGCGGACGCGGCGGTCGACGGCGCGCAGCCGGACCTCGACCAGCTGCTGGCCCGCATAGATCTCGTCCACCGTCTTGCGCAGGATCGCCTCGACGGCAAGCTCCGTGACCATGGCGCGGACCGTGTCGTCCGGCGCCGCGTCCAGGACGCGGGCGAGGTAGGTCTGCGGCTCGGGGATGCCCGCCTCGGCGCCGCCCGCCTCCTCGACGCACTGGCGCACCGCCGCGTACGGCGGCGCGGTGAACTCGTCCGCGCCGTACGCGTCGAAGGCCGGGGAGACCAGCTCCGGGCGCTGCAGGGCCAGTTTGAGCAGCTCGCGCTCGGTGCGGTGGGCGGGGCTGCGCAGGGTGAGCGCCGGGCCGGAGGGCGCGGACGACGGCGCCGAGGGCCCGTACTGCTGGGCCTGGTGCGTGCGCTGCTGCTGCGGGGCCGGGCCCCTGCCGCCCCGGTCGCGGGCCCAACGCGCCAGCTGGGCCACGCGCTTGACCACGAACTGGGTGTCCAGGATGCCGAGCATCCCGGCGAGCTGGACGGCCACTTCGTGCTGCGCGCCGCTGTTCTTGATGCGGGCGACGACGGGCGCCGCCTCGTCCAGGGCGGCGGCGCGGCCCGCGGGGGTCTCCAGGTCGTAGCGCGCGACGATCTGGCGCAGCGCGAACTCGAAGAGCGGCGTGCGGGGTTCGACGAGGTCGGCGACCGCTCCGTCCCCCTTGGCGAGGCGCAGCTCGCAGGGGTCCATGCCCTCGGGCGCGATGGCGATGTACGTCTCGGCGGCGAACTTCTGGTCGTCCTCGAAGGCGCGCAGGGCGGCCTTCTGGCCCGCCGCGTCGCCGTCGAAGGTGAAGATCACGCGCGCGGAGCCGTTGTCCATCAGGAGGCGGCGCAGGATCTTGATGTGGTCGCCGCCGAAGGCGGTGCCGCAGGTCGCGATGGCCGTGGTGACGCCGGCGAGGTGGCAGGCCATGACGTCGGTGTACCCCTCGACGACGACCGCGCGGGAGGTCTTGGCGATCTCCTTCTTGGCGAGGTCGACCCCGTAGAGCACCTGGCCCTTCTTGTAGATCGGCGTCTCGGGGGTGTTGAGGTACTTGGGGCCGTTGTCGTCGTCCCGCAGCTTGCGCGCTCCGAAGCCGACGACCTCGCCGCTGATGTCGCGGATCGGCCACATCAGACGGCCGCGGAAGCGGTCGATGGGGCCGCGGCGGCCTTCCTGGGAGATGCCGGAGAGCGTCAGCTCCTTGTCGGTGAAGCCCTTGCCGCGCAGGAACCGGGTGAGGTGGTCCCAGCCCGCCGGGCTGTAGCCGACGCCGAAGTGCGCGGCGGCGGCCTGGTCGAAGCCGCGCTCGGCCAGGAACTTCCGGCCGATCTCGGCCTCGGGGCTCTCCAGCTGCTCGATGTAGAACTGCGCGGCGATCTTGTGGGCCTCGACGAGACGGATGCGCTCGCCGCGCTGGTTCGAGGGGTTGTACCCGCCCTCCTCGTACCGCAGCGTGATGCCCGCCTGGGCGGCGAGGCGCTCGACCGTCTCCGAGAAGGTGAGGTGGTCGATCTTCATCACGAAGGCGATCGTGTCGCCGCCTTCCTGGCAGCCGAAGCAGTGGAAGAGACCCTTGCTGGGGCTGACCTGGAAGGACGGTGACTTCTCGTCGTGGAAGGGGCACAGGCCCTTGAGGTTGCCTCCGCCCGCGTTCCGCAGCTGGAGGTAGTCGGAGACCACGGCGTCGATCGGGACCGCGTCCCGAACCGCCTTCACGTCCTCGTCATTGATCCTGCCTGCCACGTTGGAATACTACGGCCCTGCTCCGACACTCCCGCCCTGCCCCGTCACCCGAGCAGCGTCTCCAGAGGGACGGACGGGTCGGAGAGGGACTCGGCGGGCGGCCGCGCGCCCGCGCGGATCAGCTTCTGGATGGTGTCCGTGACGTCCCACACATTTACGTTCATCCCGGCGAGGATCCGTCCCTCGCTCAGCCAGAAGGCGACGAACTCCCGCTTCCCCGCGTCGCCTCGGACCACGACCTGGTCGTACGTCCCCGGGGGCGCCCATCCCGAGTACTCCAGGCCCACGTCGTACTGGTCCGAGAAGAAGTAGGGCACCCGGTCGTACGTCACGTCCTTGCCGAGCATCGCGCGGGCCGCGGCCGGGCCGCCGTTGAGGGCGTTCGCCCAGTGCTCCACGCGCAGCCTCGTGTCGAAGAGCGGGTGCTGGACAGCGGCCACGTCGCCCGCCGCGAAGATGTCCGGGTCCGAGGTCCGCAGGGTGGCGTCGACCACGACGCCGCCGCCGTGCGCCCGGTCGGCGATTTCGAGCCCGGCCGACTCGGCGAGCGCGGTGCGCGGCGCGGCGCCGATCGCGGCGAGCACGTCGTGCGCGGGGTGCTCCTCGCCGTCGTCCGTGCGGGCGGCGAGGACCAGGCCGTCCTCCCCCGCGATCTCGGTGAGCGTGGCGCCGAAGTGGAAGCGCACGCCGTGCTCGGCGTGCAGGTCGGTGAACATCTGGCCGAGCTCGGGGCCGAGGACCGCGTGCAGCGGGGTGGGCTGGGGCTCGACGACGGTGACCTCCGCGCCGTACGTCCGCGCGGCGGCGGCGACCTCAAGGCCGATCCAGCCCGCTCCGGCGATCACCAGGTGGCCGTTGTCACGGCCGAGACTGGCGAGAACCTGACGCAGCCGGTCGGCGTGCGCGAGGCGGCGCAGGTGGTGCACGCCCACCAGGCCGGTGCCGGGGACGTCGAGACGGCGCGGCTCCGCGCCCGTGGCCAGGAGGAGTTTGTCGTAGTGGATGACGGCGCGGTCACCGAGGTGGACGGCCTTGGCCGTGCGGTCGATGGAGACGACGGTCTGGCCGAGGTGCAGCTCCACGTCCGACTGTGCGTACCAGGCGGGTTCGTGGACGAAGACGCTGTCGCGCTCCTCCTTGCCCAGGAGATATCCCTTCGACAGGGGTGGGCGCTCGTACGGGTGGTCGCGTTCGTCGCCGATGAGGATCACCCGGCCGGTGAAGCCCTCGGACCGGAGTGTCTCGGCCGCTTTCGCGCCCGCGAGACCTCCTCCGACAATGACGAACGTCTGATCCGCGTCGACCACTTGATGCCTCCTCAAAGCCTTGCCGTCAGGGGGGAGCGTCCCGCACGGAGCGTGATGGGGGAAGGGGTTGGGACCCGATCCGGCCAGTTTTCGTCACGCCCCGTGGTCGATCGGGTCATTCCGCATATGTCAGGGCTATACATGTCAGGGCTGTCTCGCCGTGAGCCGCGCGTGCAGGGAACGCGCGGCGGCGTCCGTGAGGGACGCGATCTGGTCGACGACGACGCGCAGGGCCGCGCGGTCGTCGTGCGCGGAGTCGTAGAGCGCGCGGAACTGCGGGTCGAGCCCTTCGGGGGCGCGGGCCGTGAGCGCCTCGGCCAGCTCGGCGACGACGATCCGCTGATCCGCGCGCAGCCGCTCCTGGGCGGGGCGCTGCATCACGTAGCGGTCGGCGACGGCCTTGAGGACCGCGCACTCGTGGCGTGCCTCGCGCGGGACGACGAGTTCGGCGGCGTACCGGGTGAGGGGGCCCTTGCCGTACCGCAGGCGTGTGGCGCTCTCGGCGGCGAGGCAGAAGTGGCCGATGAGCTGGCTGGTTGCGTCCTTCAGGCGGCCCTGGGCGATCGCCGAGCCGTCGTACCCGTGCGGCCACCACTCCTGCTCCAGGAGGCGGTCGAGGGCTTCGGAGAGCTCTTCGGGGTCGGTGTCCGCCGGTACGTAGCGGCCGATGGCGACGGCGAAGATGTCCTGGCGCTCGGGCTCGGCGTGCAGCAGGTTCGGGTCGAGGTGCCCGGCGTGCAGGCCGTCCTCGATGTCGTGCACCGAATACGCCACGTCGTCCGCCCAGTCCATGACCTGGGCCTCGAAGCAGATGCGGCGGCCGGGGGCTTCCTTGCGGACCCAGTCGAAGACCGGCCGGTCGTCTTCGTAGACCCCGAACTTGGTGGACGCCGGGTCGGTGGGGTGGGAGCCGCGCGGCCAGGGGTACTTGGTGGCGGCGTCCAGGGCGGCGCGGGTCAGATTGAGCCCCACGCTGACCAGTTCGTCCGTCTGCTCACTTCTCACGAAGCGTTTCGGCTCGATGCGGGTGAGCAGGCGCAGTGACTGGGCGTTGCCCTCGAAACCGCCGCAGCTCTCCGCGACTTCGTTCAGCGCCTGCTCGCCGTTGTGCCCGAAGGGCGGGTGGCCCATGTCGTGGGAGAGGCAGGCGGTCTCCACCAGGTCGGGGTCGCAGCCGAGGGCGGCGCCGAGCTCGCGGCCGACCTGGGCGCACTCCAGGGAGTGCGTCAGGCGGGTGCGGGCGCTGGCGTCCCACGCCTCGTTGCTACGCGTGCCGGGGGTGACCACCTGAGTCTTTCCGGCGAGGCGGCGCAGTGCCGAGGAGTGCAGGACGCGCGCGCGGTCCCGCTGGAAGGCGGTGCGCCCCGGCCTCTTGTCCGGCTCGGTGGCCCATCGCTCGACGGCGCCCTTGTCATAGGCAGCCTCGACCGCCTCGTCGTCGTACGCGTTCGGTGCAGTGCCTTCCATGCACCGACAGTAAACGCAAGCAGTGACAAAGGGGGCTCCAGGGCTCCTCCGTGGCCGACAGGCGACGGTCAGGCGGAGGTCAGCTGACGGGGCGGAACCTGCGTGGCGGGGGCGGCCGCGCGGGCCTGGTCGTAGCGGTGCAGGAGGAGGCGGGCCATCGCCGGGTGGGCGCCGAGCGGGGCGGCCGCGATCCAGGGGGCGGCGTCGGCGCACTGCGTGGCGAAGCGGCCCGGCGCCGTGAAGTACGAGGCCACGGCGGTGCGGTGGCGGCCACGGGCGGCGAGGGCACGTACCGCACCGGGCACGCTGAGCGCGGAGGCCGCGGTCGGCGAGGCGTAGGCGGGAACCACCGGTACGCCGAGCCGCTGGGCGAGGAGGTACGCCGTGCGGCGGGTGTCCGTGGCGGAGTCCGGGTCGCGGGAGCCCGCGGCTGCGAGGATCACTCCGGCGGTGCGCCGGCCGGCTTGGCCGAGTCCGGCAGGCCAGCCCGCTTCGAGGAGCCGGTCGTGCAGCGCGTCGACGAGCAGGGGGTGCGGGCCGAGGGGGGCGGCGACCCGCGTGTCGAGGTGGGGCGCGCCCGCGGCGGCCTCGGGGATGTCGTGCTTGACGTGGTAGCCGCGGCTGAGGAGCAGCGGTACGAGGACCGCGGAGCCGGTCGCCGCGGCCAGGGTGTCGGTGAGCAGCGGCTCGTTCAGCTCGATGTGGCCCAGGCGCACGGTGAGCCCGGGCCTCAGCTCACGGACCCGTTCGATGAGCGCCGTGACGGTGGCGAGAGCGCGGGGGTCACGGCTGCCGTGGGCGACCACGACGAGGGCGGGCGGCGGTGCGGTCACGGGCGCGGGCGCCGGTGCCGTGCGACGCCTGCCGTCGCGCGACACGAGGGCGAGCTGACTGCCGAGCTGGCGGGTGATTCGGTCCATGATGTGCGCCGTACTTTCGAGAGGGGTGCTGCCGGACTCATCGCGAAGAGGGTTCGACGGCGTCATGGACCGAGGATGGCCGCGCCGTATTGCGGTCGCGTTGCGCGCCGGTGACGGGCCCTTTCAACCTGGCTCACCGACGGTGCCGCGACGTTGTCAGTGCGGTCGCTTACCGTTGTGGACAGTGATCGGATCGGGGGGATCCGGCATCGGCGCACGGGGGAACGGCATGGAGCGGCCGGGGTGGATGCGTCCGGGGTGGCTGCGAGCGGGGTGGAAGCGGCCAGGGTGGAAGCGTCCGGGATGGCTGCGGCTGCCGCGTACGCGGCGGGGACAGCGGCGGGCCGTGCAGGCCTTCATGGCCGTGTGCGTGGTGGCGCTGCTGCCCGCGACGTGGCTCTTCGTGACGGCGGAGGGGCGATTGCACACGACGGCCGACGTGCCGCGCACGCGGGTCGCGGTCGTCTTCGGAGCCGGCCTCTGGGAGGGCGAACCCTCGCCGTATCTCGCGCACCGCCTCGACGCGGCGGCCGAGTTGTACGAGGCGGGACGGATAGAGGTCGTCCTCGTCACCGGGGACAACAGCCGCGTGGATTACGACGAGCCGGACGCCATGCGCGCGTATCTGACCGAGCGGGGTGTGCCGGGACGGCGGATCGTCAGCGATTACGCGGGCTTCGACACCTGGGACTCCTGCGTGCGCGCCAAGAAGGTGTTCGGCGTCGACCGTGCGGTGCTGATCAGCCAGGGCTTCCATATACGCAGGGCCGTCGCGCTCTGCCGCGCGGCGGGCGTCTCGTCGTACGGCGTCGGGGTCGACGCCAAGCACGACGCGACCTGGTACTACGGCGGCGCGAGGGAGCTGTTCGCGGCGGGCAAGGCGGCGTTCGACTCGGCGTTTCAACCGGATCCGCGTTTCCTCGGGCCCCGGGAGCCCGGCGTGGACCGGGCACTGGCCGCGCCTCGCTAAGCCTGGCCCCTGGGCCTTGAGCGGGGTGCGGGGTGGCGTCTGCCCGCTCCCGCTCATCCGCCGGGTGCCGGTCGTGGTCCGTCCTCGCGCAGTTCCCCGCGCCCCTGACGGGGCACGACCGGGCTCACAGCGGGGCGCGGGGTGGCGTCTGCCCGCTCCCGCTCATCCGCCGGGTGCCGGTCGTGGTCCCTCCTCGCGCAGTTCCCCGCGCCCCCGACGGGGCACGACCGGGCTCACAGCGGGGTGCGGGGTGGCGTCTGCCCACTCCCGCTCATCCGCCGGGTGCCGGTCGTGGTCCCTCCTCGCGCAGTTCCCCGCGCCCCTGACGGGGCGCGGGCGGCTCACAGTGGGGGGCGGGGCTCGCTGAGGGCGGGTTACCGCGTGTGTAACGCGAATGCGTCGGGGGGCGTAACAAGCCCGGCGGACGCTGGGCCGTATGCACACCAAGGCGACACCGACCCACTGTCCGTACTGCGCGCTGCAATGCGGGATGGGCCTGGCCACCGGCCCCGGCGGGGTGGAGGTCGTGGAGCGTCCCGAGTTCCCCGTGAACGGGGGCGCGCTGTGCGGCAAGGGCCGCACGGCGCCCGCTGTGCTCTCCTCCCGGGTGCGCCTGACCGAGCCACTCATCCGATCCCACGCCACGGGCCGGCTCGAACCGGCCACCTGGGAGGAGGCCGTCGCCCGCGTCGCCGAAGGGCTTTCCCGCACGCGTGGCGAACATGGCGCGGACGCGTGTGGCGTGTTCGGCGGCGGGGGGCTGACCAACGAGAAGGCGTACGCCCTGGGGAAGTTCGCGCGGGTGGCGCTCGGCACGTCGCAGATCGACTACAACGGCCGGTTCTGCATGTCGTCGGCGGCAGCGGCGGGGCAGCGGGCCTTCGGGCTCGACCGCGGTCTGCCCTTCCCCCTTGAGGACATCCCCCGCACCGGCTGTGTGATCCTCGTCGGCTCGAACCTCGCCGAGACGATGCCGCCCGCGCTGCGGTATCTGACGGAGCTGAAGGAGAACGGCGGAAAGCTGATCGTCATCGACCCGCGCAGGACCCGCACCGCCGAGCAGGCCGACCTGCATCTCGCGCCGCGCCCCGGCACCGACCTCGCCCTCGCGCTCGGCCTGCTGCACCTGGTGGTGGCCGAGGGGCGGACGGACGAGGCGTTCATCGAGGAGCGGACCAGCGGGTGGGCGGAGGCGCGGGCGGCGGCGATGGCGCACTGGCCGGAGTACGTGGAGCGGATCAGCGGCGTTCCCGTGCCCCAACTCCGCGACGCGGTGCGGATGTTCTGTGGCGCCGAGGCCGGGATGGTGCTCACCGCGCGCGGGCCCGAGCAGCAGTCCAAGGGGACGGACACGGTCGGCGCGTGGATCAACCTCTGCCTCGCGACGGGCAACGCGGGCCGCCCCTTCGCCGGGTACGGCTGCCTGACCGGGCAGGGCAACGGGCAGGGCGGACGGGAACACGGCCAGAAGGCCGACCAGTTGCCCGGCTACCGCAAGCTGACCGACCCCGCGGCGCGGGCGCATGTGGCGGGGGTGTGGGGCGTCGACCCCGACTCGCTTCCCGGCCCCGGGCGCTCCGCGTACGAGCTGCTCGACGCGCTGGGCGGGGACATCAAGGCGCTGCTCCTGATGGGCTCCAACCCGGTCGTCTCCGCGCCGCGCGCCGCGCACGTGGAGGAGCGGCTGCGGTCGCTCGACTTCCTCGCGGTGGCGGACGTCGTGCTCTCCGAGACGGCCCAACTGGCCGATGTCGTCCTGCCGGTGACGCAGTGGGCCGAGGAGACGGGCACGGTGACGAACCTGGAGGGGCGGGTGCTGCTGCGCCGCCAGGCGGTGGGCGCGCCCGACGGCGTACGGAGCGACCTGGACGTGCTCCACGGTCTCGCCGCCCACCTCGGCCACGAGAAGGGCTTCCCTACGGACCCGGAGGAGGTCTTCGAGGAGCTGCGCAGGGCGAGCGCGGGCGGGGCGGCGGACTACTCGGGGATCTCGTACGCGCGCCTGAAGGAAGGGAACGGGGAGGGGGTGTTCTGGCCCTGCCCCGCACGGGAGGCTGAGACGGGGGCCGAGACGGATGCCGGGACGGGGGCTGAGACGGATGCCGAGCATCCCGGCACCCCGCGCCTCTTCCTCGACCGGTTCGCCACCGAGGACGGGCGGGCGCGGTTCGTGCCGGTGGCGCATCGAAGCGCCGCAGAGGAGCCGGACGCGGAGTATCCCGTGATCCTGACCACCGGGCGGGTCCTCGCGCAGTATCAGTCGGGGGCCCAGACACGCCGCGTCGACGAGCTCAACTCCGCCGCTCCCGGCCCCTTCGTGGAGCTGCACCCACGGCTCGCGGCGCGCCTTGAGGTCGGGGAGGGCGAGCCGGTGACCGTCGTCTCGCGGAGGGGGCGGGCCGTCGCCCCGGCGCGCATCACGAGCGCGATCCGCTCCGACACCGTCTTCATGCCCTTCCACTGGCCGGGCGAGGGCCGGGCCAACTCCCTCACCAATCCGGCACTTGACCCGGTCTCGCGGATGCCGGAGTTCAAGGTGTGCGCGGTGCGGCTGGAGCGGGCTTCGTAGCGGCTGACGCGACTGCGGGCCGGGGGTGACACCCCCGGCCCGCAGTCATGCGCGTACGAGAATCACGCGTACGAGAGTCAGCAGGTACGGCCGACGTAGTGCGCGCCCTGGATCTTGCTCGCCGAACCCAGCCAGCTCTTGCCCGGACCGACACAGCGCTCGTAGTCGGGGGCGAGGGCCACCCGCACGTGGATGACGACCTTCGAGCCGTCGCTCGTGCAGTGGTTGTAGAAGGCGTCGCTGCCGGTCTCGTAGAACCCGCAGGGGTTCATGACTGCGGTCGGGGTGTGAGCGGACGCGGCTGCCGCCACGGGGAGGCCGAGAGTGAGGGCTACGGCGCCGACGAGGGCCGGAAGCGAACGGCGAAGGCTCATGGGGCAACTCCTGCTGAGGACGTGGTGCTCACGCACCGACACGCGCACCGACTGGTGCATACGGAGAGTGCCACAACAGGCACCCTCCGCGATCATGCGGTCGTGCGCGTCGCTCGCACGGGTGACGGAGTCCACCGGATCGAGTGCGCAGGCGTTTGAGCTGCGAAATCCGCGTCACGGCCCGGTCATCGGCGCCCGCGCCGGAACCCCTCACCGCGGCGCCCGGAACGACGCCCAGTCCCCTCCCCCGATCAACACCCCCGAAGCGCGCAGCCTCGCCGCCACTCGCGGCGCGGCCACGTACACCCACGCGCGCGCCGTCGTACCGTCCAGGAGGGTCACCTCGCGCACGACGCGCTCGTACAGGTTGCGGGGGTCGCCCGGCGCGTAGTCCTCCAGTACGTCGAGATCGGCGAGGAGCCGGTCGTACGCGGACGGGAGCGCGGTGATCAACTCGCCGCGCACCGGGCCGCCTTCGGGTTCTTCCACCAGGTATGGATAGCCGGGCCCTTCGTAGAGGACCGCCCCCGGGAGCCGGGCGGGTGACTCCGCACCGACGCTGCCGCGCAGGTGGACGTCGTGGTTCGGCTCCCCCGGTCGCAGCGTTCCGTACACGAAGAACGGCAGCCGGTCCTTCTCCCGCGTCATCGGGTCGTCTCCCGCTCCACCCATTCCAGGTACGCCGCGCTCCCCCGCACGACCGGCGTCGCGATGATCTCGGGGGTGTCATAGTCGTGCGCCTCGGTCAGCCAGGCCTCCAGCTCCTCGTACCGCGCGGCGGCTGTCTTGAACAGCACCTGCCACTCCTGTGCGGTCTCGACGGCGCCTTCCCATCGGTAGACGGAGGTGACGGGCCCGGTGATCTGCGCGCAGGCGGCGGCACGCGCCGCCACCGCGCCGCTCGCGAGCTCTTCCGCCTTCTGAGCGGTGTCGGTCGTGGTGAGCACGGTGAGCACGGTGGGCACCGCCGGCTGTCCGGGGCCTGATCCGGTTGCGTACGTCGACATCATGCGCCGATTCTCGCCGGACCGGCCGCTGCACCGGGCAGGGAGGCACGGCAAGGAGACGCGGCGGGGAGGCGAGGCAGGGAGGCGAGGCGGGGAGGCACGGCAAGGAGACGCGGCAGGGAGGCGCGGCAGGGGCCACCGGCCAGGCCGAAGGTCCCCATCTCCGTTCTTCCACCCCGCTTATCCCTGTCTGTTACACAACGTCCCGTTTTCCGTGATGGACGCTTCCTACCGTCGGTAGGGCCATGAACCTTTCCTGCCCTCACCGCCGCCTCCTGCGCCGCGCCGCCCTGCTCGCCGTCACGGCGGCCGTCGCGATGGCCGGATGCGGCAGCGTGGACGGGCTCGGCGCCGGTGAGTCCGCGCCGTCCGTGTCCGTGCAGCCGCGCCCCGAGCCGCTCTGGCCCGCCTGGACCAGTACGTCGTCCGAGACGCCCGGCGCCGACGCCGCCTCCCACCAGCCGCCGCCGGAACCCCTGGAAGGGCTGCCGAAGCTGGGCGGCGGCGGGCTCGGCACGGAGGACTTCCGCAAGGTCCTGCGGGCCGATCCGCGGATGAAGCCGCTCGCCGACCGCGGCGAGATCGACCGCCCCGGGAGGGCCGGGCTGCGGCCGCCGCTCCTGACGGACCTCACCGGCGACGGGCGGCCCGAACTGCTCGTGGCCGCCGACACGGAGAGCGGACGCAGCGTCCTGGCCGTCTACACGGAGCACGACGGCCGCGTGTACCCGATCCTGCTCACCGCCGGCAAGCGCGTGAGCGTCGAGACGCTCGGCTCGGACCTGCTGGTGCGCAGCCCGTGCGCGGACGGCGGCGAGCAGGCGGTGCGGTTCCACTGGGACGGGGTGCGGATGTCCACGGTGAGCGACACCAAGAACTACAAGAAGACGCAGGGCGGCGCCGACGGCTCCACACCGTCGCCGAAAGCCACGCCTACGCCTACACCTACACGTACGGGCAGCGAGGAACCCTCGCGCAGTTCGGACGGGCAGAGATGAAAGGCATGGCCCAGCGCGCCCGTGCCGCCCTCAACGCCCTTGGTCTGCGCTGGAAGATCGCCGCGCTGCTCGCACTCGGCTGCGCGGTCGTCGCCGTGGCCATCGGGGTCCTCATCCACCAGGCGCGCCTCGAACAGGTCTCCAAGACCGCCAGGTCGGGTGCCACCGCGCAGTTGGTGCGGGTGCGCCAGCTGTACGAGCTGACGGGGCAGGTCGACACCGACGGCGACGCCGCTACGGACGCCGCCATCGACGCGCCCGATCTGCCCGCGTCGCTGCGGGCCGCCGCCCTGGACGGACGGCGGACCACGTACCTCGACATGAGCGCCGACGACCCGGTCGTGTGGGCGGCGCGGCCGGTCGGCGACCATGTGCTGTCCGTCCGCGAGCCGCTGACCGAACAGGCCGCTGAGATGGCCGATTTCGACCAGCAGCTGCTGGCGTCGGGCGCCGTCGTCGTCATTCTCGCGGCGCTCGGCGGCGCCGCGCTCGCGAGCCGTCTCAGCCGCGAGCTGCGGACCGCGGCGGCCACCGCGCGCCGCATCAGCGAGGGCGATCTGGACGCCCGTATCGACCATCCGCGGCCGCCGGGCAGCCGGCCCGGCAAGGACGAGGTGGCCGAACTGGCCACCGCGGTCGACACGATGGCGGCGTCCCTGCAGCAGCGGCTCGAAGCCGAGCAGCGTTTCACCGCGGACGTCGCCCACGAGCTGCGCACCCCGCTGACCGGTCTGCACACCGCGGCCGAGCTCCTGCCGCAGAGCCGCCCCACGGAACTCGTGCGGGACCGTGTCCTCGCCCTGCGCACCCTCACCGAGGATCTGCTCGAAGTGGCGCGGCTCGACGCGGAGATGGAGCGCCCCGACCTGGCGACGCATCCGCTGAGGACGCTGACCGAGGGGATCGTGCAGCGGTCGGGTTGCCCGGTGCGTTTCGCGAAGGCGAGCAACTCGAACAACTCCGATGAGACGGGCGACACGGTCGACACGCTCGTACGCACCGACGCGCGCCGCCTGGAGCGGATCATCGCCAACCTCGTCGCCAACGCCCGCAGGCACGGGGCCGGTCCGGTCGATGTGCGGGTGGCCGGGCCCGTGGTCACGGTCAGCGACCACGGGCCCGGTTTCCCCGAGCACCTTCTGAAGGACGGCCCGCGGCGCTTCCAGACCGGCGCCCGTGAGCGCGGCCAGGGCACGGGCCTCGGCCTGACGATCGCGTTCGGCCAGGCGCAGGCGATCGGCGCGCGGGTGGAGCTGCGCAACGCGGAGGGCGGCGGCGCGGTGGCGGCGGTGCACCTGCCGGAGGCGTAGCCGTCGCCGGGTTCGCCTCAACTGCCGTACGGGCGGGCCTCCTTCGCGCTGCGCAGCGCCCATGCCCACCAGTGGAGCTGGTCGAGCATCGACTTGGCGGCGGCGTTCGCGGCCGTCGGGTCCTTGTGGGTGCCGTCGTCGGCGAAGAGGGCGCCCGCGTTGTGGAAGGAGACGGTCTCGCGAATTGTCATGGTGTGCAGCTCGGCGAAGACCGGACGCAGATGCTCGACCGCGCGCAGGCCGCCGGAGAGCCCTCCGTAGGAGACGAAGGCAAGGGGCTTGGCCTGCCATTCGACGCCGTGCCAGTCGATGAGGTTCTTGAGGGACGCGGGGTAGGAGTGGTTGTACTCGGGGGTGAGGACGACGAAGGCATCGGCGTCGGCCAGCTTCGGGGTGACCTTGCCGAGCTCGGCGAGTGTCTCGGGCGACGGGTTGTACGAGAGCGCGGTCGGCAGGTGGGATTCGGCCAGGTCGATGACATCCACCTCGAATTCCGCGCGCCCACGGATCCGGTCCAGCAGCCAGTCGGCGACGACCGGCCCGAAGCGGCCCTCGCGATTGCTCCCGATGATGACGGCGACGCGAAGGGGCGCGGCCGGGGTAGCGGTGGACGTGGAATCAGCGGCAATCGTGTTCTGGGTCACGTTCTGGGTCGTGTTCTGGGTCGTGTTCTGGGTCATGGGCAGAGCCTCGTTGCTCAACCAAGGTTGAGGTCAAGCGCCTCCCGTGGAGAGTTCGGAGCGAGGCCGCGGAGGCCGCCCTCGCCCCCTTCCTCCTCCCCCACGTCGTACCGTGAAGCCCATGACAACTCCCTCGCCTCTCCAGCGGCTTGAGATCGACGGGCGGGCCGTTACCGCCGACCGGCTGCTGTGGGCGGCTCTCGGTGGCGTGGGGCACTTCACCGCGATGCAGGTCAGGGGCGGCGCGACGCGTGGGCTCGGGCTGCATCTGGGGCGGCTCGACGCGGCCACCCGCGAGCTCTTCGGCCGGGAGCTCGACGGCGAGTACGTCCGCGAGCTCGTCCGGCACGTGCTCCGGGACGACATCGCCGACGCGTCCGTACGCGTCCACGTCCACGCACCCGACGGCGAGCCGTCCGTGACCGTCACCGTCCGGGCGCCGGGCGGGATGCCCGAGGGCGCGCAAGCCCTGCGGTCAGTCCCCTACCAGCGGCCCTTCCCGCACATCAAGCACCTGGGCGGCTTCGGGCAGGCCCGCCACGGAGAGCTCGCCCGGCAGGCGGGCTTCGACGACGCGCTGCTCACCGGACCCGACGGAACGATCAGCGAGGGCGCCGTCACGAACATCGCCTTCTACGACGGCTCGGAGATCGTCTGGCCCGACGCCCCCTGCCTGGCCGGCATCACCATGCGGCTGCTCGAACCGCTGCTCCCGGCCGCCGGGCTTCCCACGCGCCGGGCCCCGGTCACGCTCGCGGACCTCTCCTCGTACGCGGCCGCATTCGTCACCAACGCGCGGGGCATCGCGCCGGTGCGGCGGATCGACGGCACGGAGTTCGCGGTCGACGAGAAGCTGATGGGGACGCTGGCCGGGCTCTACGCCGACGTTCCCTGGGACACCCTCTGAGGCAGACTCGGGCCCGCCTCGCGGGCACGTCCGGCCGACCTCGCGGGCACGTCCGGCCGACCTCGCGGGCACGTCCGGCCGGCCTCGGGTCACCCATTCACAGGCGCCCCGCACCCCCTTCGGACACTTCTCCGCGACACGCCGAGTGACCTGCTGGAATGTTCCCGTCGAAGTGTCAGAAGCCGCTCCCCCACAGAGTTTCTGACAGACCTTCAGGAGGCGTGCGCCGCCGAGTGCCACTTACCTCGGTAGAGCGGGGTTCGACCGACGCAGCGGCACTTGGGGGTGCCGCGGGCCGTGCCCTCTGCTGGTCTCTCGGAGGAGCAAGCACGATGCGCAAAGCCCGCCTGCTGACCACTGCCGCGCTCGCCGTCGCATCGGCGGCGCTGCTGGCACCCCCCGCCGCTGCCGCGGCCCCCGCCGCCGGTGGCGGCCTGGACATCCACCCGTCCACGGTCATGCCCGGCTCCACGGTCACCGTGAGCACCGCCGTCTGCGGCAGCGAAGGGTCCGCTTCGGGCGACGCCAGCGCGGTCGGCGCGGGCACCTTCACGCTCGCGCCGGGCACGGACAAGGAGTACGAGGGGAGCGCGGCCGGTCAGTTCAAGGTCCCGCCGTCGGCCCAGCCCGGCACCTACGAGATCGTCGCGCAGTGCTCCGGTTCCGGCGCCGACGGCAAGCAGGTGGCGGGCGACCTCGTCGTGACGATCACCTCCACCGCCGCCGCCCGTGAGCAGCAGGTGACCCCGAAGGGGCATGTGAAGACGGGGGTCGGCGGCGCTCTTGGCCCCGACCCCGTACAGACCGCGGCGGGTGTGGCGGCGCTTGCCGTCGCCGCCGCGGGCGGTACCTGGCTCCTGCATCGCCGGGCGAGAGGCGACAGGATCTGACGGACACCCTCCGCTGTCCACCGGTACCGCCAGCCCCCTCCCTCTCCGGGTCCGCCTGTCCCTCGTGGATCCGGAGGGGGATGCGGGGACCGGCCTCCCCGAACCCTGAGGGGGACGAGTCGAGTGACGCGCAGCAAGAACCCCGGCGGGAAGCCCGGCAGGAAGCCCGGCAAGAAGCCCCCCGGCAGGAAGATCCTCAACTCCGCCATAGGCACGGTCACCGTCCTGGCCCTGTGCTCCGGCGCGTGGCTGCTGCACAACGGCACCGCGTCCCATCCACCGCCCCAGCCGTCCGCCGCGCAGGCCGCCTCGGCACATCCGCGCTCCGGCCGCGCTCCGGCCGCCACGGCGCTCCCCCCGTCCCCGCCCGACCGGATCCGCATCCCCGCGATCCGGGTCGACGCGCCCCTCATGGGGCTCGGCCTCACGCGGCAGGGCAGCCTCGACGTACCGCCGCCGAAGAAGACGAACCTCGCGGGCTGGTACGAGTCGGGGACGACGCCCGGCGAGAAGGGCACGGCCATCGTGGCGGGACACGTCGACAACGCCGATGGGCCGTCCGTCTTCTACGACCTGGGAGGTCTGACCAGGGGCCGCACCATCGAGGTCGAGCGCAGGGACGGCAGTGTCGCGGTGTTCACGGTAGACGCGAACGAGGTCTACGACGCGAAGGACTTCCCGGACGAGAAGGTGTACGGGGCGGCGGACCGGCCGGAGCTGCGGGTGATCACGTGCGGCGGCGACTATTCGAGGAAGACGGGCTATCAGGGCAACGTGGTGGTGTTCGCGCACCTGACGAGCGTGCGCTGACGCGGCTCCCTAGGCGAGCCACTGCTCGTACGCCATCTTCGCCACGAGCCCGAACACGGTGGTGAGCAGCACGATCCGCACGAAGCCGCTGCCCTTCTTGAGCGCGGTGTGCGCGCCGAGCATGCCGCCCGCGAGGTTGAAGACGGCCATCAGTCCGGCAAGTTGCCACAGGACCGCGCCCTGCCAGGCGAACATCGCGAGGGCGCCCGCGTTGGTGCAGCAGTTGACGATCTTGGCGGTGGCGGACGCGGCCACCAGGTCGAGGTGGAGCACGGCGGTCAGCGCGAGCACCAGGAAGGTGCCGGTGCCGGGCCCGATGAGCCCGTCGTAGAACCCGATGCCGAGGCCCGCGAGGCCGATGGCGGCGAGGATGCGCTTGGGCGACGCGGGGTGGGCGGACGGCGCGGTGCCGAAGGCGGGCCTGAAGATGACGAAGGCGCCGACACCGACGAGCACCACCATGATCACAGGCTTGAGCACCTCGGTGCTCATACCGGCGGCGAAGAAGGCGCCGCCCATGGACCCGGCGAGCGCGGCGAGACCGATCCGTACGGCGGTCGGCACGTCGACGGGTGTCTTCCTGACGTACGTCACCGCGGCGCCGGTCGTCCCGACGATGGCGACGGCCTTGTTCGTCCCGAGGGCGTGAGCGGCCGGGGTCGATCCCGGCAGCCCGAGCAGCAGCGCGGGAAGCAGCAGGAGACCGCCTCCGCCGACCACGGCGTCGATCCAGCCGGCCGCGAGAGCGGCGACGCAGAGGACGACGACGGTGGTCAGCGATATGTCAGGCATGATCGCGACCTTATGGAGGGAGTGATCACGCCGTCCATGAATTCAGGGAGAGTTGAGGGTCTTCAGAGGTTTCGGTTCCCTGCTCGGGTTCCTTCTCAGGGAGCCGCCTGAGGTGCCGGAACCCCCGCCGGGACGCGATCAGGAGCCGGTGGCGCCGCCGGTTCGACCGTGAGGGCGAGGACCGTGGCGACCAGCGCGCTCGCCCCGGCGAGGCCCGCCGCCAGCTTGCGGCGCGCCTGAAGGGTGGGGCCCTGGGCCGGGCCCACGGGTTTGCGGTGACGTCCCATGTCAGCGTCAGCCCCTCTCAGAAGGTTCGAAAGGTCAGAAGGTGAAGCACTCGGCGTGGATGCGCTCCTCGGGCACCCCGGCCCGTACGAGCGCGGCGGTGGCGGACGAAGCCATCCCGGGCGGCCCGCACAGATACACGTCGTGCTCGGCGAGGTCGGGGATGAGGTTGCGCAAGACCTGCGGGGCGAGCGGATCGAAGGAGGCGTCGGACCGCCCGAGCAGATAGTGCAGCCCCGCTCCCCTGCTCCGGGCGATCCCCTCCAGCTCCTCCCGCAGTACGAGCTGCTCCGCGCTGCCGGCCCGGTAGAGGAGCGTGATGTCCCCGGGCCCGCCCGGCAACGTCTCGAACAGCGCCCGCATCGGGGTGATCCCCGTGCCGCCCGCGAGCAGCAGCACCTTCCGCTTCGTACGCCGATGCGCGGTCAGCGCCCCGAAGGGCCCCGTGGCGAGCACCCGCGTCCCCGGCTTCAGGCGCCGCATCCGCCGCGTGTGGTCGCCGATGGCCTTCACGGTGATCCGGAGGGTGTCGTCGCGCACGGGCGCGGACAGCGAGAACGGCAGCGCGGTGCGCCAGAGCCTGCGCCGCAGGAAGCGCCAGCGGAAGAACTGTCCCGGTTCGGCCCTGAGTCCGTCGAGCCCGATGCCCTGCATCACGACCGATACGACACCGGGCCCTTCGTCGCGTACGTCGATGACGCGCAGGCTGTGCTTCAGCGCCTGCCGCACGGGCACGACGACGCGGTACCAGACGAGCAGCACCGCCACCGTGGCGTGCAGCATCGACCACGCCCACACCGTCAGGATGCCGCCCGCCACGTCGGGCCCCGCGAGCTGGTGCACGAAGCCGAGCGCCGCGCCGAGGTAGGTCAGCAGATGCACGGCACGCCAGGTCTCGTGCGGGACGCGGCGCCGCATCGCGCGCGCCGATGTGACGCCGACGGCCATGAGCAGGGACGTACCGACGACGGCGAGGGCGAGCCCTGGATAACCGAGCAGGTCGAGGGTGGCGCTGAGGAGGTCGGTGTCGGCGTGGGCGGCGTATCCGCACAGGGCGAGCAGGGCGTGACCCAGGCAGAGGGTGAGTACGTAGCGACCGCCGAGGGAGTGCAGCCGGGCGAGCCGGTCGGCGCCGACGCCGTGTTCGACGGCGGGCACGCGGGCCATCAGGAAGAGCATGACGAGGACGCCGTACCCGGCGAGCAGTCCGGTGAGGTGGGCGCCGGTCGCGAACAGCACGTCGAGCCGGGCCGATGGCTCGACCTGCACGGCCCAGAGCACGGTGACGGCGAGGGCCACGGCGAGGATTCCGTTGCGCAGGGCGGCGGGGGTGACGCGGATCGGGGGGACGGGGGTGGCGGTGGCGGCCCGGGGCCGCGGGGGCGCCTGTGGCATCGGCGGAACCTGCGGCCCGCGGGAATCGGCTACGTCGGTGGTCACCGCCGCAGACTAGGCGCGGGGCGCGGCTGGAAGTAGCTGGTCAGGGGCTTACGACTGATCCTTAAGGCGGACTTGAGGATCGGCTCAACGGGGGTTAAGCCGGGTACGGTGTGGGTCCGTTCGTCGGCTGCCGGGCAATCGGGTGGGTGGGCGGGAAAGCTTGTTCGGCAAGGGACGGCCGCGGGCCCACCCCTCACACACCGCCCCGGCGCCCGCTGAGGGCAGCGTTCCCCCCGGGAAACAGTCAGGATGCCGCCGGGTAACACCGCCCCCGCACTCTGCCGTACATGACCTCATCGACCCCGAGCCCCGCGCCCCCCGTGGTGGTGATCGGCAGCGGCCTCGCCGGCGTCCGGCTCGCCCAGCGCCTCGGGGGAAGCGGCGCTGCCGGCGCCGTCCTCATCGGAGAGGAACCGCACGCCCCGTACAACCGCGTACTCCTCGCCGACGTCCTCTCGGGACGACTCGACCCCGAGGTCATCGGTCTTCCGCCCGTCCCCGGCGAGTTCCTCCGCACCCGCGCTGTCCGCGTCGACCGCGCGGACCGGCTCGTGCACTGCGCGGACGGCAGCGTCGTCCCGTACGGCACCCTCGTCCTCGCGACCGGTTCGAACCCCGTCCTTCCTCCCCTCCGCGGCCTCTTCGAGCCCGGCGCGGCCGAGCTGCCGCGCGGCGTGCACGCCTTCAGGACCATGGACGACTGCCTCGCCCTGTCCGAGGCCGTACGGCCCGGCACCCGCGTCGTCGTCATCGGCGGCGGACTGCTCGGCGTCTCGGCCGCCCGCGCGCTCGCCGTCCGCGGCGCCCAGGTCGTCCTCACCCAGCAGGGCGACCGGCTCATGGAGCGGCAGCTGGACCCCGCCGCGAGCGCACTCGTGCACCGGCACCTCACCGAGCTCGGGGTGGAGGTACACACCGAGTGCCGGGTGCGCGGCGTGCGGCAGGCCGACGGCGCCGTCCAATCCGTAGAGCTCGCCGACGGCTACGTACTCGGCACCGACCTCACCGTCCTCGCCTGCGGCGTCCGCCCCCGCACGGGCCTCGCGCAGGCCGCCGGCCTCGACGTACGCCGCGGCATCGTCGTCGACGACCAGCTGCGCACCTCCGACCCGCACATCCGCGCCATCGGCGACTGCGCCGAGCACTCCGGCGAGGCCCGCTGCCTCGCGGCGCCCGCGCTCGAACAGGCCGACGCCCTCGCGGATGCCTTGATCTCCCCGCGAAACGCGCGCCCCTACTCAGGCACCCGCGCCCTCACCCGCCTCACCCTGCACAACGGACGCCCCGGCTCCGCTCCCCTGGACCTGGCGGCCTTCGGCGACCCCGAGCACCGGCCCGACGACGACGTCGTCCAGCTCGCGGACGCCACCCGTGGCACGTACCGCAAGGTCGTCGTGCGCGGTGACCGGCTCGTCGGCGGCGTGCTGCTCGGTGAGCTGACCGCCGTCGGCGCGCTCGCCCGCGCCTGGGAGGCCGACGACCCGCTGCCCGACGACGGCAGCCCCCTGCTCCACCTGCTCACACACGACGGAGGCCTCTGAGATGCCCACGGACACCACCCCCCGCCCCGGCGCGCGCGAGAACACCATCGTGCTGGTCGGGCACGGCATGGTCGGCCAGCGCTTCCTGGAGGCCATCGCCGCCCGCGGCCTCACCGACACGCACCGCGTGGTCGTCCTGTGCGAGGAGCCGCGGCCCGCTTACGACCGCGTACAGCTCACCTCGTATTTTGCGGGCCGCACGCCCGACGAACTCTCCCTCACCGACCCGGAGTTCATCGAGAAGCACGGCATCGAGCTGTACGTCGGCGATCCCGCCGAGAGCGTCGACCGTGACGCGAAGACCGTCACGGCGCGCTCCGGGCAGACCTTCGCCTACGACACCCTCGTCCTCGCGACCGGCTCCTTCCCCTTCGTGCCGCCGGTGCCGGGCAAGGACACCACCGGCTGTTTCGTCTACCGCACCATCGAGGACCTGCTCGCCATCGAGGAGTACGCGAAGACGTACGCCAAGACCGGCGCCGTCGTCGGCGGCGGGCTGCTCGGCCTTGAGGCGGCGGGCGCGCTGCGCGGCCTCGGACTCGACACGCATGTCGTCGAGTTCGCGCCGCGGCTGATGCCCGTACAGGTCGACGAGGGCGGCGGCGCCGCGCTCCTGCGCACCATCACCGGCATGGGCCTGACCGTGCACACGGGCGTCGGCACCCAGGAGATCGTCAGCTCGGAGGGCGCCGTCAGCGGGATGAAGCTGTCGGACGGGAGTGAACTCGCCACCGATCTCGTCGTGTTCTCCGCAGGTGTCCGGCCCCGTGACCAACTCGCCCGCGACTGCGGCCTTCCGGTGGGTGAGCGCGGCGGCATCACCGTCGACGAGCAGTGCCGCACCAGCGACCCGGCCGTGTACGCGATCGGCGAGTGCGCCCTGGCCTCGGACGGCCGGGTCTACGGACTCGTCGCACCCGGTTACGAGATGGCCGAGACCGTCGCCGCCGCGATCGCCACCGAGGAGTCGAGCTTCACCGGCGCCGACCTGTCGACCAAGCTGAAGCTCCTCGGCGTGGACGTCGCCTCCTTCGGTGACGCGCACGGCGCGACCCCCAACTGCCTGGACGTCGTCTACTCCGACTCGCGCTCGGGCACGTACAAGAAGCTGGTCATCGGCACGGGCGGCGAGCTGCTCGGCGGTGTCCTGGTCGGCGACGCGGAGTCGTACGGCGTGCTGCGGCCGATGACCGGGAGCGTGCCGCCGGTCTCGCCGGAGCAGCTGGTGCTCCCCGCGGGCGCGGGCGGCCCGGTGTCGATCGGCCCGTCCTCCCTGCCGGACTCCGCGGTCATCTGCTCCTGCCACAACGTCACCAAGGGCTCGATCCGCGGCGCCGTCACCGAGCACAGCTGCACCACCGTGCCCGAGGTCAAGAAGTGCACCAAGGCCGGTACGGGCTGCGGCAGTTGTGTGAAGGTGCTCGGCCAGCTGGTCAACGACGAGCTTGAGGCGTCGGGCGTCGAGGTCGACAAGGGCCTGTGCGGCTGCTTCGCCCAGACGCGCCAGGAGCTGTACGAGATCGTCCACACCCTGGGCATCACCTCCTACCGGCGGCTCCTGGACTCCCACGGCCGCGAGTCGGCCCGTGGCACGGAGGGCTGCGAGACCTGCAAGCCGACGGTCGGCTCGATCATCGCCTCGCTGGCCCCGACGATCGGCGCCGACGGCTACGTACTCGAAGGCGAGCAGGCCTCCCTCCAGGACACGAACGACCACTTCCTCGCCAACCTCCAGAAGAACGGCTCCTATTCGGTCGTGCCGCGCATCCCCGGCGGCGAGATCACCCCGGACAAGCTGATCGTGATCGGCGAGGTGGCACGGGACTTCGGGCTCTACACGAAGATCACCGGCGGTCAGCGCATCGACATGTTCGGCGCGCGCGTCGAGCAACTGCCCCTGATCTGGTCGCGGTTGGTGGACGCGGGCTTCGAGTCGGGCCACGCGTACGGCAAGTCGCTGCGGACGGTGAAGTCGTGCGTCGGGCAGACCTGGTGCCGCTACGGCGTGCAGGACTCGGTCCGGATGGCGATCGACCTGGAGCTGCGCTACCGGGGCCTGCGCTCGCCGCACAAGCTGAAGTCGGCCGTCTCCGGCTGCGCCCGCGAGTGCGCGGAGGCCCAGTCCAAGGACTTCGGCGTGATCGCCACCTCCAGCGGCTGGAACCTGTACGTGGGCGGCAACGGCGGCGCGACACCGCGCCACGCGGACCTGCTCGCGCAGGACCTGTCGGATGCCGAACTGGTGCGTCTCATCGACCGGTTCCTGATGTTCTACATCCGCACGGCGGACCGCCTGGAGCGCACTTCGACGTGGCTGGAGCGGATCGAGGGCGGCCTCGACCACGTACGGGACGTGGTCGTCCACGACTCGCTCGGCCTCTGCGACGAACTTGAGGCCCTGATGGCCGACCATGTCGCGCACTACCGCGACGAGTGGTCCGAGACCATCAACGACCCCGAGCGTCTCGCGCGGTTCGTGTCCTTCGTGAACGCGCCGGACGTCCCGGACCCGACCGTGAGCTTTGTCCCGGAACGGGACCAGATCAAGCCCGACCTGCCGCTGTTGTCCATCGGCTCCCGCCCCCGCGACCTGGAAGGTGCCGCATCCTGATGAGCATTCAACTCCGCCTGGAAGACGACTGGTTCGAGGTCTGCGACCGCGCACACCTCCAGCCGGGCCGCGGCATCGCCGCCCTGCTCCCCGACGGCCGCCAGGCCGCGCTCTTCATCGACCGCGAGGGCCGCGCGTACGCGATCGACAACCGCGACCCGTTCACGGGCGCCTCGGTGCTCTCGCGCGGCCTGCTCGGCGCGGCGGCGGGCCGGCCGTTCGTCGCGTCGCCGCTCCTGAAGCAGCGGTTCGACCTGGAGACGGGCAAGTGCCTCGACGACGATTCGGTGGCGGTGGAGACGCACCGGGTCCGGCTGGCGTAGCGGAATTACTTGACTGGTCGTTCCAGAAACTCGTACTCTCTCCTCGTGGCCAGGACCAAGGAATTCGATCCGGACGCCGCGCTCCAGTCGGCCCTAGAGCTGTTCTGGCGGCGCGGCTACGAGGCGACGTCGATGGCCGACCTCGTCGAGGAGCTCGGCATCGGACGCGCCAGCATCTACGCGACGTTCGGCAACAAGCACGAGCTGTACCTGAAGGCGCTGGAGCGGTACGCCGCGTTCCAGAACCCGCGCCTGCTCGCCGAGCTCTCCCAGCCGGGCCCCGCACTGCCCGCCGTCCGCGCGGTGGTACGCCGCTTCGGGGGCGAGGCCTCCTCCGACGAGGGGCGCCTGAACGGCTGTTTCATCACCAACACGGCGGCCGAGCTCGGCCCGCACGACGAGGTGGCGGCCCGCTGCGTCGAGCGCAGCTGGGAGCATATCGAGACACTGCTGCACTCCGCGCTCGTCCGCGCGCAGGCGCAGGGCGAGCTCCCGGAGGACCGCGACCCGCTCGCCATCGCGCGCATGCTGCTGACCCTGATGCAGGGGCTGCGCGTGGTCGGCAAGGCGTCGAAGGACCCGGCGCGGGTGCGGGACGCGACGGAGCAGGCGCTGAGCCTGCTCGACTGAGCCCCTCTTTCCTTTCCATGGCCTCTCCCTGGCTTCTTTTTCATGCCCTCATACTGGACCGATCGTTCAAGAAAAGAGCTCTGTCATGACTTCAGCAGCACCGCGCACCCGCTTCGCAGGCCGCACCGCCCTCGTCACCGGCGGCGGCTCCGGCCTCGGCCGTGCCATGGCGCTCGCGTTCGCCGCCGAGGGCGCGAACGTCGTCGTCGCCGGGCGCACCGAAGGCCCGCTCAAGGAGACCGTGGGTCTCATCGAGGACGCGGGCGGCACCGCGTTCGCCGTCACCGCCGACGTGTCGCGCTCCGCCGACCTCGCGGCGCTCGTCGAGGCCACCGTCGAGCGGTTCGGCACCCTGGACGTGGCCGTCAACAACGCGGGCGTCCTGCGCGCCGGGCAGCCGCTCGCGGAGCTGCCCGAGGAGGACTGGCGGACGATGCTCGACATCAACGTCACCGGCGTACTGCTCGCGCTCCAGGCCGAGGTGAGGCAGATGCGTACGCAGCCGGGCGGCGGGGCGATCGTCAACATCTCCTCCACGCTGGGCCCCCACATCAGCATTCCGGGCACCATCGGCTACGGGACCACCAAGGCGGCGGTCTCCGCGCTGACCAAGGGCGCCGCCGCCGAGTACATCGGGGAGGGGATACGGATCAACGCCGTGAGCCCCGGTTCGTCCGACACCAGCATGTCGCTGCTCCAGGGCGAGAGCGAGGCCGAGCGCGCGGAGCGGATGAAGAGCTCGACGCCGCTCGGCCGCGTCTCGACGACCGCGGAGGTCGCGGCCGCCGTGCTCTACCTCGCCTCGGACGAATCGGCGTCGGTGGTCGGCGCGGATCTGGTGATCGACGGGGGTGCCGCAGCCTGAATCCTCCCCTAGGCTCGCACTGCCTACCCTCGGGTAGGAACAGGCGTGCGCCCAAGCAGAGGGAGCTGTGTCATGACGGGCTGGAACGCGAGCGACATCCCCGACCAGAGCGGCAGGACCGTCGTGGTCACCGGCGCCAACAGCGGCATCGGATATGTCACCGCACGCGAACTCGCCCGTCGTGGCGCGCGCGTGGTGCTCGCCTGCCGCAGCGAGGAGCGGGGGACGCGGGCACTGGAGCAGCTGCTGTCCGAAATTCCCTCTGCCGATGTGGAGTTCAGGCGGCTCGACCTCGGCGACCTCGGTTCGGTGCGGGAGTTCGCGGAGTCGTACGACCGTGACGGCGAGGAGGGTGGCGGCCTCGACCTCCTCGTCAACAACGCGGGCGTGATGGCACTGCCCTACCGGCAGACGGTGGACGGCTTCGAGACGCAGTTCGGCGTCAACCACCTGGGCCACTTCGCGCTCACCGGGCTGCTGCTGCCCCGGCTCCTTCGGACGCCGGGGGCCAGGATCGTCACGGTGTCCAGCGCGTTCCACGCTCTGTCGAACATCGACATCGGTGACCTCAACAGCGAGCGGAACTACCGGCGTTGGATCGCCTACGGCCGCTCCAAGACGGCGAACCTCCTCTTCGTCCACGAGCTGGCGCGACGCCTCGCGGCCGCCGGCTCCGACGTCGTGGCCGCCGCGGCGCACCCCGGCTACGCGGAGACGAACCTCCAGGCCGCCGGGCCCAGGATGGAGGGCCGCAAGATCGCCGAGCGCGTGATGTGGCTCGGCAACCGCGCCCTGGCCCAGCCCGCGACGGCGGGCGCCCTGCCCTCGCTGTACGCGGCCACGGCGCCGGGAGTCCGCCCCGACTCGTTCACCGGACCCCGGATCCTGGGGTGGCAGGGGGCGCCGGGGAAGTCCTGGCGGGCGAAGTGGACTCTCAGCGACGCCGCGGGGGAACGGCTGTGGGCGGCTTCGGAGGGGCTGACGGGGGTGCGGTACCCGGCGTTGAAGGGGTGAGGCACCGCTGACGCCCCACGTCAACGAGGCGTGAAGATCAGCCCCGTACGCGCCAAGGAGCCGCCAAGGGGGCGAGCGGGCCTTCGGCGGCCCGCCCACGCTGGTCATCGCTCAAGCGATCGAACCAGCCTGGAGGGGCCCGCCCATGACCACCGTCTCCGAGTCCCCGGCCGTCAAGTCCCCTGATCCCGGGGACACCGCGAGTCCCGGCGAGCGGCACCGGCTGACCGCCGTCCAGGGCCTCGCCGCGCTCTCCCTGGACGCGATGGCGTCGGTCGCCTACGGACCCGAGGCCATCGTCCTGGTCCTCGCGGCGGCCGGCGGCCACGGGCTCGGCTTCACGCTGCCCGTGACCCTGGGGATCGCCGCGCTGCTCGCCGTGCTCGTCGCCTCCTACCGTCAGGTGATCGCGGCCTTCCCCGACGGCGGCGGCAGTTACGCCGCCGCCAAGACCCACCTGGGCCGCCGCGCGGGCCTGGTCGCGGCGGCCTCGCTGGTCCTCGACTACGTCCTGAACGTCGCCGTCGCCGTCACCGCGGGCGTCGCCGCGCTCACCTCCGCCTTCCCGGAGCTGTACGGCCACCGGGTGTGGATATGCCTGGCCGTCCTCGCCGTCGTCACGGCCGTCAATCTGCGCGGCATCGTCGACTCGGCGCGCGTCTTCATCGCCCCGACCGCGCTATTCGTCGGCGCCGTCCTGACCATGATCGCGGTCGGCCTGTTCCGCGAGGGGCCGGTCAGCACGGCCGCCGCCGATGGCCACGCGTCGGCCCTCGCCGACAACGCCACCACCGTCGGCGCGCTGCTCCTCCTGAAGGCGTTCGCCTCGGGCTGCTCCGCCCTGACGGGAGTCGAGGCCATCGCCAACGCCGTACCGTCCTTCCGCGCCCCGCGCGTCAGGCGCGCCCAGCACGCGGAGGTCACGCTCGGCGCGCTGCTCGGCGTGATGCTGATCGGCCTGTCCGTGCTGATCTCCCGCTTCGGGCTCCAGCCCGTCGAGGGCGTCACGGCCCTCGCGCAGCTCGCGGACGCGTCACTCGGCCACAACTGGGCTTTCTACGTGGTGCAGTTCGCGACGATGGTCCTGCTCGCCCTCTCCGCCAACACGTCCTTCGGCGGTCTGCCCGTCCTGATGAGCCTGCTCGCCCGGGACAACTACCTCCCGCACGTCTTCGCGCTGAAGGCCGACCGCCAGGTCCACCGGCACGGTGTCCTCGCGCTTGCCGCCGTATCGGCCGGGCTGCTCGTCTTCTCCGGCGGCGACACCAACACGCTCGTGCCGCTCTTCGCGATCGGCGTCTTCGTCGGGTTCACGCTCTGCCAGACCGGGATGGTGCTCCACTGGCGCGCGGCGGGCAAACCGTCGAAGGCCCTGCTCAACGGCTTCGGCGCGGTGCTCACCGGCATCTCGGCGGTGGTCGTCACGGCCACCAAGTTCACCGAGGGCGCCTGGCTGATCGTGCTCGCCCTCCCGGCGATCGTGCTCTGCTTCGAGGCGGTGCACCGCGCCTACCGCAGGATCGGCGACGACCTGGGCCTCGGCCGCTTCCCGGAGCCCCCGCACCGCGACCACTCCCTGGTCATCGTGCCCGTGTCGAACCTGTCCCGCCTCACCTGCGAGGCCCTGAACGCCGCGGTGTCCCTCGGCGACGAGGTGCGCGCGGTCACGGTCACCCACCCCGACCCGGAGGACCGGCGCGCCACGGAGGCGCTGCGCCGCGACTGGGAGCTGTGGAACCCCGGCGTCGACCTGGTGGAGCTGAACTCCCTGACGCGTTCCGTCGGGCGTCCGGTGTCGGCGTACGTACAGCGGATCTACACGTACCACCCCACCACCCGCGTCACCGTCCTGATCCCCGAGGTGGAGCCGGCCCATGTCTGGCAGCGCCTGCTCCAGAACCAGCGCGGCTCGGTCCTCGCACACGCCGTCCGGCGCGACACGGACGCGGTCATCTGCCGCCTGCGGTTCCGCCTTGCGGCGGGGCGTGGCCGGTCCTAGCGTCGGCGCCATGAGCGGACGTACGGGCCACACGGGCAAGAGGATCACTGAGAAGCTGTCGGACGACGCCCTGCGCGAGGCGACGGGCAAGGACTGGCCGCAGTGGTTCGAGGTGCTCGATGCCTGGGGCGCCACGTCCCGCACCCACACGGAGATCGCCCGTCACGTCCGCGAGGAACACGCTGCCGACGGCTGGTACGCCCAGTCCGTGGCGGTCGGCTACGAACAGGAGCGCGGCCTGCGGCAGGTCGGCCAGAGCAGCACGGGCGAGTGGCGGACGAGCGGCAGCAAGACGATCGAAGCCTCGGCCGCGCGGGTCATCGAAGCCTTCGCGGACGACGCCGTACGCCGCCGCTGGCTCCCCGACGCGGAGGTCTCCCTCCGCACGCACCGCCCCGCCAAGTCGGTGACCGCCGACTTCAAGGACGCCGAGGGCACCACCACCCGCATCTCCGTGACCCTCACGGTCAAGGCGCCGGAGAAGACGGTGGTGGGCGTCGGCCACGAGAAGCTGCGGGACGCGGCGGAAGTGGCGGCGTACAAGGTGTTCTGGCGCGAGCGCCTCGCGGCGCTGAAATCCCTCTTGGAGGACTGAGCGTACGAACGCCCGTGCTCACGCCCCCAGTCGAGCCGCAGCCAGGGCCCTCTCAGGGGCACTGAGACATGTTCTCTTGTGGTGAGATGAGCTTCTGTTGCGTCTCGTGACGTAAGTATCGGGACGTAAGTGAGCGATTTAACGGGGGAATGTATCGGTGTCGCACCGTCCGGCCGACTGGCACGTACTCGACCTGGACAAGGATCCAACGCCCGGAGATCCGGGCCGGGTTCGCAACCTCGCGAAGAACTTGCACGACTTCGCCGATGACGTCTCGAAAGTGTTGCGCGACATCAAGGGGATGGCGGGCGAGGACGCGCTCCTGACCTGGGCGGGCAAGACGGCGGAGTCGTTCACGTCGGAGTTCGAGGATGCGCCGGGCAAGCTGAAGAAGCTCAAGAAGAGCTACGAGATGGCCGGCGACGCGCTGTCGACGTACTGGCCGGAGCTGGAGCGAGCCCAGGCCCTAGCGGACAAGGCGCTGGTCAAGGGCCGTGAAGCGCAGGGCGATTTGAGCTCCGCCCAGACCCGGCTGACATCGGCCGACTCCTGGATGGACAAGGCGGGCAAGGAAGCCGACAAGTACAAGGACGACAAGGACTCCGGCAAGGACGTCCCCAAGCCCGACCCGGACAAGGTCAAGGCCGCCACCCGCAACGCCACCGCCGCCGAAAAGGCCCAGACGACCGCCAAGTCGGACGTCTCCGCCGCGAAGAGCAACCTCGACGCCGCGAAGAAGATGGCGGAAGACGCCCGCAAGATGCGCGAGGACGCGGCCGGGACGGCGAAGAAGAAACTCGAAGAGGCCTCCGACGCCGGTATTCAGAACCGCAAGTGGTGGGAGGAGGTCGGCGACTGGGTCACCGACAACTGGGACACCATCGTCGCCGTCTGCAAAGTCGTCGTCGCCGTCCTCGGTGTCATCGCGTTGATCGTCGGCGGTCCGATCCTCGGCGCGATCGTCCTCATCGCCGCCCTCGTCGTCCTCGCCGACACCCTCAACAAATACGCCAACGGAGAAGCAGGCCTACTCGACGTCGCCTTCGCCGCCCTCGACTGCATCCCCGGCATGAAGGCCCTCACTTCCCTCCGCGGCCTCGCCGGAGCGGCCAAGGGCCTCAAGGCCGCCGCCCGCGGACTGCGCTCCGGGGCCGGGGGACTCCGCAAGGCCCTCTCGGGCGGCATGAAGAAGGTGGCGGGCAAGGGCAAGCCGGCCAAGGGCCGCTGCAAGAACGGCGACCCCATCGACATGATCTCCGGCGAAATGCTCATGGAGCAGACCGACATCGCGCTGCCGGGTCTGCTCCCACTCGTCCTCGAGCGCACGCACCTGTCCACGTACCGGTGGGGCCACTGGTACGGCGACTCATGGGCCTCGACGCTGGACGAGCGGGTCGAGACCGACGACAACGGTCTGGTCTACGTCACCGAGGACGGCCAGCTGCTGTCCTACCCCCACCCCGAGCCCGGCCGTGAACCAGTGCTGCCCGCCCACGGCCCCCGCTGGCCGCTGAGCATCGACGACGCAGGCACGGTCACGGTCACCGACCCGCACTCCGGCCGCGTCCGCCACTTCCTCCCGGCCACACCCGGCACGACGGACGGACACGAATCCCTGCCCCTGCCCCTGCCCCTGCCCCTGCCCCTGCCCCTGCGAGCCATCACCGACCGCAACGGCAACCGCATCGACATCGACCACGACCCCACCGGCGCCCCCACGGCGATACGCCACACCGGCGGCTACCACCTGAAGGTGGACACCGACGACAACCGCATCACCGCGCTGCGCCTGCTCGCCAGCGGCACGTCCAGCGGCACGTCCACCGGCACGTCCACCGGCACCGAGGACGCCCCCGGCGACACGCTGGTGGCCGCGTACGGCTACGACGAGGTCGGCAATCTGACCGAGGTCCACAACTCTGCCGGAGTGCGGCTGCGTCTGGACTACGACGACGACGCCCGCATCACGTCCTGGACCGACAGCAACCACACCTGGTACCGCTTCACCTACGACGACGAAGACCGCTGCGTCCGCGGCGAGAGCACCGCCGGCCACCTGGCCTGCACCATCGAGTACCGCCCCGATGAGCAGGAAACCCGCTACACCGACGCCCTCAGCCAGACCACCGTCTACCGCTACAACGACCTAAGCCAGCTCCTGTCCGAGACGGACCCGCTGGGCGGCACCGTCCGCACCGAGTGGGACAGCTGGAACAACCTGCTCGTCCGCACCGACGCGCTGGGGCGCCGCACCGAGAACACCTGGGACGAGCACGGCAATCTCACCGCGGTACGTCCTGCGGACGGCACGTGCGTCACCGCGGTCTACAACGACCTCAACCTGCCGGTCGAGATCGCCGGCCCGGACGACGCCGTCCAGCGCCAGGCATGGGACGAGCACGGCAACCGCACCAGCGTGACCGACCGCGACGGCATGACTCACCGCTTCACCCACGAAGCCACCGGAGCCGTGTCCACCATCACCGACCCCCTCGGCCACACCACCGAGCTGCGCTGCAACGCGGCGGGCCTGCCGCTGGAAGTCACGGACCCGCTGGGCGCGGTGACCCGCTACGACCTCGACGCTTTCGGCCGCGCGGCCACGATCACGGACCCGGCGGGCGCGGCCACGCGGCTTGAGTGGACGGTCGAGGGCAGGCTGGCGCGGCGTACGGAGGCGGACGGCTCGTCGGAGTCGTGGACGTACGACGGCGAGGGCAACTGCGTCTCGCACACGGACGCGATGGGCGCGACCACGACGCACGAATACACGCACTTCGACCTGATCGCGGCCCGCACAGGCCCCGACGGCGTCCGCTACGAGTTCGACCACGACACCCAGCTCCAGCTCCGCAAGGTCACCAACCCGCAGGGCCTGACCTGGAGTTACGAGTACGACCCGGCGGGCCGCCTGGTGGCGGAAACGGACTTCGACGACCGCACACTGACGTACGCCCACGACGCGGCGGGCCAGTTGGCGGCCCGTACGACGGCCACGGGCGACGTGATCACTTTCGAACGGGACGCGCTGGGCCGGACGGTCACGCAGAACGTGGCGGGTGCCGCGATCACGCGCTTCACCTACGACGCGACAGGCAGCCTCACCGCGGCGGTGAGCCCGGACGTGACACTGACCCTGGCCAGGGACGGGTCAGGCCGCCTGCTCTCGGAAACGGTCAACGGCCGCACCCTGACCCACACCTACGACGCACTGGGCCGCCGCACCCGCCGCACCACACCGTCCGGCGCGACGAGCACCTGGACGTACGACGCGGCAGGCAAGGCCACCGAACTGACCACGTCCGGGAGGAGGCTGGCGTTCACGCACGACGAGGCGGGCCGGGAACTCACCCGCACGGTCGGCGATGCCCTGACACTGACGAACGTGTACGACGTCGTGGGCCGCCTGACGAAACAGGAACTGATGGGCCCGGCCAGCACGCGTATCCAGCACCGTGTGTACACGTACCGTGCGGACGACCATCTGACCGGCATGGAGGACCGGCTGGGCGGCACGCGGCGCTTCGACCTGGACGCGGCGGGCCGGGTGACAGCGGTCCACGCGGCAGGCTGGACGGAAACCTACGCCTACGACGAGGCGGGCAACCAGACCGACGCCTCCTGGCCGGCCCCCATGCCGGGCCAAGAGGCAACAGGCCCCCGCACCTACACCGGCACCCGAATCACCGCAGCAGGCAACGTCCGCTACGAATACGACACAGCAGGCCGCACCACCCTGCGCCAGAAGACCCGCCTGTCCCGCAAGCCCGACACCTGGCACTACGAGTGGGACGCGGAAGACCGCCTCACGTGCGTAGTGACCCCCGACGGCACAAGGTGGCGCTACCTCTACGACCCCCTGGGCCGCCGGATATCCAAACAGCGCATGGCGGAACAGGGGGTGGCGGAACAGGTCGACTTCACCTGGGACGACATGACCCTCTGCGAGCAGACGAGCCACGCCCCGGGCGCATCGGAATCAGTAACCCTCACCTGGGACCATGACGGCCTGTGCCCGCTGGCCCAAACTGAGCGCAGACACCTCACCGACGAAGAAGTGGACGCCCGCTTCTACGCCATCGTCACCGACCTCGTCGGTACCCCGACCGAACTCCTCGACGAACAGGGCGACATCGCCTGGCGCACCAGGACCACCCTCTGGGGCACCACAGCCTGGAACCGCAGCGCCACCGCCTACACCCCACTGCGCTTCCCCGGCCAGTACTACGACCCCGAGACGGGGCTGCACTACAACTACTTCCGGCACTACGACCCCGAAACCGCCCGCTACCTCACCCCGGACCCGATCGGTCTCGCCGGTGGCTTCGGGCCGCACAGTTACGTTCCCAACCCGTTCATGTGGATCGATCCTCTCGGCCTTTCCCTCCTCGACGTCAGCAAGAACGGCGTGAAAATCGTCGTGCACGAGTACGACGTCGACAAGCCCGCGCACGCTCATGTCACCGGTGGCGGGGGACGCGAGGTCAGAATCGGGCCGAACGGCAAACCCCTCCACAACCAACCGGAGCTTTCGAGCAAGCAGCGCCAAGCGGTGGAGCATTTCAAGCCGCAGATCAGGACCGCCGTCAGGAAGCTCGGCAGGCGGAGTCAGGCGGAGGAGCGGGCCGCGAAGGAGCAGCGCGAGGCCGCCGAGGCCGCCAAGAAACCCTGCAAGTAGGGATGAAGCGATGACATTGCATTCCGATGTGGCCGAGTTGCTGGCGGAGGCCGGCATCATCGACGTGGACGTCGACGAAGCCGTCGCGGACGACCACGCCCGAACGTCCGCGTACCTACGCATCGTCTCGGTGATCGCTTCCTCGCGGAGCCGCGACCGGGACCGCGCGATCGTGGCCACGATCCTGCGCGACCCCGACGTCAGCGGGGCCAAGACAGCGGTGGTCGCCCTCGTGGACGAGATCGCGAGGAAGGTGAGCGGTCCTGCCGAGTTCCGGCAGTGGTCGGCGGAACTGCTGCCGGAGATCGACCAGCTCCCGGCGGAGGGGTACCGCGATTTCATCCGCCGCCGCATCGACGACTGGCTGTTCTACCTGTCCGTCAAGGACGGCCACGTACCGACACCGGCCGAGTTGGCGGAGGTCACGGACTGGATGCAGCGCTGCCTGGCCGAGGGGTCGAGGTCGCCGGCGGTACTCGCCGTGGTCGCCGAGTCGGCCAACACCAAGAAGACCCGGAACATCGCGAAGAACCGAGCCACAAGCCGCGAGCTGAGAACGGAATGAGCCGATAGCGGCAACCCGAAGGGGCAGCACCCCCCGCACAGGGTGCTGCCCCTTCGTCGTGAACCGGGACCGACGCCGCATCGGTGAGGGTCGGGGACACGGCGTCGGCCCCGGAGTTCTACCGGTGGTCCGTCAGGACTACCGGTGGTCGCTGCCCGCCGACTCCGAGGCGGCGCGTCCCGCCTCCAGGCGGGCCACGGGGATCCGGAACGGGGAGCAGGAGACGTAGTCCAGGCCCACCTCGTGGAAGAAGTGCACGGACTCCGGGTCACCGCCGTGCTCGCCGCAGACGCCCAGCTTCAGGTCGGGGCGGGTGGCGCGGCCGGCCTTGACCGCGTCCTTCACCAGCTTGCCCACGCCGTCCTTGTCGATGGTCTCGAACGGGGAGACACCGAAGATGCCCTTCTCCAGGTACGCCGTGAAGAAGCTCGCCTCCACGTCGTCGCGGGAGAAGCCCCAGACCGTCTGCGTGAGGTCGTTCGTGCCGAAGGAGAAGAACTCGGCGGCCTCCGCGATCTGGTCCGCCGTGAGCGCGGCACGCGGCAGCTCGATCATGGTGCCGAGCGCCAGCTTCAGCGCCACGCCGGTCGTCGCCTCGACCTCCGCGATGACCTGCTCGGCCTCCTCGCGGACGATCTCCAGCTCCTGGACCGTACCGACGAGCGGAATCATGATCTCCGCACGCGGGTCGCCCTTGGCGTTCTTGCGCTCGGCCGCGGCCTCGGCGATGGCCCGTACCTGCATGGTGAACAGGCCGGGGATCACGAGGCCGAGGCGTACGCCTCGCAGGCCCAGCATCGGGTTCTGCTCGTGCAGGCGGTGCACCGCCTGGAGCAGGCGCAGGTCGTTCTCGTTCGAGTCCTTGCGGGACTCGGCGAGGGCCACCCGGACGGAGAGCTCGGTGATGTCCGGCAGGAACTCGTGCAGGGGCGGGTCCAGGAGGCGGACCGTGACCGGAAGGCCGTCCATCGCCTCGAAGAGCTCCACGAAGTCGCGCTTCTGGAGCGGCAGGAGCTCCTTGAGGGCGTCCTCGCGCTCGCCGTCCGCGTCGGCGAGGATCAGCCGCTCGACCATCTCGCGGCGCTCACCGAGGAACATGTGCTCGGTGCGGCACAGGCCGATGCCCTGGGCGCCGAAGCGGCGGGCACGGAGCGCGTCCTCCGCGTTGTCCGCGTTGGCACGGACACGCAGGCGGCGCACCCGGTCCGCGTACGCCATGATCCGGTGCACGGCGCCGACCAGCTCGTCGGCGTCGTCGGCGCCCGCGTGCATCCGGCCCTCGAAGTACTCGACGACCGGAGAGGGGACCACGGGCACCTCGCCGGCGTAGACCTTGCCGGTCGAGCCGTCGATGGAGACGACGTCGCCCTCCTCGATCACCACACCGCCGGGCGCGGTGAGGCGCCGGCGCTTGGTGTCGACCTCGATCTCCTCGGCGCCGCAGACGCAGGTCTTGCCCATGCCGCGGGCGACGACGGCGGCGTGCGAGGTCTTGCCGCCGCGGGAGGTGAGGATGCCCTCGGCCGCGATCATGCCGTCGAGGTCGTCGGGGTTGGTCTCACGGCGGATGAGGATGACCTTCTCGCCCGAACGCGACCACTTGATGGCCGTGTACGAGTCGAAGACCGCCTTGCCGACCGCGGCACCGGGTGACGCGGCGATGCCCCGGCCGAGCTGCTCGACCTTCGCGGTGTCGTCGAAGCGCGGGAACATCAGCTGGGCGAGCTGCGCGCCGTTGACGCGCTGCAGCGCCTCGGCCTCGTCGATCAGGCCCTGGTCGACGAGCTGCGTCGCGATGCGGAAGGCGGCACCGGCGGTGCGCTTGCCGACGCGGGTCTGCAGCATCCACAGCTGGCCGCGCTCGATGGTGAACTCGATGTCGCAGAGGTCCTTGTAGTGCGTCTCAAGGGTCTCCATGATCTGCATGAGCTGGTCGTACGACTTCTTGTCGATCTGCTCGAGCTCGGCGAGCGGGACGGTGTTGCGGATGCCCGCCACCACGTCCTCGCCCTGCGCGTTCTGCAGGTAGTCGCCGTACACGCCCTGGTGGCCGCTGGCCGGGTCGCGGGTGAACGCGACGCCCGTGCCGGAGTCCGGGCCGAGGTTGCCGAAGACCATGGAGCAGATGTTGACCGCGGTGCCCAGGTCGCCGGGGATGCGCTCCTGGCGGCGGTAGAGCTTGGCGCGGTCGGTGTTCCAGGACTCGAAGACCGAGCGGATCGCGAGGTCCATCTGCTCGCGCGGGTCCTGCGGGAAGTCGCGCCCGGCCTCGGTCTTGACGATCTTCTTGAACTTCGTGACCAGCTTCTTCAGGTCCGCGGCCTCCAGGTCGGTGTCGACCGAGACCTTCTTGGCGGCCTTGGCGGCCTCAAGGGCGTCCTCGAAGAGCTCGCCGTCGACGTCCATGACGGTCTTGCCGAACATCTGGATGAGGCGGCGGTAGGAGTCCCACGCGAAGCGGTCGTCGCCGGACTGCTTGGCGAGGCCCGTCACCGACTTGTCGGAGAGCCCGATGTTCAGGACGGTGTCCATCATTCCGGGCATCGAGAACTTGGCGCCCGAGCGGACGGAGACGAGCAGCGGGTCATTGGCCTGACCGAGCTTCTTGCCCATCTTCTTCTCGAGGGCGTCGAGGTGCGCGCTCACCTCGTCGCGCAGCTCGACCGGCTCCTCGCCGCTGGCGAGGTAGGTCTTGCAGGCCTCTGTGGTGATCGTGAAGCCCGGAGGGACGGGCAGCCCGAGGTTGGTCATCTCGGCGAGGTTCGCGCCCTTCCCGCCGAGAAGGTCCTTGAGGTCCCTGTTGCCCTCGGTGAAGTCGTAAACGAACTTCACGGCCGCATCGCTCTGCGTCGCTACGTGGGGATCTTTGTTTTCCGACACGGGTCTCGACTCCTCGAGGACTCGGTGGCTGCCCTGACGGCGAGGAACATACCCAGATCGAAGGCGCATGGGTACGTCCACTTGTGCGTCATACGGCTGTAACCACCCGTCCGCCAGTAGATCGAAAGTGACTCAGCGGTAGCTCGATGCGCGCGCATTCGTTCAACTCTTGAACGCGCAACACCCGTAGACCCGGTGATTCGCTCGAATGAGCGGCCTATACTCAGATGTGAGTTCACCTCATGAATGATCGAGCATTGGCACTGAGTGCCACCCCTTGGAGAAGTGCAGTCGCCCTCAATCCGCTCATCTGAGCGCAAGCCCTATCAGGGGTGGCGAGAATCACGCCGTTTGAAGCGTCCGGATGTCAGCATCCGGACGCGAACCGAGACGGAAGACGAGACGGTCACACGACCGTCATACGCTTCACACGCCGAGCGCGGCCAGCCGCTCCTCCGCCCGCCTCGGGGCGTACAGGTGCTCCACCACCAGCGTTCCCGCACCGATGAGGGCCGCGCGCTCACCGAGGCACGAGGTGACGACCTCCAGATGAGCGGTGGAGCGGGGCAGAGCCCGCTGGTACAGCAGCTCCCGCACGCCCGTCAGGAACGGTGTTCCGGCCAGATCTCCGGCGATCATGAGAACTCCGGGGTTCAGGAGCGTGACGACGGTGGCGAGAACCTCGCCGACGTGCCGCCCCGCCTCGCGCGCGAAACCGACCGCCTCCGGGTTCCCCGCCTCCAGAAGCGCCCGCACATCCGCCCCCGAAGCCGCCGGAACGCCCGCCTCCGTCAGGCGGCGGGCCACCGCGCGACCGCTGGCCACGGCGGCCAGGCAGCCGTAGGAACCGCACTTGCACAGGGCGCCGGCGCCCTCCGGCACCCGGATGTGGCCGATGTCCCCGGCGCCCCCGTCGATGCCCCGGTAGACCGCGCCGTCGACGACGACGCCCGCGCCGATGCCGGTGGAGACCTTGACCAGGGCGAAGGCCGAGCACTCGGGGTAGGAGGCGCGCTGTTCGCCGTACGCCATGAGGTTCGCGTCGTTGTCGACGAGGACCGGGATGTTGGCGGGGCCGAGTGCGGGGAGGCCTGCGCGGCCAGGTACGGGGAGGCCTGCGGGGCCGCTCGTCTGTTCGGCGAAGGCGCGGCGCAGACGGCCTCTTATGTCGTAGCCGTCCCAGCCCGGCATGATCGGCGGCTGGACGACGCGGCCCGTCTCGCTGTCCACGGGCCCCGGGACGGCGAGTCCGATGCCGCAGACCGAGGCCGGGTCGCGGTCGGCCTTGCGCAGCAGCTCGGCGAAGCGGACGCCCAGCTCGCCGAGGACCGTCTCGGGGCCGTCCTCGATCGCCAGGGGCCCCGCGTGCTCGGCGACGATCTCGCCGGTGAGGCCGAGCAGGGCGGTGCGGGCGTGCCGGGTCTCCAGGGCGGCGGCGAGGACGACCGCGTGGGCGTCGTCGAACTCCAGGCGGACGGCCGGGCGCCCGCCGAGCGGCGAGCCCGCCTTGTCGCCCCTGCCGGAGGGACCACCCACGCCCTCCCGCAGCCAGCCCGCGCGGAAGAGCCGGTCCAGGCGCTGGCCGACCGTGGCGCGGGAGAGCCCGGTGGCCTCCTGCAGTGCGCCGCGCGTGGTGGCGCGTCCGCTGCGCACCAGGTGGAGCAGGTCCCCGGCGCCGGCGTACTGCCCGCCCGCGCGACCCGCCATTGCCCGCACTTCGCTGTCCGGCATCCGCTCTCCCCTTGCGCTCATCAACTCCACGTTACATATTGGGTTTTGCGTGTTAAGTAGACGTAACTCTAGGGTGGACAACACCAAACTGACAGGGCACCGAGCCCTTCGGGGAGAACCGCGTGGACCGCACGAACCAGCTGACCGCCCACCGAACCCCTGGTCCCACACGGACACTGCGTGAACGCGCCGCCGAGGTCCTGTGGGCCAACTGGACGGGCACGTCGACGGTCCCTTCCCGGCAGCTCTATCCCCACCAGTGGTCCTGGGACTCCGCGTTCATCGCGATCGGCCTGCGTCATCTCTCCCCCTTACGGGCGCAGTTGGAGCTGGAGACGCTGCTCTCCGCCCAGTGGGGCGACGGCCGCGTCCCGCACATCGTGTTCAACCCTTCCGTCCCCCTGGACGCCTACTTTCCCAGCCCCGACTTCTGGCGCTCCACCACGGCAGGCCGCGCCGCCGGGGCACCCAGTGCCGTGCAGACCTCCGGCATCGTGCAGCCGCCGGTACACGCGCTCGCCGCCTGGCTGGTCCACCGCTCGGACCCGGGCCTCTCCCGCGCCCGTTCCTTCCTGGCCCGCGCCCACCCCCGGCTCGCCGCCTGGCACCGCTATCTGCTGCACCGCAGGGACGCGGGCGGCGCGGGCCTCGCATCCGTGATCCACCCCTGGGAGCAGGGCATGGACAACAGCCCTTGCTGGGATGCCCCGTTGAGCCGTGTGACCCCGGCCGACCCGGCCGCGTACCGGCGCGCGGACCTGGACCACGGCGCCGCGGAGGACCGGCCGACCGACCTCGACTACGGCAGATATGTGCGCCTCGCCGCGGACTACCGCGATCGCCGATACGCCGACGGGGAGGGCGAGTTCGCCGTCGAGGACCCCTCGTTCAACGCGCTTCTGATCGCCTCCGAGTACGCACTGGCCCGTATCGAGGCCGAGTTGGGCCTGCAGGGCGCCTCCGAGGAGCGGGAAGCCCGCGCTGCAGCCCTGACGAGCACCCTCGTGGCACGCCTGTGGGACCCGGCGGAGGGCCTGTTCTTCTGCCATGACCTGCGCGCCGGTGAGCTGGTGCCGGAGCGCGGTGTCGGCGGTCTGGTCCCGCTGATCCTGCCCGCGCTGCCGCACCCCGTCGCCGCCGCGCTCGTACGGACCGCGTGCGGACCGCACTTCGGCCTCGGCGGCACCGCGCGGCTCGTGCCGAGCTACGACCTCACGGGAAGCGCCTTCGACCCCCGGCGGTACTGGCGCGGGCCCGCGTGGCTCAACACCAACTGGCTGCTGGAGCGGGGACTTCGGCTGCACGGTGAACACGCGCGGGCGGACGGCCTGCGCCGCGCGCTGCTCGATGTGGCCGGGGAGTCCGGGTTCGCGGAGTACGTGGACCCGTACACAGGGCGGGGCTGCGGTGCGCGCGGCTTCGGCTGGAGCGCCGCGCTCGCCCTGGATCTGCTGCTCGACGATCCCGCCGGGCGTGACGAGGAGCCGCACGGGAGGCCCGCTGACGTGCCTGCCGCCGCGGTGACGAGGGAGGGGTTCAGGGATGACTGATCGGCGTCAACCACTGGTGCGGGGCGGTACGTTCGCGGCGCTCGGCGCGGGGGGCGACATCAGCGGGGTGCGGGGCGGCACGGCCCCGGACGGTCTGTTCGTGCGCGACGCCCGGCACCTGAGCCGCTGGCAGCTGACGGTGGACGGCGCCGTCCCCGAGATTCTCGCGCCGGTGTCGGACGCCGACGCGGACGCGGGTGTGGCGCGCTGCGTCCTCGTCCCGCGCGGCGGCAGGCAGGAGCCCGCGTCCTGCACGCTCTTCCGCGAACAGGCGGTGACGGACGGCGCGTTCGTGGAATCGCTGCGCGTCACGTGCAATCGGGCGGTGCCGACGACCGTGCGTCTCGCGCTGACCGTGGACGTCGACTTCACCGACCAGTTCGAGCTGCGCTCCGACCACCGTACGTACGCGAAGACGGGCGCCGTCAGGTCGCGCAAGGTCATCGGCGGCGGTGAGGGCGAGGGGATCCAGGGCATCGAGTTCGCCTACCGCCGCCGTGAGTGGTGCTCCCGTACGACCGTGACCGCGGACCCCGCCCCGGACGCCGTCGAGGAGACGGGGACCGGCGCGCGGCGGCTCGTCTGGGCCATCGACCTCGACGCGCACGGCACGGCGGAGGTGGCACTGCGTGTCGCGGCGCACCCGCACGGAGCACCGCAGTCGCAGCCGCAGCCACAGCCACCGGTGAGCCCGGCGCAGGCGGCAGACCAACTCACTTCCCTGGAGAGCGAGTTCGCGTCGGGCGTCGAGATCCCCGGCGGCTGGCCGGAGCTGGCGGCGGCGTGCCGGCGGGGCCTCGCAGACCTCGCCGTACTCCAGGTGTCCGCGTCAGGCCCTGACGGCGAGGCGCTGAGCGTCCCGGCGGCGGGCGTCCCCTGGTTCCTGACGCTCCTGGGCCGCGACGCCCTCCTGACCTCGCTCTTCGCCCTGCCCTACCTGCCGCGTCTGGCCGCGGCGACGCTCCCCGCGCTGGCCGCGACCCAGGCGACGGAGGCCACGGAGGGGGCGGTCGCCCAGACCGGGAAGATCGTGCACGAGGTACGGCACGGGGAGCTGGCCCACTTCGGTCAGGTGCCGTACGGGCGCTACTACGGCTCGGTGGACGCAACTCCCCTGTTCCTGGTGCTGCTCGGCGCGTACACGGAGCGGACGGGCGACACGGCCCTGGCCCGCGGCCTGGAGCCGCACGCGCGGGCCGCCGTCGGCTGGATCCTCGACCACGGCGGCCTCACCTCGCGCGGCTATCTCGTCTACCGCGCGGACGAGGGCGGCCTCGCCAACCAGAACTGGAAGGACTCCCCCGGCGCGATCTGCTCCGCCGACGGCAGCCGCGCCACGGGCCCGGTGATGGCGGCGGGCGCGCAGGGCTACGCGTACGACGCGCTGGGCCGTACGGCGTGGCTTGCGCGCACGGTCTGGGGCGACAAGGTCTACGCGGACCTCCTCACACAAGCGGCGGCCGACCTGCGGGACCGCTTCCAGCGGGACTTCTGGATGCCGAAGCAGGGCTTCCCCGCGCTCGCCCTGGACGGCGAAGGACACCAGGTCGACGCGCTCGCATCGGACGCCGGTCACCTCCTGTGGTCCGGCCTCCTCGACAAGGAGTACGGAGAGGCGGTGGGCCGCCGCCTCCTGGAACCGGACTTCTTCTCAGGCTGGGGAGTCCGCACCCTGGCCGCGAACCAGCCCGCGTACCACCCGCTCTCCTACCACCGCGGTTCGGTATGGCCGCACGACAACGCGCTCATCGCGCTGGGGCTCGCGCGGTACGGGCTGCACGACGAGGCGCGGGCGGTGGCACGGGGTTTGGTGGCGGCGGCGACACGGGGCGGTGACCGGCTGCCGGAGGTGCTTGCGGGGTACGGGCGGGAGTCGTATCCGGGGCCGGTTCCGTACCCGCACGCGTGCGTACGGGAGTCACGGTCGGCGGCGGCTCCGCTGGCGCTGCTGAGTGCGGTGGCTGGGTAGCTGAGCCTGCCCCCCCCTCAGCCCCCGGACGTGTCCAGCTCCGCGTCCTCGCTGATGCCCGCGCAGTCGTAGGGGTCCTTCAGCCAGCCGTCCGGCAGGACCACGCGGTTGTTGCCCGACGTACGGCCACGCGGACCGTCCGCGCCCGCCGGCCACCCCTGGTCGAGGTCCAACTCGCCGAGCCCGTCCTCCAGTTCGGCGAGGGACGAGGTGATCGCGAGGCGCTTGCGCATCTCCGAGCCGACCGCGAAACCCTTCAGGTACCAGGCCACGTGCTTGCGGAAGTCGATGACACCGCGCGCCTCGTCGCCGATCCACTCGCCGAGGAGGGTCGCGTGCCGCAGCATGACGGCGGCGACCTCGCGCAGGTCCGGAGCCTTGGGCGCGCCCGTGCCCTCGAAAGCGGCGACCAGGTCGCCGAAGAGCCAGGGGCGGCCGAGGCAGCCGCGGCCCACGACGACCCCGTCGCAGCCGGTCTCCTTCATCATCCGCACCGCGTCGGCGGCGGACCAGATGTCGCCGTTGCCGAGTACGGGGATCTCGGGGACGTGCTCCTTGAGGCGGGCGATGGCGTCCCAGTCGGCGGTGCCGCCGTAGTGCTGGGCGGCGGTGCGGCCGTGCAGGGCGATCGCCGTGACGCCCTCCTCGACGGCGATGCGGCCCGCGTCGAGGAAGGTGATGTGCTCGTCGTTGATGCCCTTGCGCATCTTCATGGTGACGGGCAGGTCCCCGGCGCCGCTGACGGCCTCGCGGAGGATCGCGCGCAGCAGGGGCCTCTTGTACGGGAGCGCGGAGCCGCCGCCCTTGCGGGTGACCTTGGGGACGGGGCAGCCGAAGTTCAGGTCGATGTGGTCGGCGAGGTTCTCCTCGGCGATCATGCGGACCGCCTTGCCGACCGTGGCCGGGTCGACGCCGTACAGCTGGATGGACCGGGGCTTCTCGGTCTCGTCGAAGTGGATCAGCTGCATGGTCTTCTCGTTGCGCTCGACCAGCGCCCGCGTCGTGATCATCTCGCTGACGAAGAGGCCCTTGCCCCCGCTGAACTCCCGGCACAGCGTCCGGAACGGCGCGTTCGTGATGCCCGCCATGGGGGCGAGCACGACGGGCGGCCGCACGGCGTGCGGGCCGATCTGAAGCTGGGGCTCCATGGCGCGGGATTCCTCCGGGACGAGCGGGCTGAGAGGGGGCAGACCTCTTATTGTCCCCCATCCGCGCGACTGCCTACGCGAGTGTCCGCGCGACTGCCCACGCGCCCGGCCTTCACAAGGCGGTACAGCTCCTCCGTGGCCGCCTGCGAGCGCGCGTCCGCCGGGACGTACGTCCCCAGGCGCGGGCCCTCGGCCGGGCCGAGCCACAGCCCGTGGTACGTGAAGTGCAGCGGGCCCACGAGCGAGTTGTTGAACCGTTTGGACTGGTCCACCGCCTGCATCACCTCGTGCCGCTCCCACAGCTCGCAGAACTCCGGCGAGGCCTTGCGCATCCTCCTGAGCAGCGTCTTCCACGCCGGGTCCGCGAGATGCCCGGCCATCCGCGCCCGGAACCTCGCCACCATCCGGCGCATCGTCTCCTCCCGGTCCTCCATGGCGGCCTGCCAGGCGGGATGCGTGAAGGTCAGCCACATGCAGTTGCGGTCCTCGGGCGGCAGCACGTCGAGGTCGGTGAGGAGGTTCGCGTACGTCGCGTTGTAGGCGAGGACGTCGTAGCGGGCGTTCTGCACGCACGCCGGGAACGGCTCCAGCTGCGTGACGATCCGCAGCAGGCCCTGCGGGACCGACGCGGTCTCGGCGGCCGGGGAGGGGTCGGCGGTGCCCGCCAGCTGGAAGAGATGGGCCCGCTCCCCGGCGTCCAGCATCAGGGCGCGGCACAGCGCGTCGAGGACCTGCGCCGAGACGTGGATGGCGCGGCCCTGCTCCAGCCACGTGTACCAGGTGACACCCACCGTGGAGAGATGCGCGACCTCCTCGCGGCGCAGGCCCGGTGTACGGCGGCGCGGGCCGCGGGGCAGGCCCGCCTGCTCGGGCGTGATGCGCTCGCGGCGGCTGCGCAGGAAGTCGGCGAGTTCGCTGCGGCGGATACGGTCGGGCTGCGTGGGCGTCGCGGTGCCCACGGCGGCGGCTGGTGCGGTGCCCACGGGGTCGGCTGGTGCGGTGTCCATGGGATCAGCTTGCCTTTCCGGCGCCTGCCCGGCGACCCTGTTTCCAGGTAGTACAGGTACCAGGATAAAGAGACTCTGGTACCAGGCTGGAGATGCGACGACCGTCGTACTCGTGAACCTCACGAATTCCACGGCCCACGTCCTCAAGCCCACCACCCAGGGCGCCCGGCACACGGCGGACTCCGCCCCCGCCCTGACCCCGCTCGGCCTCGTCACCATCCTGCTCGGCGCGGCCCTCCCGATGATCGACTTCTTCATCGTCAACGTCGCCCTGCCCAGCATCGAACACGACCTGCACGCCTCCCCCGCCACCCTGGAGATGGTCGTCGCGGGCTACGCCGTCGCGTACGCAGTGCTGCTCGTGCTCGGCGGGCGGCTCGGCGACACCTACGGGCGCCGCAGGCTCTTCCTCTGGGGTGTCGCCGCCTTCGGCGTGACCTCGCTGGCCTGCGGGCTCGCGCCCGGCGCCTGGTGGCTGGTGGGGGCGCGCGTCGCCCAGGGCGCGGCATCCGCGCTGATGCTGCCGCAGGTCCTCGCCACCATCCACGCGACGACGCGGGGCGAGCGGCGCTCGAAGGCGGTCGCCCTCTACGGCTCGGTCGGCGGCATCTCCATCGTCCTCGGCCAGGTACTCGGCGGCGTCCTGGTCTCCGCCGACCTCGCGGGCACCGGCTGGCGCGCGGTGTTCCTGGTGAACGCGCCCGTCGCCGTCGCCGCCCTGCTCTGCGCCGTGCGCTCGGTGCCGGACAGCCGGGCCGAGCAGCCCACTCGTAGCGACATCGGCGGCACGCTCCTGCTCGCCGCGTCCCTGATCGCGCTGCTGCTGCCCCTGACCGAGGGGAGGGCCGCGGGCTGGCCCCTGTGGTCGGTGCTTTCCCTGGTCGCCTCACCGTTCCTGGCCTGGGCGTTCGCCCGCGTCGAGCTGCGCGGCGAACGCACCGGCGGGAGCCCGCTGCTGCCCCCGTCGCTGCTGCGCGAACCCGGCGTACGGATGGGGCTCACCATCGGCCTGCCCATCTTCACCGGCTTCGCCGGCTGGATGTTCGTCAGTGCGGTGACGCTCCAGCAGTGGCTCGGCTTCAGCCCCTTGAAGTCCGGGCTGACCCTGATCCCCATGGGCGTCGCGCAGTTCGCGGCGTCGATGCTCGCCCCGCGCCTGGTGACGCGGCTCGGCAGCCGCGCGATGACGCTGTGCGCGCTGGTGCACGGCACGGGGCTCGCCATCCTCGCCCTGACGGTGCTGTGGACTCCGTACGCCTCGCTGAGCCCGCTCGTCCTCGCCCCCGGTCTCGCCCTGTGCGGCCTCGGCCAGGGCGTACAGCTGGCCCTCTACTACCGCATCGTGCTCGCCGCGGTGCCAACCGCGAAGGCGGGCGCGGGCAGCGGCCTCGCGGCGACGGTCCAGCAGTCCTGCCTGGCCGTCGGCGTCGCCACCCTCGGCTCGCTCTTCCTGGCCCTGGTGCCGGGCCTGGGAATGCGGGACGCGTTCGCGATCGTCCTCGGAGCGCAGCTGGCCGGCCTCATCGGCCTCGCGGTGCTGAGCCTGCGGCTGCCGCGGCGGCTGGGCTGAGGCGCCTGGGGGCCCGATGGTGGCGGGGGCGGGGGCCCGGGGGGGGCCCGGGGGGGGGACGGGGCCCGGGGGGGGACGTACGCCTCCGCCCACAGAAGCGACGCACAGCCGACCGGGTTACCGTCGAACTCATGCCCCAGCAAGAGCTCACGCACCGCCGACGCGTGCTCGTGCTCGCGATCTGCTGCATGAGCCTGCTCATCGTCAGCCTCGACAACACCGTCCTGAACGTCGCCCTGCCCACGATGGCGCGGGAGTTCGGCACCAGCATCTCGGGCATGCAGTGGACGATCGACGCCTACACCCTCGTACTCGCCGCGCTCCTCATGCTCGCGGGGTCGACGGCGGACCGCCTGGGGCGCCGGAAGATCTTCAAAGTGGGCCTGGTGATCTTCACGCTCGCCTCGGTGGCCTGCTCCCTCGCGCCCAACCTGGAATCCCTCGTGGCCTTCCGCATGGCCCAGGCGGTCGGCGGCTCCATGCTCAACCCGGTGGCGATGTCGATCATCACCAACACCTTCACCGAACCCGCCGAGCGGGCCCGCGCCATCGGCGTATGGGGCGGGGTGGTCGGCATCTCCATGGCGGCGGGCCCGCTCGTGGGCGGCCTGCTCGTGGACTCCGTCGGCTGGCGCTCCATCTTCTGGATCAACCTGCCGGTCGGCCTCGCGGCACTGCTCCTCACCATCCGGTACGTCCCCGAGTCCCGCGCCCCCAAGCCGCGCCGCCCCGACCCCGTGGGCCAGCTCCTGGTCATGGTGCTGCTCGGCGCACTGACGTACGCGATCATCGAGGCGCCGACGGCGGGCTGGACCTCACGGCTGATCCTCACGTTCGCGGCCGCGTCGCTCCTGGCCCTCCTCGGGCTGCTCGCCTACGAGCCGCGCCGCGCCGACCCCCTCATCGACCTGCGCTTCTTCGGCTCGGCACCGTTCAGCGGGGCGACGGTGATCGCGGTCTGCGCCTTCGCCGCGCTGGGCGGTTTCCTCTTCCTCTCCACGCTCTACCTCCAGAACGTACGCGGTCTGAACGCCCTGCACGCGGGCGTATGGATGCTGCCGATGGCCGCGATGACGCTGGTCTGCGCCCCGCTGTCGGGCCGCCTCGTCGGCAGCCGGGGCGCGCGCCTGCCCCTCCTCGTCGCGGGGGTCGCGATGACGACGTCCGGAGTCCTCTTCGCCGCCTTCGACGCGGAGACCACGAACGCGACGCTCTTCCTCGGCTACGTCCTCTTCGGCCTCGGCTTCGGCTTCGTGAACGCCCCCATCACGAACACCGCCGTCTCCGGGATGCCCCGCTCCCAGGCGGGCGTCGCGGCCGCAGTCGCCTCCACGAGCCGCCAGATCGGCCAGACGCTCGGCGTCGCGGTCATCGGCGCGGTACTGGCCTCGGGGGTGGCGTCCTCGTCGTACGCGGCCACCTTCACCGAGGCAAGCCGCCCCGCCTGGTGGATCATCGCGGCCTGCGGCCTGGCGGTCCTGCTCCTGGGCGCACTGACCAGCGGCCACTGGGCGAGGGAAACGGCACAACGCACGGCGGAACGCCTGGAGGCCGCACCGCAGGAACGGCTTACGGACCCGGCCCAGCCCATCTGAAGCCAGCGCCCGGCCCACACACACGCCGGGGCTACGCTCGCGCCGTGACTGCGACTTGGGAATCGACTGCACCAGGCGTCCTGCGACTCCCCTCTGGCCGACTGATCCGCGGCCGGGGGCTGCGTCGCCCCCTGCCGGACGGGCCTGCGCCCGACTTCGCGCTGTACCTCTTGGGCAAGGAGCCGCCCGCCGTCGAATGGGAGTCCCGCTGGCTTCGCTGGCCCGACTTCCGGCTGCCCGCCGACCGCGCGGCGACGGCCGCCGCTCTGCGGGAAGCGTTGGAGCGGGCCGGTACGGAGCGGGTCGAGGTCGCGTGCGGTGGTGGACAGGGGCGTACGGGGACGGCGCTGGCGTGCATCGCGGTATTGGACGGGGTGCCGAGCACGGAGGCCGTGGCGTATGTGCGGGAGCACTACGCGGCGCGGGCGGTGGAGACGCCGTGGCAGCGGAGGTTCGTGAGGCGGTTCGGCTGATCACCCTGGGCTTACGCCGCCCCCGCGTGACAAATGACAGATGACAGATATTGAAATCTGTCATCTGTCATGGCATGGTGAATGCATGCGTACTCTCAACCTCGGAACCACAGGCCCCCACACCTCCGCCATCGGCCTCGGCGCCATGGGCATGTCCGCCCTATACGGCGACGCCGACCGGGCCGAGTCCATCGCGACCATCCACGCCGCCCTCGAAGCCGGCGTCACCCTCATCGACACCGGCGATTTCTACGCCATGGGGCACAACGAGATGCTCATCGGCGAAGCCCTCCGCGCCGCCCCCGCCGTCCGCCGCGAACAGGCGCTCACCAGCGTCAAGTTCGGCGCCCTCCGTGACCCGGACGGTGGCTGGTCCGGGTACGACGGGCGGCCCGCGGCCGTCAAGAACTTCGCCGCGTACTCCCTCCAGCGGCTCGGCGTCGACCACATCGACGTCTATCGGATCGCCCGCGTCGACCCCGACGTCCCCGTCGAGGAGACCGTCGGCGCGATCGCCGAGCTGGTCGAGAAGGGGCACGTCCGGCACATCGGGCTCTCGGAGGTCGGCGCCGACACCATCCGTCGCGCCGCCGCCACCGCCCCCATCTCCGACGTACAGATCGAGTACTCGCTCATCTCACGCGGCATCGAGCAGCAGATCCTGCCCACGGTCAGCGAGCTCGGCATCGGCATCACGGCGTACGGAGTGCTCTCCCGCGGCCTGATCTCCGGCCACTTCACCCGCGACCGCAAGCTGGCGGCGAACGACTTCCGGGCGATGAGCCCCCGCTTCCAGGGCGAGAACCTCGACCGGAACCTCGACCTCGTCGACGCCCTCCGCAAGGTCGCCGAGCAGAAGGGCGTGAGCGTCGCGCAGACAGCCATCGCCTGGGTCCTCGCGCAGGGCCCGCGGCACGACGCCGCGATCGTCCCGCTCGTCGGCGCCCGTCGCCGCGACCGTCTCACCGAGGCGCTCGGCGCGCTCGACGTGACGCTGGACGAGGCCGACCTCGCCGCGATCGAGCGGGCGGTTCCCGCGGGTGCCGCGTCCGGCGCGCGTTATCCGGAGGCACAGATGGCGCACCTCGACAGCGAGCACTGATCTCTCCCGGGTACGGTCACTGTCATGGCAACCGGCACCCTGACCCCTGAGCGCATCCTCGAAGCCACGGAGGACATGTTGCGCCGCCATGGCGCGGCGAAGGCCACCGTCGTGGATGTGGCCCGCGCCCTCGGGGTCAGCCATGGCACGGTCTACCGCCACTTCCGTACGAAGGCGGAGTTGCGCGAGGCGGTCACGAAGCGGTGGCTGGACCGTACGTCGGAGGCCCTGTCCGGAATCGTCACCGGCAGCGAGCCCCCCGAGGCGAAGCTCCGCGACTGGCTCACGGGCCTCTTCGAGGCCAAGCAGCACAAGGCCGGCGACGACCCCGAACTGTTCGCCACGTACACGGTGTTGACGGGCGAGAACAGCGGAGTGGTGGACCGCCACATCGCCGACCTCACGGACCAGCTGGCCACGATCATCCAAGAGGGCGCCGCCCAGGGCGCGTTCACGACGACGGACCCCGCCTCCACGTCCCGCGCGGTCTTCGACGCCACCAACCGCTTCCACGACCCGGCGTACGCGGGCGAATGGTCAAAGCCGGGCATCGAACCCGCCTTCACGGCGGTAGTCGACCTGGTCGTACGCGGCCTGCGCCGCTAGCCCGCATTCCGCTCGGGGGGGGACTTATGACGGCGCCGGATACACCACCCATCGTCTTCGTGCACGGGACGCGGTTCAGCGCGGGGCAGTGGAGCCCTCAGCTCGCCGCGCTCCAGGGGGACTTCCGGATAGCCGCTGTTGATCTGCCGGGGCACGGCGCCCGCTCCGCTCAGCCCTGGAGCCTGACCGCGGCGACGGAGATCATCTCTTCTGCGGTGGACTCGCTCGGTCACGGGCCTGCTCTGGTCGTCGGGCACTCACTCGGCGGTTACGCCTCGCTGGAGTTCGCGCGGCGCTTCCCCGAACAGGTGCGGGGTCTGGTCCTCGCCGGGGCCAGCGCCTCGACCATTGGCCGGTGGGCAACGCCGTATCGGTGGGTCGCCGGTCTCGTCCCTCGCCTGCCGGCGGACCGGCTGGCCCGGTGGAACGACCGGTTGCTTCGCCGGCTCTATCCCCCCGAGGTAGTGGCGGCGACCATCCGCGCCGGATACGCGTTCCACACGCTTCCGGCCGCCTGGGGCGAGGTTCTGGGCCGTTTCGACGCGGGCTCGATGCGTCACGTGGCATCCCCCGTGCTCATCCTGAACGGCGAGAAGGACACCGTCTTCCGGTCCGGCGAGAGGGATTTCGCCCGCGCGCATCCGCACGCCCGCGTCGAGTTGATCCCGCGGGCGGGGCACCTCGCGAACTTCGACGACCCAGGCGCCTTCACCGATGCCGTGCGTCGCTTTGCCCGGCAGTCGGCACCCAGCCGTAGCTAAGGCCCCGAAGGATCCACCGTCGCCTGGTGCTCCTCCGCGAGGTGTTCCTCCGCCTTCAGCCACGGCAGGAACTGCACCCGTTTCCCCCAGCCGCACGTGTCGCAGCTCAACTGGCGTTGGACGCCCGACTTTTGCACGTGCACCACATGCTCGCGCCCGTGCTGGTCCCATCTGCTGACCTTGCTCGTGGTCATCGAAGGCATGGCGAACAGTGTGCAGCAGAAGGCCCCGGTTCCGTGTGCGGAACCGGGGCCTTCTTTCAAGCTTCACTCAGCCGACGGCCGAAGGGGATGGAGCTGGAGCGTCAGCAGCCCACCAGGCGCGAAGCCAGGTAGCCCTCGATCTGGTCGAGGGAGACCCGCTCCTGCTTCATCGAGTCACGCTCGCGCACCGTGACCGCGTTGTCGTCCAGGGTGTCGAAGTCGACCGTCACGCAGTACGGCGTGCCGATCTCGTCCTGGCGGCGGTAGCGGCGGCCGATGGCGCCCGCGTCGTCGAAGTCGATGTTCCAGTTCTGGCGGAGGGCCGTGGCGAGGCCCTTCGCCTTCGGCGACAGCTCCGGGTTACGCGAGAGGGGGAGCACCGCTACCTTCACCGGCGCGATGCGGTGGTCGAAGCGCATGACCGTCCGCTTCTCCAGCTTGCCCTTCGCGTTCGGGGCCTCGTCCTCGATGTACGAGTCGAGGAGGAACGCCAGCATCGTGCGGCCGACGCCCGCCGCGGGCTCGATGACGTACGGGGTCCAGCGCTCGCCGGCCTCCTGGTCGAAGTAGGAGAGGTCCTGGCCGGAGGCCTTGGAGTGCGCGGAGAGGTCGTAGTCCGTGCGGTTGGCGACGCCCTCGAGCTCGCCCCACTCGCTGCCGCCGAAGCGGAAGCGGTACTCGATGTCAGCGGTGCGCTTCGAGTAGTGGGAGAGCTTCTCCTTCGGGTGCTCGAACCACCGCATGTTCTCCTCGCGCAGGCCCAGGCCGGTGTACCAGTTCCAGCGCTGCTCCATCCAGTACTCCTGCCACTTCTCGTCCTCGCCCGGCTTGACGAAGAACTCCATCTCCATCTGCTCGAACTCGCGGGTCCGGAAGATGAAGTTGCCGGGCGTGATCTCGTTGCGGAAGGACTTGCCCATCTGCGCGATGCCGAACGGCGGCTTCTTGCGCGAGGTCTGCTGGACCTGGGCGAAGTTGGTGAAGATGCCCTGTGCGGTCTCGGGGCGCAGGTAGGCGACGGAGCCGCTGTCCTGCGTGGGGCCGAGGTGCGTGGAGAGCATGCCGGAGAACTGCTTGGGCTCGGTGAACTGGCCCTTGGTGCCGCAGTTCGGGCAGTTGACGTCGGCGAGGCTCTCGGGCGGGCGGCCGTGCTTGGCCTCGTACGCCTCTTCCAGGTGGTCGGCGCGGTGGCGCTTGTGGCAGGAGAGGCACTCGGTCAACGGGTCGGAGAACGTCGCGACGTGACCCGAGGCCTGCCAGACCTCCGTGGCCAGGATCACCGACGAGTCGATGCCGACGACGTCCTCGCGCGAGGTGACCATGTAACGCCACCATTGGCGCTTGAGGTTCTCCTTGAGCTCGACGCCGAGCGGCCCGTAATCCCAGGCGGCACGCTGGCCGCCGTAGATCTCACTGCACGGGTAAACAAAGCCACGGCGCTTGCTCAGGCTGACGATGCTGTCGATCTTGTCGGCGGCCACGGTGCTCTCTTCATTACGACGGTGGGCGAAGCGAATGCTTCAGGTTACCGGCGGCCTTACCCCCCTAATCAAATCGGTTCCGGGTCGGCGCCCGCGGAGACCCGTAGTTGACAATCGTTTCCAGATTTGTTGAAAATGAGTGTCATGAACGTACGTCGCCTCATACCCACCGTCGCCGTCGCCTCCGCCACGGTTCTCGGGCTCACGGCTCTGTCCGCCTGCTCGTCCTCCAGCGCCGCGGACAAGGACGGCGACGGCAAGCTGAACGTGACCGCGTCGTTCTACCCCATGCAGTACCTCGCCCAGGAGATCGGCGGCGAGCACGTCTCCGTGGACACCCTGACCAAGCCGGGTGTCGAGCCGCACGACCTGGAGCTCAGCCCGCGGCAGACCGCCGAGCTCGGCGAATCGGACTTCATCCTGTACCTCAAGGGCATCCAGCCCGCCGTCGACGACGCCATCGGCCAGTCCGGCGTGAAGAACACCGTGGATGCCGCGAAGCTCACCAAGCTCGAAGAGCACGGCACCGGCGTCGGCCACGACCACGGCCACGAGGACGAAGAGCACTCCGAGAAGCACTCCGAAGAGCATTCCGACGAGCACTCCGAGGAAGAAGAGCACGGCCACGAAGGCGAGGCCGGTGCCGACCCGCACATCTGGCTCGACCCGGTGAAGTACGCCGAGGTCGCCGAGGGCGTCGGCAAGGCGATGGAGAAGGCCGATCCCGACCACGCGGCGGCGTACGAGAAGAACACGAAGGCCCTGGTCAAGAAGTTGGACGCGCTGAACACGAAGTTCGAGGGCGGCCTGAAGAACACCAAGACCAAGACCTTCATCACCACGCACTCCGCCTTCGGCTACCTCGCCGAGCGCTACGGCCTGGACCAGGAGGGCATCGCCGGCATCGACCCCGAGTCGGACCCGAGCCCCGCCCGCATCAAGGAGCTCCAGGACATCGCGAAGAAGGACGACGTGTCCACGGTGTTCTTCGAGACCCTCGCCAGCGACAAGACCGCCAAGACGCTCGCCTCCGACGCGAACCTCAAGACGGACGTCCTGGACCCCCTTGAGGGAATTACGGACAAGTCCAAGGGCGATGACTACATCGGGGTCATGGAGTCGAACCTCGCCGCGCTGCAGAAGGCCCTCGGCGCGAAGTGACACAGCAGGCAGCGGCAGTATCGGAGGCGCACGCCATGGGAGCCACGGAAACCACGGCCGGAGCGGAGTCGACCCCGCCCGTCATATCCGTGCGGGCGGCCACGGCCACCCTCGGCGCGCGCCCGGTGCTGCGCGGCATCGACCTCACCGTCGGGCGCGGTGAGGTCGTCGCCCTGCTCGGCGCGAACGGCTCGGGCAAGTCCACCGCCGTCCGCTCCGTGATCGGCCAAGTCCCCCTCACCGGCGGCGACATAAGCCTCTTCGGCACCCCCCTGAAGCGCTTCAGGCAGTGGTCCCGCATCGGCTACGTACCGCAGCGCACGACGGCGGCGAGCGGTGTGCCCGCGACGATCCGCGAGGTCGTGTCGGCAGGACGTCTCTCGCGTACGAAGCTCACGAAGCTGGGCTGGGCGACGAAGGCGGACCGTGCGGCGGTCGACCGGGCGATTGGGCTCGTCGGCCTCGCCGACCGCGCCAAGGACTCCGTGAGCGCCCTCTCCGGCGGCCAGCACCAGCGCGTGCTCATCGCCCGCGCGCTCGCCTCCGAGCCCGAACTTCTGATCATGGACGAGCCCATGGCGGGCGTCGACCTGGCCAGCCAGGAGATCCTCGCGCAGACCCTGCGCGAGCAGGTCGCGGCCGGTACGACGGTCCTGCTCGTCCTGCACGAGCTCGGCGCCCTTGAGCCGCTGATCGACCGCGCGATCGTGCTGCGCGACGGCTGCGTGACCCATGACGGTCCGCCCCCGAAGGCGGTCGGCCAGCACGCCCTGCCCGGCCACGACCACGTACATCCGCACTCGGCCGACGAGCACGAGCCGATCCGGACGGGACTGCTGACCTGATGATGATGGAAATCTTCCAGACCGAATTCATGCAGCGGGCGTTGATCGCCGCCGTCCTCGTCGGCATCACGGCCCCCGCCATCGGCATCTACCTCGTCCAGCGCCGCCAGGCCCTGATGGGTGACGGCATCGGGCACATCGCCATGACGGGCGTCGGTCTCGGCTTCCTGCTCAATTCGAGCCCCGTGTGGATGGCGACGCTGATCGCCGTCGTCGGTGCGGTGACGATGGAGTTGATCAGGGCGTACGGCAAGACGCGCGGTGACATCGCCCTTGCGATGCTCTTCTACGGAGGCATGGCGGGCGGTGTCCTGCTGATCAACCTCTCGGACACCGGCTCGAACGCGAATCTCTCCTCGTACCTCTTCGGCTCGCTCTCGACGGTCTCGGACTCCGACGTCACGGCGATCTGCCTGCTCGCGGCGTTTGTGGTGCTCGTCACGGTCGGCCTGCGCAAGCAGCTGTTCGCGGTGAGCCAGGACGAGGAGTTCGCGCGGGTCACGGGGCTTCCGGTGCGGGCGCTGAATCTGCTGATCGCGGTCACCGCCGCCGTCACGGTCACTGTCGCGATGCGCGTCGTGGGTCTGCTCCTGGTGAGCGCGCTCATGGTGGTGCCGGTCGCGGCGGCCCAGCAGATCACCCGCTCGTTCAAGGTGACGTTCGTCCTGTCGGTGGTCATCGGCACCGCCGTGACGCTCTCCGGCACGGTCACGTCGTACTACGAGGACGTGCCGCCCGGAGCGACCATCGTCCTGATGGCGATCGGCGTCTTCGTCGTCCTGACGGCGGCCGCGACTCCCCTGGCCCGGCGGCGGGCGCGGGCGGTGGCCGCCGCGGAGGCGACCTGCACGGCGGACGTCCCCGGGACCCGGCGCCCGGCGGACGAGGTCAACGCCTGAGATCGAGCTGGCACAATGGCCCGACGGGATATGACAGATGTGCGGGCAATCGTGCGAGTTATCAGTTGAGGAGGCACCTGTGACAACGGCTGCGGGACCCCCGGTACGAGGCCGATCCACCCGGCAGCGCGCCGCGGTGGCGGCGGCCCTGGGCGAGGTGGACGAGTTCCGCAGTGCGCAGGACCTGCACGACATGCTGAAGCACAAGGGCGATTCGGTAGGCCTGACGACGGTCTACAGAACGCTCCAGTCCCTCGCCGATGCCGGCGAGGTCGACGTGCTCCGCACCGACGAGGGCGAGTCGGTCTACCGCCGCTGCTCCACCGGCGACCATCACCATCACCTGGTCTGCCGGGTGTGCGGCAAGGCGGTCGAGGTCGAGGGCCCGGCGGTCGAGAAGTGGGCCGAGGCGATCGCCTCGGAGCACGGGTACGTGAACGTGGCGCACACGGTCGAGATCTTCGGCACGTGCGCGGAGTGCGCGAGCAAGTAGAGCCGTACGGGTGCCGTACGGGAGCCGTACGCGTACGTGAGGGCCCCCACCGTCGAGCTGACGGTGGGGGCCCTCACGTACGCGTACGGCTAACTGTTGGCGATCTGCTGCTCGTTCGGGATCGCCCCGCCGAAGCGGCGGTCGCGCGAAGCGTATTCGAGGCAGGCGCGCCACAGGTCACGGCGGTCGAAGTCCGGCCACAGGACGTCCTGGAAGACCATCTCGGCGTAAGCGCTCTGCCAGAGAAGGTAGTTGGAGGTGCGCTGCTCGCCGCTCGGGCGCAGGAAGAGGTCGACGTCCGGCATGTCCGGGTAGTACAGGTACTTCGCGAAGGTCTTCTCGCTGACCTTGGAGGGGTCGAGCCGCCCGGCCTTCACGTCTTCGGCGAGGGCCTGCGCGGCATCCGCGATCTCGGCCCGCCCGCCGTAGTTCATGCAGAAGTACAGGGTGAGCTTGTCGTTGCCCTTGGTCTGTTCCTGGGAGATCTCCAGCTCCCTGGCGACCGACTTCCACAGCTTGGGCATCCGGCCCACCCAGCGCACCCGGATGCCGAGTTCGTCGAGCTGGTCGCGGGTCTTGCGGATGAAGTCGCGGTTGAAGTTCATCAGGAACTTCACCTCGTCCGGGGAACGCTTCCAGTTCTCGGTGGAGAAGGCGTAGAGCGAGATCGCCCCGACGCCCATCTCGATGCCGCCCTGCAGTACGTCGAGGACGCGCTCGGCACCGACCTTGTGCCCCTCGGTGCGCGGCAGGCCGCGATCCTTCGCCCAACGTCCGTTGCCGTCCATGACGATCGCCACGTGCTTGGGCACCAGCTCGCCGGGGATCTTCGGCGGTGTGGCGCCCGAGGGGTGCGGCTCGGGGACCTTGTACTCACGGCGGGACCGTCCGAGGATTCCGCGTCGTGCCATGGGGGGCTCTCTCCTACCTAGCTGTATCTCTGTTACTTGGTCTTCTCTACGTACCGCAGCGAGCGGAGCCCGCGCTCCAAGTGCCAGTGCAGATAGGCGGAAACAAGTCCGCTGCCCTCCCTGACATGCCGTGCCTCGCACGCGTCCGCCGTCTCCCAGTCTCCGGTGAGCAGCGCGCCGAGCAGGCCGAGGGCTTCCATCGAGGGTACGACGCTGCCGGGCACCCGGCAGTCGACGCAGACGGAGCCGCCGGCGGCGACGGAGAAGAACCGGTTCGGGCCGGGCATTCCGCACTTGGCGCAGGAGCTGAAGCTGGGTGCGTACCCGTTCACGGCGAGGGAGCGGAGCAGGAACGCGTCGAGGATGAGGTGTGGCTCGTGCTCGCCGTTGGCGAGGGTCCGCAGGCCGCCCACGAGGAGCAGGTACTGCTGCACTGCGGGCTCACCCTCATGGTCGGTGAAGCGTTCCGCGGTCTCCAGCATGGCCGTGCCTGCGGTGTAGCGCGCGTAGTCGGTGACGATTCCGCCACCGTAAGGAGCGATGGTCTCACTCTGCGTGCACAACGGCAGGCCGCGCCCGATGAGTTCGCTGCCGCGCGCGAAGAACTGCACGTCGACATGGGAGAAGGGTTCGAGCCGGGCGCCGAACTTGGACTTGGTCCGCCGCACGCCGCGGGCGACGGCGCGGACCCGTCCGTGGCTGCGGGTGAGCAGCGTGATGATGCGGTCCGCCTCACCCAGCTTCTGGGTGCGCAGCACGATGCCGTCATCACGGAACAGACTCATGGGCCCATTCTCGCGTACGGGGCCGACAGCCGTGGCCTGGGTCGCTCCAACCCCGTTCCACTTCGCCTCAACCTCTGGCCATTTGACTCACACCTGACAAAATGCCCGCATGAAGAGTGAGCTGTTCTCCACGGAGCACATGGCGCAGCAGTCCGTCGTCCCCGGGATGGCCCTGCAGAATGCCAAGTCCATCAAGTACGCGGTCAACGGCGAGATGCACGCACGGCAGGGCGCGATGATCGCCTACCGCGGCGACCTTCAGTTCGAGCGCAAGGGTCAGGGCGTGGGCGGCATGCTCAAGCGGGCGGTGACCGGTGAGGGTCTTCCGCTCATGGCGGTGCGCGGCCAGGGCGAGGCGTGGTTCGCGCACGAGGCGCAGAACTGCTTCATCGTCGACATCGAGCCGGGCGACGTCCTCACCGTCAACGGCCGCAACGTCCTGTGCTTCGACTCGACGCTCTCGTACGAGATCAAGACGGTGAAGGGCGCGGGCGTCACGGGCGGCGGCCTCTTCAACAGCGTCTTCACCGGGTCCGGGCAGCTGGGCCTGGTCTGTGACGGCAACCCGCTGGTGATCCCGGTGTCGCCGCAGCAGCCGGTGTACGTGGACACGGACGCGGTGGTGGGCTGGACGGCGAACCTGGACACCACGCTGCACCGCTCGCAGTCCATCGGCTCCATGATCAGGGGCGGTTCCGGTGAGGCGGTCCAGCTGATGCTGCGCGGTGAGGGGTACGTCATCGTGCGGCCGAGCGAGCTGACGCCGTCGAAGCCGACGCAGCACTAGGCGCTCCGCTGGGGGGCGGTGATCGATCCGCGGGCCGGTGGGGGCTGGTCGCGCAGTTCCCCGCGCCCCTTACGGGGCGGGCCGCGCCTGGTCGGGGCGGCTGATTGCCTCCCAGGGGGCGAGGTTCCACGGACTTGTCCGGTTCGCGGGGTCCAGGAGGGCCTTCAGGTGGGCGTCGGAGGCGGCCTGGGGTGCGGGAAAGTCCGCGTCCTGCGTGCCCTGGAGACTCTCCCGCCAGACCTGCCTGCCCAGGAGGTAGTGGTCGGCGTACTCCTTCCAGGAGGAGTACGTCCCCACCACGGTCGGCACGACGTTCTTGAGCCGGGCCCAGGTGTCGGCCTCGTTCAGCATCCCGCAGGCGAAGCCGCGCCGTGAGATGTCCACGTAGAGCGCGATGTCCCAGGCCAGCGGCGCGACGCCGATGCGCTGCCGGGCCATGGCGCGATAGCCGGTGCTCGCGAGCCCGCTCAGACGCCCGAGCAGCTGCTCGGGCGCGGTGATCTCCCACTGATCGGCCAGCCACTTCTCGGCCTTGCCGTCGTCGATGCGGGTGAACGGATACAGGGTCGTCCGGGAGGCGTCCCCGTCCCGGCTGACCGGCGCGCTCAGCGACACCATCCAGAGCTGGTGCATGGTGAGCGGTGTCGGGTACTTGGACTCGACCTTGGGCTTGCTCCACTTCCATATGGCCATGGCGCCGCACCCTATGCCACGGGGCTTCACCTACGTCACGGGACTTCACCCCGGCTCCGTGCGTTCGCATAGGCGGTCGCGGCCCGTAGCCGCTCCGATGTGGTGGCGGTCCGCAGCGCGTCCGGCGCACAGTCCCACTCCCGCCCGCCGCCGAAGGGGCGGAGCTGGACGTAGGGCCCTTCGTGGCCCATGACCCTGCCGACTTGTCCGGTGCGGGTGTCCACGGCGTAGGCGCCGACCGGCAGATACAGGTTCACCTCGCCTCTCCGACTTCGCCTCGTGGCAGTACCACCGCCAGGCGGGCTGCCGTGCCGACGGAACATCCGCCCAATTCGATGAGCGGGCAGGGGGCTTCGCGGGCCCAGGATGTGGGGTCGATCCGCAATGAGGGCAAAATAATTCCGGCCCGCGCGAGTGCGGCGCGCAATTCTTTCACGGTCTCCTCCGCTTCTTCGACGCATAGCGTCGAGTGCGCCTTGCTTTCAGCCATGACGTGGCTCCCCTTTCCCATCGGATTTCACGCTTCGTGTCTCGATGGTGACGGTCCGGTCCTACACTCGTCAGGAGTCTGTGCTCTACAACTGCGGCGCAGCGGAGGGTGGTTGGCCATGGCCAATGGTTCGCGGCAGGCGGCTTGGGAGTTCTTCGGGGCCGAGTTGAAGAGGCGCCGGGAAGACGCGGGGCTCACGCAGTCGGCGCTGGGGCTTCAGGTTTTTGTTTCCGGCGCATACATCGGCCAATTCGAACAGGCTATTCGCAAGCCGCAGTTGGATGTTGCGCAGCGGATCGATGAGGTACTGCAATCCGACGGTATTTTCGAGCGGATGTGCCGAAAGCTGATCGACGACAAGCGGTATGCGGATTACTTCGCGACGGTCGTTGAGCTTGAGGCGCTGGCCACGCGGATCTGCGAGTTCGCGCCCACCTTGGTCCCGGGCCTTCTGCAGACCGCCGCATACGCGCGGGCGGTGACTCTCGCGGCCAACCCGTTCGTCACGGACGAGTACGTGGACGAGATCGTCGGCGCCCGGCTGGAGCGGGCGGGCATCCTCAAGGACGCTACAAGGCCGGAGTATTGGGTGGTGCTGCACGAGAACGCGCTGTACATCCCGGTGGGCGGTCCGGACGCCATGGCGCAGCAGTTGGACCACTTGGCGTCGCTGATGCGGGAGCGGCAGGTGTTGGTGATGGTGCTTCCGTACGAGGCGGGTGCGCACGCGACGATGGGCGGGATGCTGACGCTCATGGACTTCGAGGACGCACCGCCAACGGCCTATACAGAGACGTCGTTTTCGGGAACTCTCGTCGACGAACCGGCAGTGGTGGTGAGAGCACAGCGCGCATACGATCTGCTCAGGGGTGCCGCACTGTCGCCGGAGGCGTCCCTCGCCCTGGTCGAGTCGGCGGCTGAGGACTACAGACGATGCGCGAGTACGACCTGAGCAACGCACGCTGGCGCAAGAGCAGCTACAGCAACGGTGAGGGCGGCAGCTGCGTCGAGATCGCGTACGACTTCATCGGCGCCGCCCGCTGGCGCAAGAGCAGCTACAGCAGCGGCGACGAAAGTGACAACTGCGTCGAGGTGGCCGACGGAGTCCCCGGGATCGTCCCGGTACGGGACAGCAAGAACCCCCAGGGCCCCGCCCTCCTCATCAACGCCCCCGCCTGGCAGGCCTTCGTGACCGGACTGCGTCCTACTGGCGGCTGATCGACCGCGTGACGCCCGCCGCGATCGTCGTGGCGAGGGTCCACCCCATGATGACCAAGGCGTACCCGAACCACTGGTACGCGCCCCGCGAGGCATACGCGTGCTCCTGGCCGAAGTCGATGATCGGGAGCAGCAGGTCCAGCGTGTAGAACACGGGGTTGAACTCCGCGGCCTCCTTCGGCTTCAGCGCCGCCGGCTCCCGCACGGCGTACGTGACGGAGCCGGCCAGCAGCAGCGAGAACAGCCAGACCGCGGCCCGCGTGGGCCGGAAGCCGTAGCCGACGGTGGCGTCCTGGAGGTAGCCCCAGGCCTTGGCGTACCAGGGCAGGGTGGTGCGGTGGCGGCGTTGCTTGGCGAGCTGGACGGTGCGGGCGGCCGCGTCGTCTCCGACACGACGGTACGCGGCGGCGAGCTGCTCGTAGGCGAAGGGGACGTAGCCCTCGGTATCCCGCTCCAGGACCTGGAGCCTGCGCTCGGCGGGCTCGTGAGGGCCGAGCCTGGTGTACGTGAGGCCATCGAGGCGGACCTGGTCCGGCCAGGTCTCCGGGGCTATGTACAGGAGATCGAACTGGCAGCCCCGCAGTGTGACGGTGCCCTCGACGGGTGCGGCCTGGTCCAACCACAACGTGCCCCCGGTGATGCTGGCGCGCAGGGCCATGCCGCCCGGGTTGGAGAGCCGGGCGCCCTCCAGGTTGAACTGGCCGGGGATACGGGCGCCCGGCAGGTTGAGCCGTCCGTACGCCGTGAGCCGCATCGCATGCAGATCGTCTCCGGCGCTGAGGTTCCCTGCCTGCAAGGCTGTGCTGCCCGGGTTGCTGAGCACCGCATCGTTGAAGGTGATGGTCCCGGCGACCACGGCACCCGCGAGGCGGACCAACCCGTGGGCGGTGAAGCCGTCGTCGGCGTGGAGATCACCGTCGATGGTGGCGCGATTGAGCGCGAGGACGGGCTCGTCGAAGGCGGCGGCCAACCCTTGCTCGCCCAGCTGCGCCCCGTCGAGGAAAACCGCCCCGGCGATCCGCGCGCCCCCGAGCCGGACGGCCCTCCGGACGCGGACACCGGTCATCCGCAGCGAGCCGTCGATCCGCAACCCGGTGCCGTACAGGTCGGGGAAGACGGACCAGCCCAGATTCAGCTGGCGCAACTGCGCCCCGTACAGATCCAGTTCCCCGTCGAAGTAGCAGGACCAGAGGTGGATGGCGCCGGCGACTTCCGCGTACTCGAGGTCGAGCTTGCCGGTGATGCGGGCGCCGTGCAGCCGCAGGACAGGGGTCTCGCCTTCCTGGCGGGGCCCGTCGATGAGCAAGGCGCGGAGCACCTCGGCCCGCACGGTCCGCTCGGGGCCCCAGTCCGCGCCGGAATCGGCGGGTTCCCTGTGCCGCTCCCGGAAGTCGACGGACCGCCCCAGCGGGAAGGCCTCCCACACCTGCCGCTCGGCGTCACTCAGATCACTGATCTCCACCGGCGCGACTCTTGCGCGCGACGGATCATGTGTCAACGGGGCTCATCCAGCTATGTCACGGCGGTAACGCACCTCGGTCCGCCCCTCACTCTCCACCTCGCCCACGACCACGAACCCCGCACGGACGAGCACCGCCCGCGACCCCTCGTTCCCCGCATCCGTAGCCGCGCGCAGGGCAGCAAGCCCGTACTCCGCGCCGGCGACCCCGCAGACCTGCCGTACGGCACCGGTGGCGAGCCCGCGCCCCGCCGCCCGCTCGGCGATGCGATAGCCGAGTTCGGCTTCGCCGTCCGCCACGTCGACGAGATTGACGCGCCCGACCACCGCGCCCTCAGCGTCCACCAGTACGTGGAAGTGGCAGGCCCCGGCGGCCTGTTCGGCGAGCAGGGAGGCATGTCGCGCATCGAAGTCGGCGAAGTAGGCGTCGCCACGGTCTGGCACGTACTTCGCGAAGTACGCCCGGTTCTCGCGCTCGAAGGCGAGCAGGGCGGGAGCGTGATCGGCGCGCAGGCGCTGGAGTTCGGGCATGGCTGAAACCTAGCGGGGCCCTCGCTGTCAGTGGTGGGCGGTAGCGTCCGATTCCACGACGCGACGCGTAGCCGGTCCCGCTACTTCTTGACCGGCGGGCAGTAGCCGGTGTCCGCGCCGATGGAGTTGATCTCCGCGTTCGGCCTGGAGTCGCCCGCGTAGTTGATCTGGTCGGTGCAGCTGACGCCGGGCTTGCTGGGCGTGCCCGAGGGCTTGTTGCCCTTGTCCGGCGTGGGGCAGGTGCCGGTGTCCGCACCGATGCTGTTGATCTCGGCGTTCGACCGCGAGTCGCCCGCGTAGTCGAGCTGGTCCGTGCAGCTCGTGCCGGGCTTGGTGGGCGTGCCCGAGGGCTTGTCGTCCTTGATCGGCGTGGGGCAGGTGCCGGTGTCCGTACCGATGGAGTTGATCTCGGCGTCCGACCTCGGGTCGCCCGCATAGTTCATCTGGTCGGTACAGCGCTCCCCGGACTCGTCCGCCGTGCCCGACGTCTTGCCGTCGGCGGAGTCCCCACCGGTCTTGCTGGGGTTTTCGGACTTGTCCGCGGAAGCGGAAGCGGGGGCGGAGGATGACGAGGTGTCGTTTCCGCCGCCCTGGCAGGCGGTGAGGCCGAACGCGGCGATGGTGATCACCATGGCGGCTGCGGCCTTGCGGGCGTGGAGGAGGGTGGCGTGCGACATGTTCTTCCCGTTCTGTCCGGTGGTGCGGGTTCGACAGAACAAGACTCTCCGCCGCCGCTGATGATCCAGCGCCGTCCGGCTAACGTCCCGCTAACGTCCCGCTGCGGCCGTCGGGGCGGCGGGTCGCGGGACGGCGGGTTGCAGGAAAATCCCACGCGGAGGCGGGGTGAGCAGGGATTTCCTCTGCCAGCCCCGGGAAATTTCCGCAGTCGCCCCCGGCCCGGGACCGCCGCGGCGCTCAGCGACGCCCCCGTCGTACCTCCACGCTCAGGTTCCGTTCATCCAGCACCACGTGCACCCGCTCCCCCGCCGCCGTCACCCGCGTCCGCGCCTGTACCCCCTCCGGGAGGTCCGGGAGGACCGGGTTCACGCTGCATTCCGTCCGCACCCGGTCGAGGAGTTCCCGCATCTCCTTGGGGGCGGGGCGCGTGCCCAGGTACCAGGCGACTCCCTCGCCGTACGCGTGGCGGGTCACCGCCGGGCCGCCGCCTTCGGGGTGTGAGATCACCGCCTCCGCGCCCTCCAGGTGGATCTCCTCCGACCACGTGCCGTCGGGGCGGGGGTCGAACTCCTCCACGCGGAGGCCGAGCAGTTCACGGAAGGGGGCCGGGTAGCCGCCGAGGTGGACGCGGTCGTGTTCGTCCACGATTCCGGAGAAGTAGGACATGACGAGGGTGCCGCCCCCGTGGACGTACGCGCGGATTCGTTCCGCGGTTTCCTTCGTCACCGAGTAGAGGTTGGGGATCAGGAGCAGGCGGTACTTGGCCAACTCCGTCACGTCCGCGTCCGCCGGGACCACGTCACACGCCACCGACGCGTCGTACAGCGGCTTGTGGTGGGCCAGGGCCGCCTCCAGGAGCGTTACGTCCGCGCTCGGGTGCGCGTCCAGTTCCAGCGCCCACCAGCTGGGCCAGTCCAGGAGCAGCGCCGCGTCCGCCCGCTCGGGAAGGGAGCCCAGCAGGTCGGGGTGGTGCGCCAGTTCCGCGCCCAGGTCCCGCACCTCCCGGAAGATCCGCGTCTCGCGGCCCCCGTGCGGCACCATCGCCGAGTGGAACTTCTCCGCTCCCCCGCGCGACTGCCGCCACTGAAAGAACAGCACCGAGTCCGCTCCGTGCGCCACCGCCTGCCAGCTGTCCAGGCGCATCCGGCCCGGGGGTTTTCTTCCGTTGCGCTCGCGCCAGTTCACCGCTCCCGGCGCCTGTTCGAGGAGCAGCCACGGCTGTCCCCCCTTCAGGCCGCGCATGACGTCGTAGGAGAAGGCCGTTCGGTGGAGCGACTCCGGATCGTGCGGGTCCGGGTACGAGTCGTACGCCACCACGTCCAGGTGCGGGGCCCACGCGAACAGGTCCAGCGTCTTCGCCACCGGGACGAAGTTCGTCGTCACGGGGATGTGCGGGGTGATGCGGGTCAGGACCTCCTTCTCCGCCAGGTAGCACGCGAGGAGCTCGTCCGACGAGAAGCGCCAGTAGTCGAGCTGCTGGGCCGGGTTGCGGAACGATGGGGCTTTGCGCGGGGTGTGGATCTCCTCGAAGGTGCCGTAGCGCTGCGACCAGAAGTCCGTCGACCATGCGTCGTTCAGGGCCGCGACCGTGCCGTAGCGCTCCCGCAGCCATGTACGGAACGCTGCCGTCGACACCTCGCAGTGGCAGTGGCGTGAGATGTGGCAGCCGTATTCGTTGCCGATGTGCCACAGGGCGAGGGCGGGGTGCGTGCCGTAGCGCGTGGCCAGGCGTTCCGCGAGGCGTACCGAATAGCGGCGGTGGACCGGGCTCGACGGGCACCAGTGCTGGCGGGAGCCGGGGTGCAGGCGGGTGCCGTCCTCAAGGACCGGGAGGGTCTCCGGGTGCAGGCGCGTCAGCCAGGGAGGTGGGGATGCCGTCATCGTGGCCAGACTCACCGCGACGCCTGTCTCCGCGAGGCGGTCCATGTGACCGTCCAGCCAGGTGAAGTCGTACGTTCCCGGGGCGGGCTCCGTCTTCGCCCACGAGAAGATCCCGAGCGTCACGAGGTTCACCCGCGCCTCGCGCATCAACTCGGAGTCCTCGGCGTGGACTTCCGGGCCCCACTGCTCGGGGTTGTAGTCACCCCCGTACCCCAGCGACGTAATCCGGTCGTAGAAGTGACTCAGTCTCATCCCACGCCCCTCGACTCCTGCCCCGACCGCGCCGCGATTCCCCGGAAGTGTTCCGCCATCGCCATCTGCGCCCGCTCCACGTCCCGTGCCCGCAGCGCCGTCACGATGTCCCGGTGCCTGCGCACCGTCACGTCCGGCGCCGGATCGCGGGCCCACCCCCGCGCCCCCGCCACCCGGTTGAAGACGTTCCAGAACGCGCCGAGCAGCTGCGGCACCAGCTCGTTGCCCAGCGAGCGGTAGAGCGTCTCGTGGAACTCGCGGTCAAGGTCCGGGAAGGCCGCGCCGCCGTCCGCTGATTCCTCCATCTTGCGTACCAACGACTCCAGTTGGCACAGTTCCTCGTCCGTGAGCAGCACCGCGACCCGCCGCACCAGGCCCTCCTCCAGCACTTCCCGCACCTGGAGGATCTCGGCCAGCGCATGGGTGTCGTCCGCCAGCTGCACCAACGTACGGAACGTGAGGCCGTCGGCCAGCGGCATCAGCGACGCCTGCCCCACATACGTCCCGTAGCCGTGTCTTATCTCCACGATGTCCAGGGCCTGGAGCGCCTTGAGCGCCTCGCGCACCGAGTTCCTGCTGACCCCCAGCTCTTCCATCAACTCGGCCTCGGTGGGCAGCAGCGCGCCCGGCCGTAGCCCTCTGTCGAGGATCAACTGCATGACCGCGCGCCGGACTTGGCTGCCCACGCGCCGTTCGCGGACTGGCTCCTGAGGCATGCGGCACATCGTAGGCACGGACGACATCCCACGTCCCACCTCCGGACCGACATCGTTCCGCACGGCCCGGATTCGGATCCGTGCGCGATCTCTTGACCGGCCCTCGTGGCGCTCTTATGGTCGCCACGCCACCATGACGTAGGACGTGGGATCTCTCAAGGGAGACACAGTGAGCGACCACAAGACCCGCATCGGCTCCACCGGAGACACCGGACCCGCACCGGACCGTCGGTCCTTCCTCAAGTACACCGGTGCGCTGGGCGCGGCCGCCGCCATCACCACCACGCTCTCCGCCTGCTCGTCGGGGCCCGAGTCCACGAACGACGCCGGGGGAGGCGGCGGCAAGGGCGGTGATTCCACCCTCACCGCCGTCATCGGCTATGGCAACGACGGCAGTTGGGATCCCACGCAGACGGCGTCCGCCTTCGCGATGGCCGGCAACGAGCACATCTACGAGGGGCTCCTGGGCACGGACCCCATCACCCGCGAGCCGTACGCCGCGCTCGCCACGGAGGTCCCCACCGACGACAAGGCGACGACCTGGAAGTTCACGTTGCGGCCCGGCGCCAAGTGGCACGACGGGAAGCCCGTGACCGCCGACGACGTGGTGTTCGTCTTCGACCGCATCCTGGATCCGAAGACGCAGACCCTGGCCAAGGGCTTCTTCGAGAGCTGGCTGAAGGAGGTCAAGAAGGTCGACGCGACCTCCGTCGAGCTCGTCCTGAAGTTCCCGTTCCCGGACGGCCTCGCCCGCCTCTCCCTCGCCAAGATCATGCCGAAGCACGTCTTCTCCAAGCCGGGCGCCTGGGACGACGCGACCAAGGGCAAGGCGGTGGGCTCGGGCCCGTACAAGCAGGCGTCGCACGCCCCGAAGTCCAACACCACCTTTGAGGCCTTCGACGACTACAACGGCCCGCGCAAGGCAGCCTTCAAGAAGATGAACTGGCTGACCATCGTGGACGCGGCACCCCGCGTCGCGAAGATCTCCGGCGGCAGCGCGGACTCGGAGATCGCGGACAACATCCCGTACGCCAACATCGAGCAGCTCAAGAAGGGCGGGCTCACCGTCGAGGGCGGGGCGGGGATGAACAACCTGTTCCTGATGTTCAACACCGCGCACAAGCCCTTCGACGACGTACGCGTGCGCCAGGCCCTGCACTACGCCATCGACACCGAGAAGATGATCCAGGTCGCGCTCAAGGGCCATGGCAAGGCGTCGACTTCGTTCCTCAACGAGGCCAACCCCGCCTATCGCCCGGCGAAGACGGTCTACGCGTACGACCCCGAGAAGGCGAAGAAGCTCCTGAAGGAGGCGGGGGTCAAGGAACTCTCCGTCAACCTCATGGCGGTGAACGTGAGTTGGATCGTCGACTGCCTGCCGACCATCAAGGCCTCGTGGGACGCGATCGGCGTCAAGACGACCCTGGACCCGCAGGAGACCACGGCCGTCTTCACCAAGATGGACCAGAAGAAGGACTACCAGATCGTCGCGGCCGCATCGAACCCCAACCAGTTCGGCATCGACCCCGACCTGATCATGCACTACAACTACGGGCCCGAGAACCTGTGGATGGGATACGCCCGCTGGGCGGGCAACTCCACCGCCAAGAAGCTCTTCAAGGACATGGACCAGGCGACGCGGGAACCCGACGCGACCAAGAAGAAGGCCATGGTCCAGGACTACATCGACATCGTCGCCGAGCAGGCGGTGATCTATCCGGTCGTCCACAACGAGCTGATGACCGCCTGGGACCCGAAGAAGCTCACCGGCATCAAGGCCCAGCCCTATCCGGGCATCAATCTCCTCCAGGCCAAGTGGGCCGGCTAGCCACCGGCCCCCGCTGTCGGCCCGTAAGACCGTTGGGAGTCGTACGCCGTGACCGCGATGTTAAGAATCCTGGCCCGCCGCCTCGCCCTCCTCGTCCCGCTGCTGCTCGGCATCGTCCTTTTCGTGTTCCTCGTGATGCGGTTCTCGGACGTCGATCCGGCGTCGGCGTTCTTCCAGGGCGCCAATCCGACCGAGCAGCAACTGCACGACTTCCGCGAGGAGAACGGGCTGCTCGATCCGCTGCCGGTGCGCTACGTCGCGTTCGTCGGTGATCTGGTCCAGGGCGACATGGGCATCAGCGTGCTCACCCGCTCACCGGTGGTGGACCAGGTCACCACCGCCCTTCCGCTCACCGTGCAGCTGACCTTCATGGGTCTCGGCATCGCGGTGGTCATCTCGCTGCTGCTCGGCGTGACCGCGGCGATCTACCGCGACCGGCTGCCCGACCAGCTGATCCGCGTCATCTCGCTGACCGGCGTTGCGGCGCCCGGCTTCTGGCTCGCGCTGCTGATGATCCAGTACCTGGCGGTGGAGGCGGGCTGGTTCCCGACCGGCGGATACGTCAACCCCGGTGACTCACTGAGCGGTTGGCTCAAGACCATGACGCTCCCCGCCTTCGCGCTGTCGCTCCCCGTGGCTGCCGGGCTCACCCGCATCATCCGTACGGCCGTGGTCGAGGAGCTCGACAAGGACTACGTACGGACGGCGATCGGCAGCGGCCTGCCACCGGTCGTCGTGGTCAGCCGCAACGTCCTGCGCAACGCCCTCATCAACCCGCTGACCGTGCTCGGCCTGCGCGTCGGCTATCTGCTCGGTGGCGCGGTCGTCATCGAGACGATCTTCTCGCTGCCCGGCATGGGGAAGCTGATGATCGACGCCGTGAAGAACGGCGACCCGGCCGTCGTGCAGGGGGTCGTCATCACGACGGCCGTCGGATTCGTGGTCGTGAACCTGGTCCTCGACATCCTCCATCTGCTGGTCAATCCGCGCCTGAGGGGGACCGCCTGATGATCATGTCGCGCAAGGCTCTGGCCGAGCGGCTCTCGCAGCCCGGCATCCGCATCCGCTCCCTGCGCAGGCTGCCGGTCCTCTCCCGGATCGCGGTGGCCGTCGTCGGCGTCGTCGTCCTCGTCGCGCTCTTCGCACCGCTGATCGCCCCGCACGACCCGCTCGACCAGCAGCCGCAGGTCGACGGCACGGGACATCCGTCGGGCGACCACTGGATGGGTCAGGACAGCCTGGGCCGGGACATCCTCAGCCGGCTGATGTACGGGGCGCGCTGGTCCCTGGCGATCGGGCTCGGGGCGACGCTGCTCGCCCTCATCGTGGGCGCGTTGCTCGGGGCGATCGCGGCGACCTCGCGCAAGGCGGTCGACGAGACGCTGATGCGGTGCCTGGACGTCGTCATGGCGTTCCCGGGGATCGCGCTCGCGGCCGTCCTCGTGGCGGTCTTCGGCGGCGGCATCCTCGTCCTGATCTGCGCCATCGCGTTCCTGTTCACCCCACCGATCGCACGGGTCGTACGGGCGAACGTGATGGATCAGTACGGCGAGGACTATGTCGTCGCCGAACGCATCATCGGTGCCCGCACCCCGCACATCCTCATCAGGCACGTGGCCATCAATTGCGCGGCGCCGATCCTGGTGTTCTGCACGGTGCAGGTCGCCGAGGCCATCGTCTTCGAGGCCTCGCTGTCGTTCATCGGCGCGGGAGTGCGGCCCCCGGACCCGTCCTGGGGCAGCGTCATCGCCGACGGCAAGAACATGGTGCTGCTCGGCGGCTGGTGGGCGACGGTCTTCCCCGGCCTCCTGATGCTGATCACGGTCCTTGCCCTGAACATCCTCTCCGAGGGCGTGTCGGACGCGTGGGCGGCGCCCGCGACCCGCGACGTGCCGGGCGCGGCCCGCAAGGAGGACCGCCTCGAAGCGCCCGAGCCGGGCAGCGGCAAGGTCCTTGAGCTGCCGGGCCTGACGGAGGCGGCCGAGCGCCTGCGCTCACGCGCACGGCCGCTGCCCGAGGGGACTCCGGTCCTGACCGTCTCCGACCTCACGATCGGCTTCGACGCCCGCCACGGCGGCGTCGACATCGTCGACGGCATCAGCTTCCACGTCAGGCCGGGCGAAGTCCTCGGCCTGGTCGGGGAGTCGGGCTGCGGCAAGTCGCTCACCGCGCTGACCGTGATGGGCCTGGAGCCGAAGGGCGCCCGCATCGGCGGCCAAGTCACCTTCAACGGCGAGCAGTTGATCGGCATGCCGATGCGCGCCCGCAGGCGACTGCTCGGCCACGACATGGCGATGATCTACCAGGACGCGCTGTCGTCCCTCAACCCCGCGATGACGGTCCGCTCCCAGCTCAAACAGGTCGTACGCAGGGGAGGGCGCCGCACGGCGGTCGAGCTCCTCGAACTGGTCGGCCTCGACCCGGACCGCACCCTGCGCAGCTACCCGCACGAACTGTCCGGCGGCCAGCGCCAGCGCGTCCTGATCGCGATGGCGCTCTCCCGCGACCCGAAACTGATCGTCGCGGACGAACCGACGACGGCCCTGGACGTCACCGTCCAGGCCCAGGTCATCCAACTCCTCCTGCGCCTGCGCGAAGAACTGGGCTTCGCGCTGATCCTCGTATCGCACGACCTGGCCCTGGTCGCGGACGTCACCGACCGGGTGGTGGTGATGTACGGGGGCCAGATCGTCGAGACGGGCGTGACGGCGGACCTCGTCGAGGCACCGTCGCACCACTACACGCGCGGCCTGCTCGGCTCGGTACTCTCGCTCGAATCGGCGGCGCAGCGCCTGACGCAGATCAAGGGCGTCGTCCCGTCGCCCGCCGACTTCCCTGCGGGCTGCCGGTTCGCGGACCGCTGCCCCCTGGCGAGCGAGGTGTGCCGCACGACGGCGCCCGAACTCGTCGGCGGGGCACGGCACTCCATCGCCTGCCACCATCCGGCGCAACAACCGCCACCGGTGCCGCACCCCAGGGGAAGCGAGGCCCTCAAGTGACCGCTCTCATCTCGCTGTCCGACGCGCACGTCGTGCACAGGGCCCGCTCGGGCGGGCTGTTCTCGCGTGACCGTGTGTACGCCCTGACCGGCGCCGATCTGACCATCGCGTCCGGCGAGACGGTGGGCGTCGTGGGCGAGTCGGGGTGCGGCAAGTCGACGCTCGCGAAGGTCCTGGTGGGGGTGCAGCGGCCCACGGCGGGCACGGTGTCCTTCCGGGGACGCGACCTGTGGACGATGAAGCCCGCCGAGCGGCGGACCGCGGTCGGCCGGAACACCGCCATGATCTTCCAGGACCCGTCGACGGCACTGAATCGCAGGCTGACGGTACGGCAGATTCTCCGGGACCCGCTGGACGTCCACAGGATGGGGACGTCCGCCCACCGTGACGCACGGGTCCGGGAGTTGATGTCACTGGTGGGCCTCCCCAAGGTCTTGGCGGACGGTCTACCCGGTCAGCTCTCGGGCGGACAACGCCAACGCGTGGCGATCGCACGCGCCCTCGCCCTCGAACCGGAGCTGGTGGTGGCGGACGAGCCGACGAGCGCGCTCGACGTCTCCGTGCGCGCCCAGATCCTCAACCTCCTCCTGGACCTCAAGGAGCGGCTCGGCCTGGCCCTGGTCTTCGTGTCGCACGACATCCAGACGGTGCGGCGGATGAGCGACCGCGTCATCACCATGTATCTGGGCAGAATCGTGGAGGAGTCACCGGCGCAGGAGATCCTGGACAGAGCACGCCACCCTTATACGCGCGCGCTGTTCTCCGCGACGCCCGGCCTCCTCGACCCCATCGACCCGATCCCGCTCGTCGGCCCGGTGCCTTCGGCCACGCGACCGCCCAGCGGATGCCCGTTCCGTACGAGGTGCTGGAAGGCGGACGAGGCCTGCGCCGCCACCATGCCGGACTTCGCGCTCTCCGCGTCGACGGAGGGGTCCGGGGAGGGGCCCGGGGAAGGATCCGGGCACCGCTACCGCTGCCACCACCCTGTGCGGGACGGCCAGTCCACGCACGAGCTAGTGATCCAGTCCGCCGCCACGGACGCGAGCCCCAGGGAGACTCCATGACCATGCCCACCCCGCTGACCGGTGTCGTTCCCCCCGTCTGCACTCCTCTGACACCGGACCACGAGGTGGACACGGCGTCACTCGTCAGGCTGGTCGACCACTTGGTGTCGGGCGGGGTGGACGGCTTGTTCGTCCTCGGCTCGTCGTCGGAGGCGGCGTACCTGACGGATGCTCAGCGGCGGGTCGTGATCGACACGGTGGCGGGGCACGTCGGGGGCCAACTCCCGGTCCTGGCAGGGGCGATCGACATGGCGACGCCACGGGTCCTCGACCACGTCCGCGCGGTGACGGCGGCCGGGGCGGACGGTGTGGTGGTGACGGCACCCTTCTACACGCGCACGCACCCGGCGGAGGTGGCCCGCCACTTCCGCGTGATCGCTGCCCGCTCGGCGGTGCCGGTGTTCGCGTACGACCTCCCTGCCTCGGTCCACTCCAAACTGGGCGCGGAGCTGGTTCTGGAGCTGGCGGCGGAGGGGGTCCTTGCTGGGTTGAAGGACTCCAGCGGGGATGAGGGGAACTTCCGGGAGGTGGTCCTTGGCGCGCGGGGGCGGGCGGACGTCTCGGGGTTCAGTGTGCTGACGGGGTCGGAGACGACGGTGGATGCGGCGCTTGCGATGGGGGCGGATGGGGTGGTTCCGGGGCTGGGGAACGTGGACCCCGGGGGGTATGCGCGGTTGTACCGGTACTGCCGGGAGGGGGACTGGGGGCGGGCTCGGGTGGAGCAGGAGCGGTTGTGCGGGCTTTTCGGGATGGTGCGGGTCGGGGACGGCGGTCGGATGGGGGGTAGCTCGTCCGCGCTGGGCGCCTTCAAGGCGGCGCTGCACCTACGGGGCTTGATCGCCTGCCCCGCTACTGCGGAGCCGCAGGTTCCGTTGTCTTCCGGGGAGGTTGAGCGGGTGGGGAAGTTCTTGGCGGGGGCGGGGTTGTTGTAGGAGCGGTCCCTGCGGGGCTTTCCCCAATCCCGCCCCTTCCCGAAACTGGGGCTCCGCCCCAGACCCCGCTCCTCAAACGCCGGAGGGGCTGAAATACCTAGCCCGTCCGGCGTTTGAGGACGAACTCGGCGAAGCCGGTGATGACGGCAACCAAGGCCCCCGCGCCGAGCGGGTTTTCGGGAAGGGGCGGGGTTGGGGAAAGGAAACGCCCCTACCCCGGCCGCACCAACCCCGACTCGTACGCCACGATCACCAGCTGCGCACGGTCCCTCGCCCCGAGCTTCCCCATGATCCGGCTGACGTGCGTCTTCGCGGTCAGCGGGCTCAGCCCCAACTGGTCAGCGATCTCTCCGTTGTTGAGGCCCCGCGCGACCAGCGCGAGAACCTGACGCTCCCGCTCGCTCAACTGACCGGACAGCGCATCCGGCAGAGCAACCTCAGCCGGCGCCCGCAGCACCCGTGCGATCAGCCGAGAAGTCGGGCCCGGCGAAAGCAGGGACTCCCCCGAGGCCACCGTACGGATCGCCTCCAGCAACTCCCCCGGCTTCGTGTCCTTGACCAGAAACCCGGACGCCCCGGCCCGAAGCGCGTCGACGACATGCTCGTCCGTGTCATAAGTCGTCAGCATCAGCACCTTCACCCCGGCCAGATCCTCGTCCTCCGCGAGGAGCCGCGTCGCCTCGATCCCGTCCAGGTCCGGCATCCGGATGTCCATCACGATGAGATCCGCCCGCTCCGAGCGGGCGAGCTCGACCGCCGCCCGCCCCGTTCCCGCCTGCCCCACCACCTCCATGTCCGGCGCGGACTCGACGAGCATCGCGAACGCGGCCCGTACCAGCGTCTGGTCATCGGCGAGCAGCACACGAATCGTCATCGAAGCCCTCCCAGGCCCAGGCCGACAGGAACCATTGGCAGCACGGCCGACACCTCGAACCCCCCACCCTCCCGGGGCCCCGCCTCCAACGTGCCGCCCACGCTCCGGGCCCGCTCCCGCATCCCCACGAGGCCGAACCCTGGGGTGTGCGAGGGCTCCTGGGCGGCCACCCCGTCGTCGACGGCCGCCCCGTCGTCCACCACCGTCACCCGCAGCGCCGCATCCGCCTCGCGTATCCCCACCCGGATGGTGAGCCCGGGGCCGCCGTGCCGTACCGCGTTGGTCAGCGCCTCCTGCACGATCCGGTAGGCGGCCGCGCCCACGGCGGGCGGCGCCTCGACGTCCCGTACCGCCAGGTCGACCTCCGCCCCGGACGTCCGCGCCGCCTCCGCCAGATCGGCGAGTCCGTCGAGGCCCGGCAGCGGGCCCCGCGTCTCCTCGGCGGTGCCCGCCCTCAACACCTCAAGGGTGGCGCGGAGTTCGCCGCGGGCCGACCGGCAGGTGTCGGCGATGTCGTCGAGGGCTCTGGCCACCGCCGCCCGGTCGAGCCGCTCCGGGTCGGCGGCGAGGACATGTGCCGCGACGGACGTCTGGACGCCGACCAGGGTGATGCTGTGCGCGAGCAGGTCGTGCAGGTCACGGGCGACCCGCAGCCTCTCCTCGGCGACCCGCCGCCGCGCCTCCTCCTCGCGCGTACGCTCCGCCCGCTCGGCGCGCTCCAGTACGGAGGTGACGTACTGGCGGTGGATGCGGACGTACACGCCGAGCAGCAGCACGGCGACGATCCACCCGGCGATCCTCAGTACCTCGGGCACCTCGTGCGGGGTTCCGCCCGCCTTGACCGTCAGCATGACGCCGACGACGACGATCCCGGTGAGCAGGGCGCGGCGCGGGCGACCGGACACGGCGACGGTGTAGAGGGCGACCATGCCGACCGGGACCGCGGCCGTGTGCGTGTAGTCCATGGCGTGGTAGGGCGCGACGCACGACGCGACGGCCAGCAGCACGGGCAGGGGACGGCTCCGCCGCCATACGAGGGGGAGGTGGGCGCCCAGGAGGAGGGCCCACCCGAGGGCGTCCGGCCGCCGCCCGTCCGCGACGAAGGCCGCGAGCAGGGCGGCCAGTACCGCGAGCCCCACCGCGAACACCGCGTCGTCCCGCACGGCACGCGGCGTGCCGGGCACGGCCCCGGTGAAGGCCAGCACTCCACGCGGCGCCGGCGAGCTCTGCCGGACCTGGACCTGCGGTTGTCTCCCCACTGCTCCATCCTCCCGTACGAGGACGCCCCTCCGGCAGGGAAGGGGCGTCCTGAAGCGGTCAACGGTCAGGGTGCGGGCACCCGTTGGGGTTCCGGCACCGGCCCGGCGGCGGGCGTGGGCCGCGACAGGGCGCCCGGCCACCACATCTTCCGTCCAAGGGCCACACTCGCGCTCGTGACGAGATACGTCCGCACGAGGAACGTGTCCAGCAGAACACCCACCGCGATGACGAAGCCGAGCTCGACCAGTTGCACCAGCGGCATGTTGGTGAGCACCGCGAACGTCGCCGCGAGGACCAGGCCCGCCGACGCGATGACGCCGCCTGTCGTCCGCAGTGCGGTCAGCGCGGCGGCCCCCGGTTCGGCCCCGGCGAGGGCCTCCTCGCGCATGCGGTGCATCAGGAAGATGCCGTAGTCGACGCCCAGCGCGACGAGGAAGACGAAGGACAGCAGGCCGAGCCCGGGGTCCGTGCCCTCGAAGCCGAAGAGCGGCTCGAAGACCAGGCCCGCGATGCCCAGGGTCGCTCCCCACACCGCGACCACCGCGACGAGCAGCAGCAGCGGCGCGACGAGGGACCGCAGCAAGGCCACCAGGATCAGCAGGACCGCCGCGAGGACCAGCGGCACGATGATCAGGCGGTCGCGGTCGTTCGTGTCCTTCAGGTCGAGTTGCTGGGCGCTGGATCCGCCTACGTACGAGCCCTCCAGGTCGGCCCGCAGTGCCTTGATCGTGGCGGTCTCCCCCGCCGACTCGGGCGCGGACGTCGCGATCACGGAGATCTCCGTCCAGCCCTTCGCCGTGCGTCCTTTCTCGGCGCTGTCCACGCCCTTCGTGTCCTTGATGTCGGCGAGGGCCTCGGTGGCACGGTCCGCGGGAGCCATCACGGTGATGGGCTGGGTGCCGCGTTCGGGGTAGGCCTTGGCGAGGGTCTCCATGGCGGTGACGGAGTCGGGTGTCTTGGTGAAGGAGTCCTCCTGCTTCAGCGCGCCCGGCAGGTTCAGCGCCCCCAGGGCGAGGGCGCCGAGCAGCACGGCGCCGCCCGTGAGCACGGTGAGGGGCCTGCGGCCGGCCGAACTCCCCATCATGGAGAAGAGGTTGCGCCGCTGCTTGGGTTCGCTGCCGAAGGCGGGCACGAGCGGCCAGAACACGCGCCGCCCCAGGAGGACGAGAATGGCGGGGAGCAGCGTCAGCATCGCGGCGAGTGCGCACAGCACTCCGACCGTGCCCAGCGGGCCCATGCCGCGGCTGCTGTTGAGGTCGGCGGCGAGGAGGCACAGGAGGCCCACCGCGACGGTCCCCGAGGAGGCGAGCACGGCGGGCCCGCACCCTTTCAGGGCGGCGGTCATCGCGTCGTAGGGCCGCTCGATCCTGCGCAGCTCCTCGCGGTAGCGGGCGACGATGAGCAGCGCGTAGTCGGTGCCCGCGCCGAACACGAGGATCGTCATCACGCCGCTGCTCTGGCCGGTGACGGACGTCCCGAAGCCTTCGTGCAGTCCGTACGCGATGCCCATGGCGAGGTAGTCCGCGACCCCGGCGACGGCGAGCGGCACGAGCCACAGGAACGGGCTGCGGTAGATGAGGATCAGGAGCAGCGCGACGACACCGGCGGTGGTGTAGAGCAGCGGCCCGCCGAGCGATTCGTAGACTTTGCCCGCGTCGGTGTCGAGCGCCCCCGAGCCGCCCACGTCGACGCTCAGCCCGCCTTCTCCGTGGGCGGCTTCGCGTATGTCGTCGACGAGCGCGTCCCTTGCCTTCTCGTCCTGTCCCGGCTCGGTGCTCGCCACGGGGTACATCAGTGTGGTGCCGTCCTTGGACGGTACGGCGCGCGGGTCGGACGTCAGCTTGTGGGCCTGGCCGATCTCTGCGATCTGGGCGGCCGCCGTCTCGCGGTCGGCCGCGGTCAGGCCGCCGTCACGGTGGTAGACGAGCACCAGCTCGGTGGCCTCGCCGCCGGGCAACTGGTCCTGGATCTTGGCCACTTCGGTGGAGTCGGCGCTGGCGGGGAGGTAGTCGACGACGCGGTCCTGCTGGGCGTCGGACAGCTTGGACGCGAAGGGCCCGGCGAGCGCGATGACGCCGATCCACAGGGCGAGGAACACCCAGGGCACGGCTCGTCGCCGTCGTGCGGTGGTCTGTTCGGCCCGCATGACGGGCCTCCTTCCGGCAGGTTGGCAGGTTCGGTGCCAACCCTTCCGGAGGGTGTCGTGCGATCCGTCGGGCGCGAGGGCGAGTTGGGGCGTACGGCGTAGGGAGGCGAAGGCGCGGCGCTACTCCCGTGGGAGTACGGAGGCGGGCGCTCCGGGGGGCGTCAGAAGTGCGTCGTGCGTGCCGCCACCATCAGCCGCGTCACCTCGTCCGCGCCGATGGTCAGGGCGCCGCCGGCGGTGGCGAGCACTTCGCGCTCGGCGGGGGTGTACGGGCCGTCGGCGAGGGCGATCCGCGCGCCCTGGAGCAGCAGCGCCTCGCGTCCGGCGGGGGCGAGGTGCGGGGCCAGCGGGCCGAGCGCCTCGTGGAGTTCTATGGCCAGGCCGGGCCCGCAGTCCGGGACGGTCGCGCGGCCGGTGTCGGCGGCGAGGGCGTCGACGAGCGCGACGAGCTGTTCCTCGCGGCAGTCGTCGAACCCGGCGCCGCGCAGCGCGGCGACGGCCGCGTCGAGCGTGGAGCGCGACGAGGTGCCGCCGGCGGCGAGGATGGCGAGGACGATGGTGTGCACGGCGTCGCGCACCATGGCCGAGAGCCGTGTGGTCGTGGGATGGCCGAGAACGTCCGTACCGAAGTGGTCACCGCAGGCGGCGCACTCGACGATGGGGCCCGCGGTGCCGCGCGGCAGGACGGGGACGCCGAGCAGGACGAAGCGGCGACGGCCGGTGCGGCGACGGTAGTTGCGGTCACCGCCGCAGCCGGGGCAGAAGAACTCGCCGTCCCCGACGGTGGACCAGGCCGTGTGCACGCCGATCAGGCGCCTGCGCAGGACCCGCCCACGCGAAACGGGCGTGGCGATGATGCGGGATTCCCGGCCGTTCCGTCCCCGATCTGGCAGCACCACGCACCTCCGTAACGCCCCGGCAACATTGCCGCGTTGGGCGTGATGTTAGCCACATTGTTGATGTGACGTCAGCACCTTGTACGAGAGATGGCCGGTACCGCACCCTGATCGGCCCCCGAGGAAAACCTCGGGGGCCGATGGGGTGGTGTGTCAGCGTGGTGTGTCAGCTGTTGTGTCAGCGAGCCGCGCGGTTCACCGCGGAGACCGCGGCCTTGAGCGACGCACGCGTCGTGTTCGCGTCGATGCCGATGCCCCACAGGACCTTGTCGCCGATGGCGCACTCGATGTACGACGCGGCCTGCGCGGAGGCTCCTTCGCTCATCGTGTGCTCCTGGTAGTCCAGGAGGCGTACGTCGATGCCGATGCCCTGCAGCGCGTTGAAGAAGGCCGAGATCGGACCGTTGCCGGTGCCGGTCAGGACGGTGTCGGCGCCGTCGACCGTCGCCTCGACGGTGAGGGTGTCCGTGCCGTCCTTGTCCGTGGTGGTCTGGCCGTTCTTGACCTGGATGCGGCCCCACGGGTTGGCGGGGTTGGGCAGGTACTCGTCCTGGAAGATGCCCCAGATCGCGTCCGGTGTGACCTCGCCGCCCTCGGTGTCGGTCTTCGTCTGGATGATCTTGGAGAACTCGACCTGCATGCGGCGCGGCAGGTCCAGCTTGTGGTCGTTCTGCAGGACGTAGGCGATGCCGCCCTTGCCGGACTGCGAGTTGACGCGGATGACGGCCTCGTACGAGCGGCCGACGTCCTTGGGGTCGATGGGCAGGTACGGGACGGCCCACTCGATGTCGTCGACTGTCTTGCCCTGCTGCTCGGCCCGGACGCCCATCGCCTCGAAGCCCTTCTTGATGGCGTCCTGGTGGGAGCCGGAGAAGGCGGTGTAGACGAGGTCGCCCGCGTACGGGTGGCGGGGGTGGATCTCCATCTGGTTGCAGTACTCGGCGGTGCGGCGGATCTCGTCGATGTCGGAGAAGTCGATCTGCGGGTCCACGCCCTGCGAGAAGAGGTTCATGCCCAGGGTGACCAGGTCGACGTTGCCGGTGCGCTCGCCCTGCCCGAACAGGCAGCCCTCGATGCGGTCGGCGCCGGCCATGATGGCCAGTTCGGCGGCGGCGACGGCGGTGCCGCGGTCGTTGTGCGGGTGGACGGACAGGCAGACGTGTTCGCGCCGGGTCAGGTTGCGCGACATCCACTCGAAGCGGTCCGCGTGGGTGGAGGGCGTCGAACGCTCCACCGTGGCGGGCAGGTTGAGGATGATCTCGCGGCCCTCTTCGGGCTGCCACACGTCACAGACGGCCTCGCAGACCTCCAGGGCGAAGTCCAGCTCGGTGTCCGTGAAGATCTCGGGGCTGTACTGGTAGCCGAAAATCGTCTCGGGGCCCAGCAGCTTCTCGGCGTACTCCATGACCAGGCGCGTGCCGTCGACGGCGATCTGCTTGACCGCGTCCTTCGAGCCACGGAAGACGACCTCGCGCCAGACGGGCGCGGTCGCGTTGTACAGGTGGACGGTGGCGCGCTTGGCACCGACCAGGGACTCGACGGTGCGGGAGATCAGCTCTTCGCGGGCCTGGGTCAGGACGGAGATCGTGACGTCGTCCGGGATCGCGCCGTCCTCGATGATCGACCGTACGAAATCGAAGTCGGTCTGGCCCGAGGAGGGGAAGCCGACCTCGATCTCCTTGTAGCCCATGCGAACCAGCAGGTCGAACATCTCGCGCTTGCGGGCCGGGGACATCGGGTCGATCAGCGCTTGGTTGCCGTCACGCAGGTCCGTGGAGAGCCAGCGGGGAGCGACCGTGATGCGGTTGTCCGGCCACGTACGGTCGCGGATGTCGACCTGGTCGTACTGGCCGTACTTATGGACCGGCATGGAAGTGGCGCGCTGCAGATTGGGCTTGATCGCCATGATGCGGGGGCTCCTCGGGAGTGTCCTTAAGGACGGCCGACGGTCGCTTCGCGAGCAACACCGAACTCCGCGGGGAGGGGGTCGGCCTCGACTACAGGCCCTCGCCGCGGCAGCTAAGGAGAAGCAGCCCGTAACGCATGATGCTCCGCAGCCTAGCCGAGCCGCGCTGTGTGCGCGGGTGCGTATCAGTATGCGGGATCGCCATCAGGTAACGGGTAAGAGGTGATCAATACCTCTATTTCACTAATCATGGTTGCAGGTAGTGACAGCGGCATGACCCAGTGCCACATTGCACGCCATGGCCACCAACCCAGGCTTCGAGCCTGTCTTCTGCACCATCATTCCGCCCCACGTGCTCGACACTCTGGCCCAGAGTGACGACGCCACGCTCGCAGGGCCCGCCCGCCGCACCCTGGAACGGGACTCCATCGAGCGCACCCACCGCCGGCTGACCACGGTCATCGGCGCCCCGTCCGTCTCGCTGCCCAAGGAAGCCGCGGAGAGCAAGCCGCACCGCACGATCTACGACGCGAAGCACAAGACCGAGCTGCCGGGCCGCAAGGTCCGCGGCGAGGGCGACAAGCCCGGCAAGGACGCGACCGTCAACCGCGCGTACGCGGGCCTCGGCGCGACGTTCGAGCTGTTCCTGAAGTCGTACCAGCGCAACTCCATCGACGGCAGCGGCCTGCCGATGAACGCGACGGTCCACTACGGCGAGAAGTACGGGAACGCATTCTGGAACGGCGAGCAGATGGTGTTCGGCGACGGTGACGGCGAGATCTTCCTCGACTTCACCATCCCGGTGGACGTCATCGGCCACGAGCTGACGCACGGCGTCGTCCAGTACACGGCGAACCTCACGTACTTCGGCCAGCCGGGCGCCCTGAACGAGTCGTTCGCCGACGTCTTCGGCTCGCTGATCAAGCAGTACACGCTCGGCCAGACCGTCTCCGAGGCCGACTGGCTGATCGGCGCCGGGCTGCTCGCCCCGCGCGTGACGGGCAAGGCGCTGCGCTCCATGAAGGCGCCCGGCACGGCGTACGACGACGATGTGCTCGGCAAGGACCCGCAGCCCGCCGACATGGACCATTACGTCCGCACGGGCCGCGACAACGGCGGCGTGCACATCAACTCCGGCATCCCCAACCACGCCTTCTACCTGCTCGCCGAGGCGCTCGGCGGCAGCGCGTGGGAGCGGGCGGGTCAGATCTGGTACGCCGTCCTGACCGGCGGCGAGCTGGCGCAGGACGCGTGCTTCGCGGACTTCGCGAAGCTGACGGTGGCCGCGGCGCGCGACAAGTACGGGGAGGGCGAGGAGCACGGAGCCGTCGTCAAGGCGTGGTCCCAGGTCGGCGTGCCGACCAACTGACCTACCAACCGGCCTCCCCATGGAGTAGACAGGTTCCATGCGTATCCAGGTGAAGCGCACGGGAGGATTCGCGGGCATCGAGCGGCACGCCGAGGTCGACACCTCTGGTCTGCCCGATGCCCCCGAGTGGCAGGCCCTGGCCCAAGAGGCCATGGCCGAGGGCCGGAGCACGCCGCCGATAGGGGTGCCTGACGGCTTCAGCTATCAGCTCACCGTGGACGGCCACACGGTGTACTGCTCGGATCCACGCCTGACGGATTCGCAGCGGAGGCTGATCACGCGTGTTCTCAAGGAGGGCTCGTAAAAGGAGGGCTCGTAAAAACCTGAGCGGTGTTCACGTTTTCTGAGGCACGCCCATTGACTTCCGTACGCAGCCGTACGGAAGATCGCGCCCATGGCAGCGAGCGATGCGACCCCTGCGCGCGAACCACTACCTCAGTTCCCCCGCGAATTCCTGTGGGGGGTGTCCACATCGGCTCACCAGATCGAGGGCGCCGTCGACGAACGCGGCCCCTCGGTCTGGGACGCGTTCACCGCCGTGCCGGGCAGAGTGAAGGACGGCACGGACGCCGCCGTCGCCTGCGACCACTACCACCGCTACCGCGAAGACGTCGCGCTCATCCGGGAGTTGGGGGTGGGTGCCTACCGCTTCTCGGTGTCGTGGCCGCGCGTCCTGCCGGGCGGGGCGGGCGAGGTGAGCACCAAGGGCCTGGACTTCTACGACCGTCTTGTCGACGAGCTGTGCGCGGCGGGCGTGGGCCCCGTCCCGACGCTCTTCCACTGGGACACCCCTCTCGCGCTCGCCGATGAGGGCGGCTGGCTGCGGCGGGACACGGCCGAGCGTTTCGCCGAGTACGCGGCCGTGGTGGCCGCCCGCATCGGAGACCGGGCCAAGAAGTGGATCACCCTCAACGAACCCGCCGAACACACCCTCCTCGGTCACGCGCTCGGCCAGCACGCGCCCGGCGAGCAGCTCATGTTCGACGCACTGCCGGTGGCGCACCACCAGCTCCTCGCCCATGGCCTCGCGGTACGGGCGCTGCGCGCGGCGGGCGTCACGGACATCGGCATCGCCAACTCGCACGGCCCCACCTGGCCCGCGTCACCCTCGGCCGAGGACACGGAGGCGGCGGACTTCTACGACGTGCTCCTCAACCGCCTGTTCGCGGACCCGCTCATCCTCGGCCGATATCCGGACGGCATCGGGGAGTTGATGCCGGGTGGCGACATCGAGGCGGACCTGAAGGTCATCGCCGAGCCGGTCGACTGGTACGGGATCAACTTCTACCAGCCGACGAAGGTGGGCGCCCCGCTCCCCGCCTCCACGGAGTTCTCGGGTCTGACACTGCCGCCGGAACTACCCTTCTCGCCCCGGGAGTTGCAGGGTCACCCCGTGACGGACTTCGGCTGGCCGGTGGTCCCGGAGTCGCTCACCGAGCTCCTCACCGGCTTCCGCGACCGGTACGGCGACCGCCTGCCGCCGCTGGTGATCACCGAGAACGGCTGCTCGTACGAGGGAATCGACGACCAGCGGAGGATCGACTACCTGGACGGCCATCTCCGCGCGCTGCACCGGGCGTTGGAGGAGGGCGTGGACGTACGCGGCTACTTCGTCTGGTCCCTGATGGACAACTTCGAGTGGGCGGAGGGCTACCGGCAGCGCTTCGGTCTCGTGCACGTCGACTACTCCACCCTGGAGCGCACTCCGAAGGCGTCGTACGCATGGCTGCGTGAGGCGCTGCGGGCGCAACGGGCATGAGAGAAGGCCAGGTTGAGGCGCTGCGGGAGCCGACCGAACGGGTCGGGCGGAGCTGGACGACCGCGCTCTCGCTCGCCAACGGGGCGATCTGGGTGGGCTGGTACGGCCCGCTGCAGATCCTGCTCGCCCTCCAGGCGGAGGACCTCGCGCCGGCCGGTACGTCGAAGGAGACGGTCCTCGCGTGGGTGGCGGGCGCGGGGGCCGTGGTGTCCCTCGCGTCGAACCCGCTCTTCGGCGCGCTTTCGGACCGGACGGTTTCGCGCTTCGGGCGGCGCACGCCGTGGATCGTGGCGGGCACGGCGGGCGGCGCGGCGGCGCTCCTGCTGCTTTCGGCCGCCGGGTCCGTGTGGTGGATGGCGGCGGGCTGGTGCCTGGTCCAGCTCACGCTGAACGCCGCGTTCGCAGCGGTCACGGCGGCCGTGCCCGACCGGGTGCCGCGGCTCCAGCGGGGCGCGGTGGGCGGCTGGCTCGGGGCGGCGCAGCTCCTGGGTGTGGTGGTGGGGACGGGCCTGGCGACGGTGGCCGGGGGTGTGGGCGCGGGGTACGCGGCGTGCGCGGTGTTCACGCTGGCGGGGGTTCTGCCGTACGTCCTGCGCCACCGGGACCTGCGCCTCGCGCCGCGGGACAGGCCGCCGTTCGCGTGGCGGTCGTTCGCCGCGGCCTTCTGGCTGAGCCCGCGCCGCTACCCGGACCTGGGATGGGCCTGGCTGACCCGCTTCCTGATCAACCTCAGCAACGCCCTGGTCCTGCTCTATCTCCTCTACTACCTGCGGGACCGCCTGGACTACTCCGACCCGGACGAGGGCGTCCTGATCCTCACGGCGGTGAACGGCCTGACGCTGCTCGCGACGGTTGTCGTCGGCGGCGTCTGGTCGGACCGCGTGGGCCGCCGCAAGCCGTTCGTGCTCTGGTCCGGCGTCCTGATGGCGGTGGCGACGGCCCTGCTGTCCGGCTGGCAGACATGGCCGGGGGCGATCGTCGCGGCGGCGGTGCTCGGCGTCGGCTTCGGCGTCTTCACGTCGGTGGACTTCGCGCTGATGACGGACGTACTGCCGAAGGCGATGGACCGCGGCAAGGACATGGGCGTCATCAACATCGCCAACTCACTCCCACAGGTAGCAGCCCCCGCCCTGGCGGCCCCGATCGTGACGCACTTGGGCGGCT